>CAZYVL010000192.1:0-2531 GCA_964651005.1 uncultured Chthoniobacteraceae bacterium | reverse complement strand
GGTTAACATCGCCACTCCAACACTTTTTTCTTCGGCTATGGGATGGCTGTGAATAAATATGATGATTAAAACTTATTTTTGCATGCTTGTATTCGGAATAATAGCCTCGATCTCTGTTTATTCTGTGGATGTTCCTGTTCCGGCTTCTCAGGAGATAATTTTAAATTCCGATGTTATTCTTTTGGTTAAATTAAAAAAACAAAATGATGAGTGTTTTTGCGGTTTAGTAAAAGAGGTTATTAAAGGAGACAAGGATCTGTTGGGAAAATTTGTTAAGATTGTTTCTCCATATCCCGAGTTTAGCTTTCCGTTGAATTCTTGGGGGAGAGAGAATTTAAATAAATCAGTTTTAATTTTGGGAAAATGGAATGAACATGATGATTCTGCTTCTTTGATATTTGGAACAGCATCATTTTGGCCAAAGGGAGCGCCTGCCGACGTATCGAGAAAAAAGGATATTTCGGAGTGCATAGAATATGCAAAAAAACATGTAAAAAATAATAGAAAATAAATTTTGAAATGATGTACATTTTAAAACTCTTATTCGGCGTTTGGTAAAAAAAAGGCTCGCCTGAAATATCGGAATAGCTTGATTGCAGAGGCTAACTACGAAATCTCTTTTCTAAAAGATGCGACAAATCATCCTGGGAATGGGGCAGCAACAACGCCAAACTGGTGTTTTTACTGGGCCGAAACAGCCGTGACAGATTACGATTTGACAAGCGGAACCTATAGTTAGGCCGCTGGTGCATCTGGGGAGCACGCTGAATACAATAGTAATCCGACCTCTCCCCATTACTATACATGGCCCGGCGTCAGCAGGACATGAACAGTATTCCTCTGCGGGGACTGACTATAGATCGAAAAGGTATCGATACTCTAAAAGCAACATTGATGCACGAAAAGACTCATTACCAAGTCGATATGAATTGGCGAACTAGTCTAATGGCATTTGACATTGGAAAACAGATTCTGATCAGGATGAACTTCCAGATGACTGGGAAGATGCACATGCGTCTGATGATTTTGACAAAACAAAGGATGTTTCGTTTACGGGGTTTCCGTATGGAGATGATGAGGAGGTTTATTGCGAGATGCAGGCGAATGGGGTTAGTGGGGACAGCTCTAAAGACTGGGCAAATCCGGGAAAACAATCAAAAAATCCATTTTAATGCTCTATACTATGAAGCAAAAATTACTAATTGGAATAATGGTGGTTGGGGCTATTTTTGGTTTGGCTCTGATGAAAAATCAGGCGAACGATAGTGATCTCAAATCAAATGCAGAAAAGTTAGTAATAGCCCTTGTCGCTGCGTCGCAGGGTCGGGAGCGTTTGGTGAAAGTTGATTATGTTGACTGGAAAGCACTCAGTCAAAAAAGGCATCACGCGATCACTCCGGAAAAGCTTAAAGCTCTATTTGCTGATGTGAAGCTTGGGTCTATTAAATTTCAGGACGGATTGTATAGCAGATCGAGCAACGTCTGTTTGTTGCGAATGATTGAGCCTCTTCGACTTGATTTCGAGTTTTCGCGCGATCTCAAAAATCCCGATAAGCTTCGGATCATCGGCCTTCATCCATGATCGATTCGGGGGGGTGAACCGGCAAAGCCCACCGATCAGCCGCGTTCTTCGGTGTGGCGTTTGATGTGGTTGAGAACCCGGAGATGAATGCGGTGGATGATCTCGTCGGAGATCGGTCCCCAGTAGAAGTCCGGCGCAATCGAATGGGTGTACCAGGTGGTCCCTTCCAGGAGGACTTTTTCGCCAAGCTTCGAGAGGCGGAACTGGCCGCGCCGGGATACCATGTAACCTTGGAGATGGGGCGCGTGGAGCTTCTTGTAGATCGTGAACTCCCGCAGGGGAGGCGGGTTTTCGGCCACGTTGAACGTGAGCCGATGCGGTTCCTCCCACTCCGTGATCGGCTCGACAAAGTCTCCGGTTGAAAAGGTGCAGTAGCGGACGGCTCCCGGTCCATGCCCTTCGATCCGCGCTTTGGTTGGATAAGCGATGCCGAGGCGGAAAATGCCTTTGGGCGGTTCGGTGATTTTGGGGAAGGCAATCACCGTATTCCAGACTTCCTCGATGGGAGCGTCGATCACCACGGAACTGGTCACGGATCGGAGCTTCGGTTCCTTCGTCGTGGCGTGCTCAAAGCCGACCAGAAACGGAAAGCCGAGGCAAAGCAGGGCCACGAGGGTGGAACTGGCGGGCTTTTCCAGCGAGGAGCCGACCCATTGCCCCAGTTTGGTGCCGATCAAGGCGAGCGCCAGCGTCAGCGGAAGAGCCATGAGCAGGCAGATCGCGCCATCGAGCCCAAAGAGGAGGATCGTGCACCCAAGCGCCAGGATGCTGAGGCGGGCCGTTGCGTACGCGCTGCCGAACGGTAACCGCCCGGTCAACCGCATCTGGCAAGCAGTAGGCGGATGCAGGAAGCTCAACAAGTGCATGCAATCTTACCCGCCCGGCTTGACCTGACCCGCCGCCTGCCAGGCCATCGGCGTCAATTCCGCGACACGGCGTGCAGGCCAGT
>CAZYVL010000191.1:0-2532 GCA_964651005.1 uncultured Chthoniobacteraceae bacterium | reverse complement strand
AATCGCGGTCGTAGGCGTCGCTCCCCGCGTCGGCCTGGTGCATCCCGAAGGCGCTCGCCTCGTTCCCTTCCGCCCGGGAGCGGAGGTTGTCCTTGGCCATTCCGGCCATCGAATCGAGCATACTGTCGCGCAGGGCGAGCAGGCGCGCCTTCTGTTTCTTGAGGAAGGGCGTCAAGGTTGCGTCGGTCGCGGGCTGCTTGATCTCGGGAGGACGGAACGTGTTGTTCGAGTTGGAGGGCTTGTTTTTGGACATGGGTTTTCCAGGTTTGGCTTCCCGCGAAGGCGAAGCAGCCGCTGCCCGCGACTTCGAGGCGGCACGAGGGGCGCTGCCGGATTTCGCGGAGGCGGTCGAACGGATCGGGCGTGTCGGGTCTTCTCTTTTCGCGTTTGCCATGAGTATCGGGGCTGCCCAAAAAATTGAGCGCGAATATGTAGCGGCTTTCCCACGGGGGCGCAAGGGGAATATCCGCCAAATCCGGCGGCCCGGTTTTCAGAGGGAAAAAGGGGGGGTGAAGGCGGTTCTCCACCCCCGGAAGGCGGGAAGGAATTTTGCGCGTGCGGATTCCTCACGAACTCGCGCTCGTGTAGCGCGCGAGGGCGAATTTCCAGAAGAGGCGGCTCGCCACGACGACGAGGCAGGCTCCGAGCGCGAGTTGCAGCAGCGGCAGGAGCGGTGACCCGGAGAACGAACCCATCAGCAGGCGCGAGGGGACGTTGGCGATGAGGATGATCGGCACGATCCAGGAGAAGACGATCTTGAAGACGCCGTGAAAGACGACATCCGGGTAGCGTGCCAGCGAGAAGGTGTTGAAGTAGCCGGAGAAAAGCCCCTGCGCGCGGACAACCCAGAAGGAGACCGTGGCCAGGAAGAACATGACGCAATAGTGCACAGCCACCCCGAAGCCGAGCGTCCCCGCGAAGAGGAGCACTTGCGAGAGATCGGGCCGCAGGCGCAGCCGTTCGAGAGAGAGGACGATGATCCCGAGGCTTACCAGGCCGTTGACCACGTTATCGAGGCCGAACTGCCGCGTGGAAACGGCGAACTGCGAGTCCACCGGCAGCAGCAGCATGAAATCCATCTTCCCCGTGCGCACCAGCTCGGGGATGTTCGCCACGTTGACGAAAAAGAACGCCTGGAAGATTTGCCCGATCAACTGGTGCGTGCCCAGCAGCAGCACCATCTGCCACTTCGTCCAGTCGCCGATCGACCCAACATGCCGGTAGAGCACCTCGATGAAGATCATCTGCCCGCCGAACCAGCAAAGCTCCACGACGATCCAGAGCAGGAAGTTCGCCTTGAAGTTCATCTCCCGGATCAGGGAGTTGCGCAGCATGATCGCGTAGATTTCCAGATAACGGCGCATCGGATCACCCCCCCACTGCCTGGTACTTGCGCACGCCGCGCCGCCAGAGCCACTGCGAGGCGGCCCACATCAGCACCGCCCAGAGCGCCTGGATGCCGAGCCCCCTCCAGAGCGCCTCCCCCTGCACCTTCTCCATGAACACCTGCACGGGGAAGAAGATTTCATACGGAAAGGGGAGCAGCATCAGGATATTCTTGAACCACTCCGGCATGATGTCGATGGGGAAGGTCTGCCCGCTCAGGAAATACTCGAAGGAGTAGATGATGAAGACGAGCGTGCTGATCTCCAGCAACCAGAAGGCGGTCAGCGCGACGGTGTAGGCGATGAGAAAGGCGATGGCCGCCGCGAGGACCAGGGAGAGGAAGAAGAGCGGCCAGGTGACCAGGTTCTGGGGCAGCGCGACGAAATCGGAAAACCAGCCGAAGACAAGGGCGAGGGGGACGAGCGTGACGAACGTGTAGATGAGCCGGTAGGAGAGGAAGAGCGAGACGCGGTAGCCGAGGTAATTGAGCGGCTTCACCAGAAAGGCGCTGATCTGCCCGTCGCGGATGTCGGCGGCGATCTGCCACTCGTCCTCCGTCGGCGTCACGAGGTTGTTCACCATGAAGACGAGCATGAAGTACCAGATCATCGTGCTGTAGTCGTACGTCACGATCTTGCCGCTCCCCTCGGCGAAAATCGTCCGCCAGACAAAGACGATCCCCGCCAGCGGCAGCAGCCCGAACATCGAGCGGAAGAGGATGTTCCAGCGGTAGACGAAGGTGTTCTGAAGGCCGATGGCAAAGGTTTTTGAGTATTTCGGCAGCATGGCGAGCGCGCCCAATCTGCGGCACCCGGGGCGGAGTTTCCAGCCCGAAGACGGCGGCGGAGCGCGCTGCCGCTTTCACGAAAACGTCACATTGTCGTCATCGGGTTGTCACAGGGAGGGGGAATCTTGCGTCGTCCGTAACCGGCCGGCCCACTCCCTGCGAGCTTTGCGCAAGCGCCCCCTGCGGGGCGTCTGCGTTGGGCTCGCTACGCTCGCCGGCACTCCGACGCCCCGCAGGGGGCGCTCAGAGAGCCAAGCACTTTTACAGAAAGACTTTTACACCGGCCTTGGTGATCGTGCACGCGGGTTGCTGGGCGCATGCGCGGCGGAAGTTTTTTGACGCCTTGCAAGTCAACCCCA
>CAZYVL010000190.1:0-2566 GCA_964651005.1 uncultured Chthoniobacteraceae bacterium | reverse complement strand
GATTTTCTGGGGCAAGTCAGGGGCATGTTGTCCCTGCTCTTGCCCTTCGATGCTTGCCGCTGGTTCGGCAGGCATCTGCGACATGGCAGCCAGCAGTTCCTCCTTCGTAGCGGGAGTCTCTTGGGTGCTCTCCACTCCCGTTGCGGGCGTGGTTTGTTCTGGATTTGCGGCCTCGTTGGCCTGCTTGTTTTCCATGCCCGATGTTGTGCAACAGATGTAAAAAAACGTCTATAGGCAGCAGAGCAAAAACGTGCAAATTTCCACACGAACGGCCTGAAAGCCTCTTAAATAAAGGCTTCCAGAGCGATGACTATTTCTTGTCAATCCAGTCTCGCACCGCATCAATCTGCCGGATGAGCCGCCGCTTGCGCCAGATGCCATCTCCGTCGCGGTCGGATGCCGCGCCGAACTCCGCGCTCGGGCTGGTGTTCGCCTCGATCGTCACTGCCGACTTCGCTCCCCACTTCTCGATCAGCCCCGTGTGCGCCACCCGCCGCTTGCGGGCGAACCAGATGCCGAACGCATCCGCCGGGCGCGGCGTGCGGCCCTTGCCCCGCCTCCAGGTCGGGGAGGCAACCCAGGCGGGTGACCACCCAGAGCGTGGCACCCGCTCCGCCAGCCCCGCCGCCCGGTAGCACCAGAAGTTGAACGCCGCGCAGTACGGATCGCCCCGGTTCAGCCCGACGGCTTTCAGGATCGCCTCGATCACCGGCCCGTCGTTGCGCCCCGTCGCTTCCGTCGTCCCGAGCAGGCGGCGGCCCGCGTCGAGCACCGCCTGCCGGGGAGGCGCGGGCGCACCGTTGGCCGCGCACACAGCTCCCGCGAGCAATGCGCCCAACATTCCCAGTGCGCCCGACGCCCCCCGCCCCGCCTTTTTTCCATGCGTCGGCATTACAGCGGCACCACCCAGAGGCAAAGAAGCCAGTAACCAAGCATCAGCGCGAAAGCTCCCTGGGCCAGCAGCCAGCGATGGCGGGGCCGGAAATCGGCCAGCCAGCCGTCGAGTGCCCGGTCCGCCGCCCGGTCCAGCGAGCGCCAGGCGATCTGCCACCCGAGCCACGCCACAAAGATTCCCGCGAAGTAAAGGACCGTCGCCAGCCCCACCCATTGCAAAAACCCGGCATCAAAAACCCCCGCGCCCGGGTCGATCCGGCGGAGACACGCCGGGAGCGCGAGATAAACCCCCAGCGCGACCGCTCCCGCCGCCAGCCCCTGCCACGAGGAGATCACCCGCTTGATTAAGGCAGGGGTCCACGGCAGGAGATCGAGAAGCAGACAGGCCGCCAGCGTCCAGAAAAGAGAGAAAGGATTCATCATGGAAAAAAACTCAGTGTTACAGAATCATCCACAAGGCGCTTCCCGCCGCCGCGCCCGCCCCCGCCGCGATTCCCCAACGGTAGGGAATCAGCGGCGGAACCAACTGTAGCGCCACGTAAAACGCCATCCCGGCAGCCGCCAGCATCAGCCAGAACTTGAGCCGGTGATACGCGGCCACCTTCGCCTCTGCGGACACCAGCGCGGTTGCCAGCTTGTCGGCCTGTTTCTGCACCGCCGAAAGCCGCGCGTCGGAGTCGGCAAGCGCGTTGGTGATCGCCACCAACTGCGCCCCGGCCTCCGTCACCTGCTGCTGCGCCGTCTTGAGCGACTGCCGGACCACCGCCGCAGCGGGCCGTTGCCCGGGTGCCGCCGAGGCTTCGAGCGCCGTCACCGCCTCGGCTGCCGTACGGATCGCCACTTCCGCCCGCCGGGCCGAAGCCTGCGCACGAACCGCGCCCACGCTCGCGCTCTGGATCGACTGTGCCACGGCGACCGCCGGAGGGCGGCGCGCCACGGAGGTACACCCGGTCACGCCGGAAAAGCAGATCCAGGCCACCCAAAGCAGCAGCAGGCTCTTGTCCGGACTTGCCCGCCCGGCGCTCCTCTCCCGCCGATCGCGAACCCAATCGGCGATTTTCAGGCAAGTATAAACGAGCGCGGCCACAAGCCCCGCAAGCCGGATGGCCGCCTCCACACCGGAAAGCGAAAGGACGATCGCGGTCGTGTTGACCCCGGCCACCTTTGCCACATCAGAGAAATGAGATTGAAACATGGGAAATCAAAGAATCTGCACCCCGGCGAACCACTCCGGCTCGGGCTGGGGATCACGTTGAAGATCAGCGATAAACGTCTCCGGCCAGCAGCAGCGCAGGACGTACCCGCCCTCCGCGCGCTCCAGCGGCAGCGTGCCATCAAAAATGGACGCCTTGCGAAAACGCGTCAGCGGCGCGTTATCCGGGAAGATCGTTGCCAGCACGGGATCGGACTCCGTGTAAGACTGGATCACCGCAGTTCCGTCGATGGATTGCGTATTCGCAGCCGTGTCTACCGAGTACCGGCCAAAAAACTCTGCGAGAAACTCCGGTTCAAAAGCGGGCGCATCCGTGTCAAGCGTTTCGGTAACGAAGAGCCGTTCGGGAAAGAGAATAGAATCAGATAGCCAGTTCATGCGATTTGCTCCTTGCAAAGGGTGGTCGCCGCGATGGCATGAAGCCCTGACAAATCCTGCGCGGCGGTGGAATAGACGTAG
>CAZYVL010000189.1:0-2573 GCA_964651005.1 uncultured Chthoniobacteraceae bacterium | reverse complement strand
GCCACCTTTGCTTTGCAATCGCCGCGGGGAGGTGTATCTCATTAAGGTATGAACATCGTCTCGTCACTTTTCAATCTGAACGGGCCTGACACGCTGATTATCCTGCTTGTCGTGCTCCTTCTCTTCGGCGCGAAGCGCCTCCCCGAGCTTGCCCGCGGACTCGGCCAGGCGATGAACGAATTCACCAAGGCGAAGGATGACATGGAGCGGCAGATCCACCGCGCGGGGGAACCCGCCGTGGTCCGCCCCGCCGAGCTTCAGGAACACACGGCCCAGCCCGCCAGCGCCACCGTGGCCGCGACGGCTGAACATCCGGAAGCCGTGGAGCAGGCAAGCGCCTCTTCGCCGGAAGCGGCGACGGCGGCAGCCGCCCCCGCTCCTGCTTTGGAGAAGCCGCAGGTGTAAGCAGGTGTAATCCCGCTTCGTCCCGCGCTCGCCCCCCCCTGTTGTTCCCGGGCTGGCCCGGCGTTCCCGCGTTTTCCGCGCGCGCCGGCTTGGCCTGACCGCGTTTTCTCGTTCGCGTTGTTGTCTCTCTCGCCGGATGCGCCGCCTGCTCCTTTTCTTCGCTCTCGGCCTCTGGCTCTCCCGCCTCCCGGGCGTTGCTTCGGGCCGCGAGGTGGTTTTCGCGGGTTACAACGTGGAGAACTACGCTCCGCTGCCCGACGCAAACCATCCCGAACGGGCCAAGCCGGGGAAATCCGCCGAGGCCGCTGAGGCCGTCATCGCGATCATCCGGGAGATCAACCCCGACATCCTCGGCGTGGCCGAGATGGGACCGCCTCCCCAGTTCGCGCAGTTCCGCAGCCGCCTCGCGGCGGCGGGGCTGGGGTACGTCGATTTCGAATACGTCGCGGCAGCCGATCCCGACCGGCATCTCGCGCTCGCCAGCCGCTTCCCGATCGTGGCGCGGAACTCCGCCACCGACCTCTCCTACAGCGCCAACGGCACGCTGGAAAAGGTGCGGCGGGGCATTCTCGACGTCACTGTTGCGCTCGGCGACAAGACCCGCCTGCGGATCGTCGGCGTACACCTGAAGTCGAAGCTCGAAACGCGCGACGGCGAAGAACTCCTGCGCCGCCAGGAGGCGCGCCTCCTGCGCAAGCATCTCGACGCGATCCTGAAAGCCGATCCGCAGACGCCGCTGCTTCTCTTCGGCGATTTCAACGATACCAAGGAACGCCCCGCGATCCGGGAGGTCACAAGCGTTCGCGGCGCACCCGACGCGCTGACCGCCCTGCCTCTGGAAGACAGCGAGGGCGACCGGTGGACGCACTACTGGCACGTCAACGACACCTACGCCCGCATCGACTATCTTTTCGTCAACAAGCCGCTCTCCCGGTCGGTGGAGCGCGCCCGTTGCTATCTCTACCGCAAGCCGGGATGGAATGCGGCGAGCGATCACCGCCCGCTGGTGGCGACCTTGCGCCTGCCTGATTCATGAAGCTCCCCTTCCGCTTCTCCTTCCGCTCCGCAACCGTGGCTCTGGCCCTCTCTCTGGCAACCGCTTTTTTCCCGGCGGCAGCCTCCGCGACCGAGGCCGACCGCGACTGGCAGGCTGTGCTGGCGCTCGACGCCGAGCCGAGGCAACCCGCCACCAGCCGCGACCAGGCGCGCGAGCAGGCGCTCGCCTTTCTCGCCCGGCAGGAGGCGGCGCTCCGCCGTTTTCTGGCAAACCATCCCGACGATCCCCGCATCGTCGATGCGGGACTCCGGCTGGCCCATCTCCTCTCCATGCGGGGAGACTTCGCCGGGCAACCCGATCTCTACGACGCGGCGGCGCGTCTGCTGGAGGCGATGGAAGGGCGCGTGCCGCCGAGCCGCCGCGCGGATGTCGCCTTTGCCCGGCTCTCGCTCGCCATGCGCGGGGTGACGCATCCCTCGGAGAAGGAGCGCGAGGCGCTCTTTGCCGGGGTACGGGCGTTTTGCCAGCGTTATCCCGACGACCGGCGGCGGACCCGGCTGCTGGCGGAGATCGCCACTCTCTACGACAACGCGCCCCGGCAGAAACAGGCGATCCTCCAGGATGCGCTGAAAGCGGCGGGGAGCGAAGGCGACCGCGCGCGGGTGCATGACGATCTCCGCCGCCTCGCGCTGCTGGGCACGCCGATCGACCTGCGCGGCTCCGCCCTGGACGGTGCCACGCGGGAGAGCGCGAGCCTCCGGGGGCAGGTCGTGCTGATCTGCTTTTTCGCCACCTGGTCGGCCCCGAGCGCGGCGGCGCTCGACGAGGTGCGCCGCCTGCGGCAAAGCTTCGCGCCGGGCGATCTCGCCATTCTCGGCGTCGGTCTCGACCCGAAGCAGGAGACGCTCGCCGCGCTCAAGCTCCCGTGGCCGGTTCTCTGGGACGGGAAGGGGTGGAAAAGCCCGCTCGTGCGGCAGTTCGGGATCAACGCTCTCCCGACGCTCTGGGTTCTCGACCGGAAAGGGCGGCTGCGCACTCTCAACGCGCTCCATGCGGACGGGGGGAGCGAAGGGGTCATTCGCACTCTGCTCAAGGAGAAATAGACTCGCGCCCCGGAGCCGAAACAGGTGCAATGGCGCAAGCTCCCGGCGGACTTCTAAACCGCCCCTAG
>CAZYVL010000188.1:0-2651 GCA_964651005.1 uncultured Chthoniobacteraceae bacterium | reverse complement strand
CTTTTGCGGTTTCGTTGCCGCCGAAGATTTCCGTCTTTGCGGCTTCCACGTACCAGTCGCAATACTCGCTCCAGAAGAAGTCGTAGAGGAGCTGCGCGATTTCGTGAAAGCGGTATTCCGCATACGCGGCGTTGACGGCGGCGATCCGGTCGTCGAGCCGCGCGAGGATGTCGAGCGAGTAGACCGAGAGCGGGAGCGTGGAGAGATCGCTCTCCGCGCTGACCGGCCCGTGCATCTGCCGGAAGCGCGCGGCGTTCCAGAGCTTGTTGGCGAAGTTGCGCCCCTCTTCGATCTGCTTTTCGTCAAAGCGGATGTCCTGCCCTTGCGGGGCGATGCGCAGCAGGCCGAAGCGGAGGCCGTCCGCGCCGTATTTGGCGATGAGGTCGAGCGGGTTGGGCGAGTTGCCGAGCGATTTCGACATCTTGCGCCCCTGCATGTCGCGGATCAGGCCGGTGAAAAAGACGTTGCCAAACGGTTTCTCCCCGGTGAATTCGTACCCGGCCATCACCATCCGGGCGACCCAGAAGAAGAGGATGTCGGGGCCGGTGACGAGATCGCTCGTCGGGTAGAACTTGGCGCGGGTCGGCTCGTCCATCGTTTCGAAGGGCCAGAGCCAGGAGGAAAACCAGGTGTCGAGCACGTCTTCCTCCTGCGTCCAGTTCTCCGGGTCGGCGGGCGGCTCGGTGTCTACATGGAGCGTGCCCGGGTCGCCGTTGCGGTACCAGACGGGAATCCGGTGCCCCCACCAGAGCTGGCGGCTGATGCACCAATCCTGGATGTTCTCCATCCAGTGTTCGTACACGGTGGCCCATCGCTCGGGACGGAACCCGATCGCGCCGCTGCGAACCGCCTCGCGCGAGGCGTCCACCGACGGGTATTTCAAGAACCACTGGAGGCTCAGGCGCGGCTCGATCGGCACGTCCGCCCGCTCCGAAAAGCCGACGTTGTGCTGGTACGGCTCCTCTTTGACGAGCAGCCCCAGCTCGCGCAGTTTTTCTGCCGCGGCCTTGCGGGCGGCGAAGCGTTCCATCCCGGCGAACTCCGGCCCGGCGAGTTCGTTGAGCGTGCCGTCGGGGTTGAGCACGTCGAGGATTTCAAGCTGGTGGCGCTGGCCGATCTCGAAGTCCGCCTTGTCGTGCGCGGGCGTGACCTTGAGGACGCCGGTGCCGAACTCCGGGTCGAGATGCTCGTCGGCGATGATCGGGATCGCCGCCCTCGGGAAAGGCCGCCAGACGTGGCTGCCGACAAGGTGTTTGTAGCGTTTGTCCTCCGGATGGACGGCGACCGCCGTGTCGCCCATGAGCGTTTCGGGCCGGGTGGTGGCGATTTCGAGGTACTCGCCGGGGCGCTCCACCAGTTCGTAGCGCATCTGGTAGAGCGTGCCGTTCTGCGGCTTCATGATGACCTCCTCGTCGGAGAGCGCCGTGAGCGAGGCGGGGCACCAGTTGACCATCCGTTTGCCCCGGTAGATCAACCCCTTGCGGTAGAGATCGACGAAGACCCGCTGCACGGCGCGCGAGTACCCCTCGTCCATCGTGAAGCGTTCCCGCGTCCAGTCGCACGAACAGCCGAGCTTCTTGAGCTGCTCGATGATGATGCCGCCGTGCTTCTCTTTCCACTGCCAGACGCGTTCCAGGAATTTCTCGCGGCCCAGGTCGCGCCGGGTTTTCCCCTCCTCCTTGCGGAGTTGGCGTTCCACGACCGTCTGGGTGGCGATCCCCGCGTGGTCGGTCCCGGGGAGCCAGAGCACCTCGTGCCCGAGCATCCGCGCGCGGCGGGCGAGCACATCCTGGAGCGTGTTATTGAGCACGTGCCCGAGCGTGAGCACGCCCGTCACGTTCGGCGGCGGGATGACGATGGAATAGGCCGGTTTGGGCGAGGCGGGGTCGGCGGTGAAACATCCCTGCGCGAGCCAGCGGGCGTACCACTTCTCCTCAACCGATTGAGGCTCGTAGGCTTTGGAAATCTCAGACATGGGAAGCGAGATCATCTGCGAAATGCGCCGCTTGTAAAGAGATTGCGTGGGCGCGGGGAGGCAGCAAACCGCTTTCGACTCTTGGGGCTCTCGGGGCAACCCCGCTGCGACGCCGCGCCAGGTTTCTCCTTCCCACGCCGCCGGTTTGGCCGTAGCGTCAGACGCCAAACCCGCCCCGGAGCGACGCTCCTGGCACCCAGCGACTCCCACCACTCATGGCGAAAGTAAGTCTCCAGAACGTATCGAAGGTCTACAAAGGCGAAGGCAGCCGGAGTGGCCAGAGTGGCCAGAGAGGCAACAACGGCGCGGAAGTGACCGCCGTGCGGGATTTCAACCTGGAGATCGCCGACCGGGAGTTCGTCGTCTTTGTCGGCCCCTCGGGGTGTGGCAAATCGACCACGCTGCGCATGGTGGCGGGGCTGGAGGGGATTTCTGGAGGGGAGATCGCCATCGACGGCCGCGTGGTCAACGACGTGCCGCCGAAGGACCGCGACATCGCGATGGTTTTCCAGAACTACGCGCTCTACCCGCACATGACGGTGTACGAGAACCTCGCCTTCGGGCTGAAGCTGCGGCGCTACCCGAAGGCGGAGATCGACCGGCGCGTGCGCGACGCCGCCGCGAGCCTCGGGATCGAGCCGTACCTCGACCGCAGGCCGAAGGCGCTCTCCGGCGG
>CAZYVL010000187.1:0-2666 GCA_964651005.1 uncultured Chthoniobacteraceae bacterium | reverse complement strand
CGCTCGCCCTCTCCCTTGACTCGCTAGCTTTTACAGAAAAAAGTTTGCGCGGCCCGCGGGCGGAAAGACTGACGCTTGCACAAAACCAGAAGGAATGATGAAGATCCAGCCGTATTCGGAATGTGAAGGAAAAGTTCCTATCGCATTGGGAAAGGAACTACTTTTGACCGCAGTAAACCTAAAAGATAAAGATTGCTACTGTGGATCAGCCGTTCAAGATTACATTGATCCAACAACCGGCGTTCAATGGGTCGTTGGTGGTGGCCAAGGAACATTGACTGGGGGGGCAAATGGCAGCCCAAAGCATTGGACCGCTCCCAACAGCCCGGTTACCGCGATCTCCCTTAGCTTAAAAGTCGATGATTCCAATACGGCCCCGAACAGCACAGATGATGGCGGCTTCCTTAAGGTAGATTCTGTATACGTTACGGTTCTAAAGCCAAACGAGGGGAGCAATACGGGGGGGCCTTATTTGGCTTGTTCGGAATTGCGATCACACGGACGCGGTCGATATTGGTCGATCCGAGTAGACAGGAAGAATTGCTCTGTTGATTTTAGCGGTTTGGCCGTCAACGAGACAGGGTGTACGATGTTTGTCGACGGATGTCAAATGGGGTTTACTATGACTACCGGGAGCAACGCGGGTCCTGGAACTACGATCAACTGGGAAAACGTCGCGCCAGATACCAATCTAACAGCTGACTGTAATTACTCCAACTGGACTCCATCCTCTACCTGTGTTAATATTAATACCTGCGATTGGTCTATAAGGGCCCCTAGTGGAACAACCTACTACGATTGGAGTCGTTGGACATATTTTGCGACAGTTCCGGCTTCTACAGGGATTGATGGAATCACTTACGATCGTGTTTGGAATACAGCCTTATAATTATGAAAATGAGTCAGCGTATATATTTGTTTTCGCTCGGATTCGCAATCCTTTTCTCATTTAATCAGTTGTCGGCGCAGCAAACTGCACCTCCTTCGGAAATCGCTCGGCATTTCAAATTTAGAGTTCCAAACGCAGATATTCGCGAAATAGTTGATGCTATCGAGAAAAAATTTGATATTCCAGTATGCTTTGAAATGGAGGATCTTGATCCCAAAACAAAGGCAATCCGCATCAGCGATAAAATTACAGAGCTGGAATCAAAAGTCACAGCCACTACATCGCTAGGTGAAAAAAACATCCTTAGTACATTACGCAATATTAAGGCGACACACCCCGATGCTATTGTCGGTTGGAAGCTTCCAAGGTATTCCATTGAGGTCGAGGGCATTTATTCGCTTGAGGAATTTCTGGCCAAAATATTCAAGCAAATTCCTGAATATAATTACAAGATTGATAATACATATCTTGTAGTTTTCCCAAAGGGAAAATCTATTTTATCATTCAACATTCCGCGATTAAAAAGGAGAAATACTCCGACTTTTGAAATCTTGAGAGATCTGCAGACCGATTTTTCGTCGCATTCGATTACGCTGTTCCATACCGGCGGCAAACAAGGCGGGGTGGATTTGGCTAAGGTTAATATATCAGATATTGATCTACCAGAAACGCAATGCTTGATTTTTCTTTCTCGTCTTTGCCAGGCGAGCGACCCGCCCCTTAAGTGGAGATTGCTAGGAATGAAAGGCTCTCGCTTGCTGACGTTTTATTCTTTATCTATAAAATAGACAATTAACGACATCGCGTCTAAAAGAAAGAATCTGAATGAATCTTATAAGCCCGCGGCCAGCATGGCGCTGGATCCCAAAAAGGCTTTTAATTACGACTGTTATCGGAGGGATATTTGGCCTTATTTTCCTCAACAGACTCGATCACTCGGTTTCTTATGAGCTTTATTGGATGCCATATTGTCCCTACGGACTTGAGGCTGCTAACAGCCTCATAAAAGCAGCAAAAGCTCGAGGCGATTCTTTTCCGGAATTCAGATATATAGCTATAGATACTTGGAGCAAGGATTCAGTTAATATTAATACATTTCGCAACTTGCCTTTGTCAGAACAATGCGGTTTTTCTGTGATTTCTCCTGATGCACTAAGAAATCACGAAGGGCGATTCATTAGTCCTCACGGGAAACTTGAAATAGAGGAGGGGATTCGCCAGGTCGTAATTAGCAAAAAATGGCCAACTCATTGGTTAAGTTACATTCAGGCGTTCGTCGCGAACCCAAGCGGTGATTGGAAGAATCGATGTAAACTGGTAGGCCTTTCATCGGACGCAGTCGGCAAACTCGCTGCTTCTCAACAAGGCGAGAGATGGTTTGCCGAGAATGTTAAAAAATCGCAAAAGAACGGTGTTTCCCTTTCTCCAACCTTGGTAGTTGGGGGAACTCTTATATCCCCCTTTCCGCAAAACCGCGAGGAGCTTCGCGCTCTACTTTGCTCGGCGGGGGCTTTTCGAAACAACTGTCAAGGAATAACTTGCTCTAGTAAATCATCTTGTCCAAAAAAATATGGGTATATAAGCAGGTGTTCTAACGGAAAATGCATTTACGAATTGGAGCCTTTGCGATCCGATGCCGTTAAGGCATGGTTTATCGCGCCGGAAAACTGTACTCCAATCGAATCGTTTTCCATACAAACTTCCCTTGGCAAATGGGGGAGTCGGCCGCGCAAACTTTTTTCTGTAAAAGCTAGCGAGTCAAGGGAGAGGGCGAGCG
>CAZYVL010000186.1:0-2668 GCA_964651005.1 uncultured Chthoniobacteraceae bacterium | reverse complement strand
GGGGTCAATGCCCCGCAAGCCGCGCCTGGAGCAGCCGGAACTCGTGTTCCGCGAAGACCCACCAGGCGTAACGCAAAAACCGGGCGAGCGGCCACGGGGGCGAGACCGCCCGGAAGGCGTTGGCCCGCAGCGCGTCGAAAATCGCCTCCGCGCACGGCGGGCGCGCCGTTTGGACGAGTGTGTAGTGGTCGCCGAAGTAATCGAGCCGGTGCGCGTCGGAGGTGGCGATGAGCGGCTTGCCGTGGCGCCGGGCGATCCGCCGTGCGTTCCGGTTGGGATCGAGCAGGCGGGTGTGGAAATGGCTGATCTCGATGGCGTCGAAGAGGTCGAGGTGTTCGAGCAGGCGCTGGCCGCCGATGGAGCCGCCCAGGACGTAGAAGGGGTGCGGCGCGAAAATGAAGACCGAGCCGCCCCGTCGCTGCCGGAGCGTCTCCAGATCGCCGAGATGGCGCATCTCCCGCGCCTCTTCTTCGTGGAGGTTCACGATCACCACGTCCGCGCCATCCAGCCGCATCTCGGCGGCGGGGATGAGGAGAAGGCCGAGATCGCGCGCGACGTCCGAGATTTCGCTGCGCGCGAGCACATGCCCGTGCAGCGTGATCGCCAGCGCGTCGAAGCCGAGGGCGCGGGCGCGGTGGAGCAGGTCGATCGCCGAGTGCTCCAGTTCGTCGAACGGGTCTTCGCTGGCGTGAAGGTGGAAGTCGATTTTCAGCCACGGTTCCCCGTCCTGGTCGGCCCCCGGCTCTTCCGGAGAGGCTTCATCGGGGAGGCCGGGAGGGGAGGAGCGGGGTGCGGCGGAAGGCATGGCTCCTATTTTCCGCCAGGCCACGAAATTCTCAAGAATCGAAAAAACTCACTTGCCCCCCGGAAAACCCGTGGTAGAACTAACGGCCCATCACAAAAGCTCGGGTGGTGAAATGGCAGACACGTACGTTTGAGGGGCGTATGCCGCAAGGCATGGGGGTTCAAGTCCCCCCCCGAGCACTCTTATCTACAGGCTTTCAGCGGTTCCGTTTGAAAGGTTTTTGAAAATCCGGTGCTTCCGGAGTGTCCCCGGGATTCCATCCTTCCGGATCGAGCGGTTTGGCAACAGGGCCGAACAGAGCCACAAAAACAAATGCGCTCCCTGCGTGGGGGGCATGTATCACATCACACCAGGCTCCCGATCCGCACCAGCTTCAGCGACGGCTCTCCGGCTGTGCGCGAGCGGGCGAGGTCCACCTCGAACTCTGCCACCCAGTCGTTCTCTTCCTCCGGGTCGATCAACATCTGCTGCACGCGCCATCGTTCCTTCTCTTCCAGCGGGATGACGTGGGTATGCCGCCGGTTGCGCGCTTCCGGGTCGAGCCGGAGGCGGCGGTGCCCGGCGAGGTACGCCTCTGTGGCTTGCCGCAGCCGGTCCGCGCTCCACGGGTCGCCCTCCTCCTCCGCGCCCGGCGATTCCGGGTCGGCCAGCACTGCCAGCGCCGCTTCCCACTCCGAGCTGGCCAGCGCGCGCAAAAAGACGAAGAGGCGGTCGCGCAGCGTGGCGGTGAACGCCACCGGGTCGCGGGTGATGTCGCGCGCGGCCTCCTCCGCGCCGGGCGGACGCAGTTCGTTGTCTTCCGCTCCGGGGCGGAAGTCCGGGTTGCGCATTTTCTCCCACTCGTCGAGGAGGCTGGAATCGACCTGCCGGATCATCGCCCGCAGGTAGACTTCCATCTCGCGGAGCGTCTCGTTTTTCGCGGGGTCGGGGACGGTCTGCGCCAGCGTCTTGTGCACGCTGGAGAGATAGCGGAGCAGCACCCCCTCGCTCCGCTGGAGGTCGTAGACCTTTACCGTGTCGGAAAACGAGCGGTACTCCTCAAACATCTCGCGTGCGATCGACTTGGGGCGGATGTTTTCCCCGCCCACCCACGGGTGGCGCGCGGCGAAGTTGTTGAAGCTCGAATAGATGAACTCGCGGTGCGGCTTCGGGTATTCGAGTTTCTCCAGCTCTTCCATGCGGGCGTCGTAGTCGAGGCCGTCGGCCTTCATCTCCGCGAGCGCCTCGCCCTTGAGCTTGTCGAGCTGCTTGCGGAGGATGACATCCGGGTCTTCAAGGATCGACTCCACGAGCGTGAGCACGGTGAGCGCGTAGCCGGGCGCCTGCGGGTCGAGCAGCGGGAGCGCCTCGTGCAGATAGAGCGAGAGGCTTTGGTTCATGGAGAACTCCTCCTGCAACGCGACGTTGAGCCGGAGCCGCGAACCGGGAGCCCCCGCCTCGTCGGTGGAAGGCGGGACGATCTCAACGATGTTGCGCTCCAGCAGCCCGCGAAAAAGCTGCCAGGCGCGTTTGCGATGCTCCTTGCGCGCTTTCGCCGGTTCGTGAGAGGCGGCGATGAGCCGTTGCATGGCGCGGCGGCCCTCCTCCTTGCGGCTGAGTACGTTGAGCAGCATCCCGTGCGAGACCTGGAAGCGGGAAACGAGCCGCTCCGGGGGCGCGTCGATGAGCCGCGCGAAGGTCTGTTTGTCCCAGTTGACGAAATTCTTCTCCGGCGGCTTCCGTTTGACGAACTTGCTCCCCTTTTTGCGTTCGAGCTGGAGATTCTCGATCACATGCTCGGGCGCTTGCGCGACCACCCAGCCCAGGGAGTCGAACCCCTTGCGCCCGGCGCGCCCGGCGATCTGGTGGAAATCGCGCGCGCTC
>CAZYVL010000185.1:0-2703 GCA_964651005.1 uncultured Chthoniobacteraceae bacterium | reverse complement strand
ACTTTGACACCATAATCCTTCGCCAACTGATTGGCGTCGATGATTGTTAATGCATTAGTAACTATCGAATGACCCGGAGTCCCGTATTCCTTCTGAAACTCAACGCCTTCCATTTTGGACGTTTTACGATTATACTTAACTTCCCCGATTGGTTTTTCCACAATCGAATCTCCATCCAAAAGATAGGCTGAATAACCACCTTGGCCACCACCGGACGGCCAGAATGTTACAATTCCATATTTATTAATTTCACCGATCTTTCCGAGATAAAATCTATATGGATTAAGATGTATTGTTCCGATTCTGTTATACCCATCAGCCCCTTTCTTGAAAACATAAAAAACATTGCCTTGCTTACCATCCTGATCCATTGAGGATGAGACAAGAATCTCCCTTACCCCGTCCTTGTTTAGATCGACATCAATCCGATACACCCGATCATCAGAGTAAAATTGCTGATCCCCGCGATAAACGACATAATCTGGCGTATTTCGGAGAGCAAGATAGGCTGCGACAGGATCTTTAATCGCGCAAAAACATGAGCTGGAGATAGCACAATAAAACAGGAATCCGAAATGATAAGTTCTCATCGGCGTGTTATTCAGAAAAGGGAATGCTCCTTGGTCCTGACAACCCCGTATCGCGGACACGTTTCAGATCATGATCTACAATGACGCGAAAATCAAGGATTAAGCACCCGGAGCAGGGCTGGATCGGCGGCTCCTTCAGTTCATCTCCACCCCTCACCCGCCCCCCCTACCGCCGCCCCTTCTTCACCCCGTACTGGCTAGGCGAGACGCCGTGGCGCTCCACAAACGCCTTGTGAAACGCGCTCAAGCTGGAGTAGCCCACCGCCATCGCCGCGTCGGTGACGCTCATCCCGCCTTCCTTGATCAGTTCCGCCGCTTTCTCCACCCGCTTGAGCCGCAGATATTTCGGGAGCGAGACGCCTGCCTCCTCCGCGAAGAGGCGGCTGAGATAAAACGGGCTGCAATCGACCTCCTGCGCCAGCATGTCGAGGCTCGGCGGGTTCTCGATGTCGCGCTGGATGAGATAGCGCACCCGGTCGATCCGCTCCCGGTTCAGGCGCTTATGCCGTTCGCAGAAAAGCTCCTCCGGCTTGTCGCCGATGAAAACCGTCTGCGCGAGCACTTCGAGAATCTTGCTCCGGTACCAGGCGGTCTTCGCCGCCGTACCAACGGGCGGCTCCAGCAAACTCGCGCGAATGGCCAGAAGCGTGCTCGGGAGCGGCCGCGCCTCGATCCAGAGATCGGTCCGCTCCGGGCTTTCCAGGAACCGGCGAATCCCCGGGATCACCCCGTTCATCATCCCCTCCAGCTCGCGGCGCAGGTACTCGATGGAGAACTCCAGGGTAAGAAAGCGGTGCGCGGAGTTCGCATGGCGCACCGCCGTGGGCGGCTCCTCGCGGGAGGTGTAGATGGCGATCTGCTCGTTGACCAGCTTGAGCAGCCGCGAGCCGAGCCGCAGTTCCGCCGCCCCCGTGTAGTTCAGGCAGATCTCCAGGCTGTTCTGGTGAAAGCTGTCCGACCACGGGAGCGGCTCGTCCACCCGGAAGTCGTGCCACTCGATGCTCGCGCCAAGATCAAGGAACCCGCCGTAGAGCGGTTTCCAAACGCCGTCGATCTTGTTCCAGACCGGGCGCTCAAAGAGGAGGGCTTTTTCTTGGTTCGATTGGCTCAAGGGGAGGAGGGGCGATTCCGCAAGGTTGAAAGTGCAGGCTGTCTCTTTTAAACCAAACCAAGCAAGCCGAACTTCCTTCGGATTGCAAATCCTCTCCTTTCAATTGCGATTTCCCCCCGGTTCCGGCGTCCGGGCCGGAAAAAAGCTTTTCAGCGGCGTCGCGCTTTCTATCCTCCCCCGGGTGATCGACCGTTATACCCTTCCGAAAATGGCTGCGCTCTGGGAGGAGCAGCACAAATACGAAATCTGGCTGGAAATCGAGACGCTCGCCTGCGAGGCCCAGGCCGAGATCGGCGTGATCCCGAAGACCGACGCCGAAACCATTCGCCAGAAAGGGCGCTTCTCGCTCCCGGAGATCCAGGAGATCGAGAAACGGACCAACCACGACGTCATCGCGTTTCTCGAAAACGTCGCCAGCTACGTCGGCCCCGCCGCCCGCTGGATTCACCAGGGGATGACCTCCTCGGACGTGCTCGACACGACGCTCGCCGTCCAGATGAACGAAGCCGCCGGGCTGCTCCTCGAAGACATCGACGCCCTGCGCACCGCCATCGCCAAACGCGCCAACGAGTTCAAATACACGCCGATGATCGGCCGCTCGCACGGCATCCACGCGGAGCCGATCACCTTCGGCCTCAAAATGGCGCTGATGTACGACGAATTTGGCCGCGCCATCGAGCGGCTCCGGCAGACGCGGGAACGCATCCGCGTCGGCAAGCTCTCCGGCGCGGTCGGCACCCATGCGCACCTCGACCCGCGCGTGGAAGAGGCCGTCTGCACAAAGCTCGGCCTCCTCCCCGCCGCCTTGAGCACGCAGGTGGTCCAGCGCGACCGGCACGCCGAGTTCCAGCAAACGCTCGCCCTCATCGGCGCAAGCGTGGACCGCTGGGCCACGGAGTTCCGCCATCTCCAGCGCACCGAGGTGCTGGAGGTCGAGGAGTACTTCTCCCCCGGCCAGAAGGGAAGCTCCGCCATGCCGCACAAGCGCAACCCGATCACCGG
>CAZYVL010000184.1:0-2707 GCA_964651005.1 uncultured Chthoniobacteraceae bacterium | reverse complement strand
CCACCCTTCTACAAAAGCTGGTAGGGATCCACATCCACCGTCACGGTGACATCCTCCGGGAAGGTGAGCTTCGCCATCACTTCGTGGAGCGCGCGCGTGAGCTTCTGGATGGAGCGGGTGCGCGCCATCAGGTGGAAGCGGAAGCTGCCGTGGCTTTTCTCCAGCGGCGCGGGGGTCGGTTCGCCCAGGTTCGTGTGCGGCGGGAGGTGCTCCCGCAGCCGCCGCGCCAGCGTTTCGAGCGAGAAGCGGCCCCGCTCCTGGTGCGGGCAACGCGCGGTAATGAGCAGCATTTTGCTAAACGGCGGGTAATCCCACTGCTTGCGCCACTCCGTCTCCTGCTCGGCAAAGCCGTCGTAGTCGTGGTGCCGCGCGAACTGGATGGCCGGGTGGTGCGGTGTGAAGCTCTGGACAAAGACCTCCCCCTCCACATCCCCCCGGCCCGCCCGGCCCGCTACTTGCGTGAGGAGCTGGAAAGTGCGCTCGCCCGCGCGAAAATCGGGGAGGTGCAGGCCGAGATCGGCGTTGATGATGCCGACCAGCGTAACGTTGGGAAAATGCAGCCCCTTGGCGATCATCTGCGTGCCCAGAAGGATGTCGATCTTGCCGATGCGGAAGGCGGTGAGCGTCTCCCGGTATGCCTCCTTGCGCGTCATCGTGTCGGCGTCCATGCGCCGCACCACGGCCTGCGGGAAAAGGCGCGTGACGGCCTCCTCCACCTTCTCCGTGCCGACGCCGCTGTATTGGATCCCCGGGTCTTTGCACTCGGGGCAGCGGGAAGGGGCGAGCGCGAGATGGCCGCAGATGTGGCAGACGATCCGGTTCTCCGCGCGGTGGAACGTGAGCGAGACCGAGCAGTTCGGGCAGCGCGCGACGAAGCCGCACGCCTGGCAGGAGAGCGAGGTGGAGAACCCGCGCCGGTTGAGAAACAAGATCGACTGCTCCTTGCGGGCCAGCCGCGCCTCGATCGCCTGGCGCATTTTTTCCGAAACGATGGTCATGCCCTTCCCCCGGCGGCTCTCCAGCCGCATGTCGATGATGCGGAAGTACGGGAGCTTCCGGTCATCCACGCGCTGGCTCAGCCTCAGCAGCCGGTATTTCCCGCTGCCCGCGTTGTGAAAGCTCTCCAGCGACGGCGTGGCGCTGCCGAGCAGGACGGCGCACGACTCGAAGGAGCCGCGCAGCACGGCGAGATCGCGCGCGTGGTAGCGCGGGGCGTCCTCCTGCTTGTACGAGTTCTCGTGCTCTTCATCGACCACGATCAGCCCGAGCCGTTCCAGCGGGGCGAAGATGGCGCTGCGCGCTCCGATGACGATGCGCGCCCGGCCATCGTTGATCTTGTGCCATTCGTCGTGGCGCTCCCCCTCCGAGAGATGGCTGTGGAGCACGGCAACCTCCCCCTGGATCGCGGCGAAGCGGCTCTTGAAGCGTTCCACCGTTTGCGGCGTCAGCGCAATTTCCGGCACGAGCATGATCGCGCTCTCCCCCCGGTCGAGCACGCGCTGGATCGCCTGAAGGTAAATCTCCGTCTTGCCGCTCCCGGTGACGCCGAGGAGCAGGATCGGCTTCGCCGCTTCGGGGGTGCCAGGGGTGCCGGGGCTGCCGGTGTGGTCGAGCGTTTTGCAGACTTCGGCGAAAACGGCGCTCTGTTCGGCATTGAGCGCGTGCGGCGCGGCGGCGACGAAGGTTTCGCGCTCGTGCGGATCGCGGGCGATGGTCTCCGCTGCCGTGGCGACGACGCCCTTGCGTACGAGAGAGGCAAGTGCCGCGCGGTCGGCCCCCGCCTTTTTCAGCAGCGCGGCAACCGGCATGGAAGGCCCCTTTTCAGCGGCATTCGCGGGGGTGATTTCGCGCAGCGTTTCGACCAGAGCGGCCTGCTTCGGAGCGCGTTTTTCGAGCGCGGCCAGCAGCGCGTCGTCCACCGGGCGGACGAGCCGAGCCGCGAGCTGCCGCTTGAAGCCGATCTCCCCCTTGCGGATCACCTGCGGGAGCACCGCGCGCATCGCCGTTTCCACCGGGCAGCAGTAGTAATCCGCCATCCAGCGGGCGAGCCGCAGCAGCCCGGCGTTGAGCACCGGGCGGCGGCTGACCACCTTTTCGAGCGGGCGCACGCCGGGGACTTCGCTCTCCTGCGGCAGTTCGATGACCGTGGCAAGCGCCGGGCGGTTGCGAATCCGCACCGCCACGCGCGAGCCGATCCGCACCTGCTCCTCCATCTCCGGCGGGATGGCGTAATCGAGCGCAGTGCCCCCCGACTCGTCCACCAGCACGCGCGCGAATTTCATCGGGCCAGAGTGGCGGGATTGGCGTTGGAGGTGAAGTTTTTTTGGGTATGTTGGAGACGGGGAGGGGCACTCCCCTCTGTTTCTTCCATGCGTCGGCCCGGTCCAATTTTCGCGCTGCTGGTGTTGGTGTCGTTCGTGTTGCTCGTCGGCGCGGTCGCGTTTCTGCTGCTGCGTTCCCCGGACCCGCGTTATCTTCTGGAGGAGTGGATCGGCCTTGGCCGGACCTCCCGCTACGATCTGGTGATCGGCGACGTGGCGCGGCGGCACGGCCTCGACCCGCTGCTGGTCAAGGCGGTGGTCTGGCGAGAGAGCCGCTTTCACCCCGACAAGAAAGGAAGCCGGGGCGAGCGGGGATTGATGCAGATTGGCGAGGCGGCGGCGGTGGATTGGGTGCGGCAGCACAAGATCGAGACCTTCGTGCCGAC
>CAZYVL010000183.1:0-2729 GCA_964651005.1 uncultured Chthoniobacteraceae bacterium | reverse complement strand
CGGTTCACGTAACGCCAGACGGCCTCCCGGTCGGTGTGGAAGATGTGCGGGCCGTAGTGGTGCAGCATCACGCCGGTGGCGGGGTCGCGCGCGGTGTGGCAATTCCCGGCTGCGTGGGGCCGTTCGTCCAGGAGCGTCACCCGGCAGCCGAGCTGCTCGACCAGTTCGCGGGCGAGCACGGCGCCGGAAAACCCGGCCCCGACAATGAGAAAAGCGGGGCCTTCCGAGCGGCTGCCGGGGTGGCTATGGGAGCGCGTATCCAAGGCGGGGGATGGTAGTCCGGCCCCGGGGGCGAGTCAACGGCCCCGGGGGAGGGAGCCCCGCCCCGTCAGGGAAAACCTCAACCCGTGCTTTACACGAACGCCCCGTCCTCGTAATCACGACAGAATGAAAGCACTCAAGCGGCTCTTCGGCCGCGACGACAAGTTCTACGACTTGCTGGAGGCCAGCGCCGAAGAGGCCCGTCACAGCGCGGCAATTTTGAGTGAGGTGCTCCCCAACATCGGGGACGAACGGGCGTTCCAGGAGGGGATCGAGCGGATCGCCCAGAGCCGCCGCAAGCACAAGCGGATCACGCAGGAGATCACGACGGAACTGTGCAAGACCTTCATCACGCCGCTGGAGCGCGAAGACATCGAGGCGCTCTCCAACGCGCTCTCGCGCCTGCCGAAGACCGTCGAGAAGATCGGCGAGCGGCTCATGATCTGCCCGCTCACCGAGCACGCCGAGAGCATCGTCAAGCAGGTGGCGATGTTCGAGCAGGCGATCGGCACGGTGGTCCACATGGTCCGCACCCTGCGCGGGAACCCGCATGTGGAGGAGATCCGCGACGACTACGCGCTGCTCCAGTCCATCGAGGGGGACGCCGACAAGTTTCTCATCGCGCTGCTGCGCGAGCTTTTCCAGGGAACAACGGAGGCCAAGGACGCCATTTTCCGCAAGGACATCTATGAACTGCTCGAAAAGGCGATCGACCGCTGCCGGGACGCGGGCAACGTCGTCTTCCAGGTCGTCCTCAAGTACTCATGACGCTCTTCCTGCTGGTGCTGTTGATGGCGCTCGCCTTTGAGTACATCAACGGCTTTCACGACGCCGCCAACGCGATTGCCACCGTGGTCTCCACGAAGGTGCTCACCCCCCGGCAGGCGATCCTGCTCGCCGCAGTCTTCAACCTCCTGGGCGCCTTTCTCGGCACCGCCGTGGCCACGACCATCGGCCGGGGGATCGTGGACCAGCACGCCGTGACGATGGCCACCGTGCTCGCCGCGCTCATGGGGGCGGTCATCTGGAACCTTCTCACCTGGTGGCTCGCCCTCCCCTCCAGCTCCAGCCACGCGCTCATCGGCGGGCTGTGCGGCGCGGCGCTCGCCTCTTCGCACGGTAACTGGGGGGTGCTCAAGTGGTCGGTCTTCGACCCCGTGAAACACACCTACGACGGCCTCTGGCACAAGATCGTCATCCCGATGGTCACCTCCCCGCTGCTGGGGCTGCTGCTTGGCGCGCTCATCATGCTGTTGATCTCGGCCCTTTTCCACAAAGTGCGCCCCTTCCTCATCCAGCGCATTTTTGGCAAGGCACAGCTCTTGAGCGCGGCGTGGATGGGCCTCAGCCACGGCACCAACGACGCGCAGAAGACGATGGGCATCATCGCGCTCGCGCTTTTCACCGGGACAAAGGCGGGCGTCTTCGCGCATCTGGACGGGACTTTCTTCCACTTTTTGCAAACGCCGGAGTTCGTCGTGGAGCCGTGGGTCATCATCGTCTGCGCGCTCACGATGGCGGCGGGAACGGCGGCGGGAGGGTGGCGCATCATCCGCACGATGGGCCACAAGATGGTGCGGCTCCAGCCGGTGCACGGGTTCGCCGCAGAATCGACCGCCGCCATCATCATCCAGGGAGCGAGCCATCTCGGCATCCCCGTCTCCACCACGCACGTCATCACCACGTCGATCATGGGCGTCGGGGCGACCAAACGGCTCAGCGCCGTGAAATGGGGCATCGTCCACCGGATCGTCTGGGCGTGGGTGCTGACCCTGCCCGTCAGCGGCATCCTCGGCTGGATCTGCATGCGCGGGCTGCAAGTGGCGGGGTATTAGTTCGAAGCGGCGGCGGCAGAGGCCGGTTCCACGTTGCTTCCCGGGAGCACTGAGCTATGATGCATCCGGCCGCAGGGGCCGTCGTTTCGGGCGTAGGCCAAAGGGCGAAAGCCATTAGGCAGGATTCTCTCCGGCCCTTTTTTATCACGGGCTTGTCACCGGCCCGGGAGATCGTCGCGGGTTTTCCGGGGCAAAGCCGAAGCCGGTCGAAAGCAAACGCGCGGCGGGCCGTGGCCGCCCGAATCGGGCTTGGAACCATTCCCGGACCATGCCCGACACCGCCTTTCCCACGCTTTCACCTGCCGAGCTTGTCCGGGAATCCGCCGTGCCGCTGGCCGGGACGGCGGGGAGCTTCGATCCCCTGCTGGAGTGGATCGGCGACGCCTCGGTCGTCCTCCTGGGGGAAGCCTCCCACGGGACGCACGAGTTTTATAAAGCGCGCGCGGAGATCACCAAGCGGCTGATCCTGGAGCGCGGGTTCACGGCGGTCGCCGTGGAGGCCGACTGGCCCGATGCCCACCGGGTGAACCGCTTCGTGCGCGGGGAAAGCGGCGACGACGAGGCGGTGGACGCGCTGGCGGATTTCCGGCGGTTCCCGACCTGGATGTGGCGCAACGCGGATGTGCTCGACTT
>CAZYVL010000182.1:0-2735 GCA_964651005.1 uncultured Chthoniobacteraceae bacterium | reverse complement strand
CCGCGCACCTCAAAGAGCACCTCCGCCCCGCACGACCCGCTGTGGCGGCGCATCATGTCCTCGGGGTTTGGCGCGTGCCCGTAGCGCGCCGCGCGCCCGTAGAGAGCGAGCGTGATCGCGTCAAGCAGGGTCGATTTCCCCGCGCCCGTCGGCCCGGTGATCGCGAAAAGCCCCGCCTTTGGGAATGGAGGCCGCTCCAGGTCGATGTCCCCGGCGGGGAGGGAGTTGAGGTTCTGGAACTGGACGCGGAGGATCTTCATCGGAGGGGCGCGCCGCATTTTCTCCAAGAAGCCCCGAATGCAAAAGCCGGGAAATGCGCAAAAGCAGAAAAAGTTGCCCTCCGCGCGCGCGAACGCCCCGGTGGAGGGCAAACGGAGGGCAAAAAGAGGGGCCGCCCCCCGGTTTCCCGGAGAGCGGCCCATTGGCGGAGGGCTATAAGCCGGATTTTGTCAGCCCCGCGTTGCCGCAGGACCGGACGATCATTTATCTCATGCGGCGTCGGGATCTCGAAATCTCGTGATCCCCGCCGCGTGCCGGTTTGACCCGGTGCGACCAGTACCCGGGAATTGCGCCGCGGATCGCTCCGCGACTACGGGCAGGCGGCCCTCTCCCTGTTTTGTCTTGCACCGCATGGGGTTTTTCGTGCCCCGTCGCTTACGCGCCGGGCGGTGAGCTTTTACCTCGCCTTTTCACCCTTACCGGAGTTGCCCCCGGCGGTCTGTTTTCTGTGACACTTTCCGTCGCCGTGGGCTTTCGCCCAGGCGGCGCCCGCGCGTTCTACGCGGCATGCTGCCTTGTGGTGTCCGGACTTTCCTCCAGCAGGTTTCCCCGCCAGCGATCATCCGCCATCCGTCGCAGAAGAAGATAGCCTTCAAACGGGAGGATGTCACGCCGGATCGGTGTCCGGCTTCGCGGCTGCCGGAGGCGATGCGCGGGGAACCGCCGTTGAATGCGGTTAGGCCGTGGTGGTGGAGGGAGGCATCGACTCTTGATGGCGGGAGGCTGATTTTTCCAGCTTTTCGACGATCCACAGCTTAATCACAGCCTGGCGTGCAACGCCGATTCGCTCCGCCTCACGGTCCAGGGCCGCCACAACCCAGGCGGGAAAATCGACATTGACCTTGGTGGCCTTCTTCATCGCGGGAGAAACGACCTTGGCGTTGCTCCAGTCGATAAACTGGTCGATTTCGTCGCTCCCTTCGTCGAAGAGGCGATCAAACTTTTCGATGTTGATCGTGCGCTTCCCATCAAGGCTGGTTACCCCTTTTGTGGTTTTTGCTTTAGCGGTTTTCATACGCTTGGATTTCGATTTCGCGGCTCCGGCGCACAGAGATGATCCGAACGTTGTTTCCGCGTGCGGTGATGATCGCTGACCAGTGTTTAACGCCGATCTTTCCAATAACAAGCAGGCGGGGTTCAAGGGTCGAATTTGCCGCGACTTCGAGCACTTCTCCCGCCCAAAGCGCCTGGGCTTCGGTGAAATCAATCCCATGTTTCGCCTTGTTGGCAACGCTCTTTCTGGGATCGAACTCGAACGCCATCGGCAAAAACTGCCACGGTGAAATCTTTTTGTCAATACCGAAAAGATATGATTTTTATACCGTTTCAGTATCCACGCCGAGGCAAAGCCGATATGCAATCGCCCAGGAGAAGGTTCCGCTGGTTTTCGAGATGGTGGGCAGTGAGGGATTTGAACCCCCGACCAATTCGGTGTAAACGAACCGCTCTACCACTGAGCTAACTGCCCCTGAAGAGAAACCGGCCCCACTATCTTCGCGGGTGGAAGAAGGGCAAGCAAATCCGGCGACGGCGCTCGACAGCGTGCGTTCTGCGGGCAGAGCTATTGCGGCAGATAGAGAATCCGCCCGCACTGTTCGCAGTGGGTGATCTCCTTCTCCCCCCTAACGCGGACCGCCGTCTGGGTGGTCAGCTTCATGTGGCAGCCCATGCAGACTTCGTGCTCCAGCGGCACCACCGCCTCCCCCTTGGAAGCGAAAAGCCGGTTGTAGAGGTCGAGCAGGTCTTCATCCACTCCCTTGGCCAGCCCCGCGCGCCCCTCCTCGGCTTCCGCGAGATTTTTGGTAAGCGCCTGCGCTTTCGCCTCCAGGTCAGCGATCTGCGTGGCGACGTGGCCGCGAGCCTGTGCAACGCTCTTCTCCGCCTCGGCCAGCACGGGGGCGCTTTGCTCGATCTTCTCCATCACTTCCAGCTCCGCGTCCTCGATCCCGCTCACCTCCTTTTCGAAGTGAGCGATCTCGTTGGTCAACGCCTGGTACTCCTCGTTCTTGCGGGTCTGCATCTGCTGGGTGCGGAACTTCCCGATCTGCTCGCGCTTGGCTTGCGCCTCGGTCGCCAGCTTGTTCTTGCGCACCTCCAGCTCCCGCACGCGCTGCCGGGCCTGCTCGGCGCCCGTGTTGGCGCTGGCGAGCTTTGTCTCCAGATCCTTGCGCTCCAGGGGGATGTTTTTGAGTTCCGTCTTGAGGGTGCGAATCCGGCGGTCGCGATCCTGCAAGACAAGAAGCTGTTGGATTTCCTGAAGCATGGACGGAAGCCTAGGCGTTCCCAAGGGGAGCGTCAACGTGCTCTCGCGGAATTCCCCGCGCCTTTTTCGGCAAGGGGCGGTTGCGGTCGTAACCCCCTTTGGGGTACCATATTTCCATGCCCACGTTGGTCTCCTGCCCCGTCTGCAAACACGAGAACGACTTTTTTGCCGAGCCGCTCGGGCCGTTTTGCTC
>CAZYVL010000181.1:0-2742 GCA_964651005.1 uncultured Chthoniobacteraceae bacterium | reverse complement strand
CGCAGCAGCTCCACGAGCCGGGCCGTCTGCGGATGGCAGCGGTACATGAACGCCTCCATGAGAAAAACGTTGTTGCGCCGCGCGGCTTCCACGGCCTGCGCCGCTTCCCGGTGGTTCATCGCCAGCGGCTTTTCGCAAAGGATATGCTTGCCCGCCTCGGCGGCCGCGATGCTCCATTGCGCGTGCGAGGGGTGCGGCGTGGAGATGTAGACGGCCTGCACGGCGGGGTCGGCAAGCAGCGCCTCGTAGCTGCCGTGCACGGGGGCGGGAAAGTCGCGCGCGAACGCTTCGGCGCTCTCCCGTGTCCGGCTGCCGATGGCCGCCAGTTCGCCGGTTTGCGATTGCGCAAGGGCCGCGGCGAATTTCCGCGCGATGGCCCCGGTGCCGATCAGCCCCCAACGTAGTTTATCCGTCATAAGGGGGCGCATCGTATCGCGACCCCGGCGACCGTGGCGAGCCGGAACGCTCGGGAAAAAACAGGCGGAGGCGTGGACCGCTTCCGGCATTGATTTTTTCGGAGAGTTCCAGAAAATCGCGCCCCGTACAGTCCCGTTCCACCCCATCCCGCGCTCCCCTCATGCCGCCCAACCCGCTTCTTTTCACCCTTGGGGTCGCCTTGCTCAGTCTGGCATTGAGGAGCTTCGCGCATCCGCTTCTGCGCAAGCTCGGCTCGCTCTGCATTCTCGCCACCTCCTTTTTTGCGGGCTATTTCCTGACCGGTTTCTGGCAGGCCGGCCTCCTCTGCGCGGGGACGTGGTTTCTCCTCCCCTTGCTGGAGATTCTGACGCGGGTACGCCGCTTGCGCCTGCCCACGGAAAGGATGCTCGCGAGCCGGATGCCGCCGCCGCGCCAGGTCTTCCCCGCGCTGCGTGAGCTGACAGCGGAGCTGGAGGAACTCGGGTTCGGGCAGGGGGATGATGTCGGCTGGGAATGGGAGGATCAGCGCCAGTTCTTCCGCCTTTTTTACAAGGAGGACGAGCGCCTGATGGCCGCCATCTGCCTGCTGGAGTGTGGCGAAGCCGCCTTCCATTATCTAAGCTTCGCCTCGCGCGCCGCCGACGGGACGGTCTGGGCAAGCTGGAACTGTCCGTTCTCCCGCCCGATGAAGCTCGCGCCGACGAACCGGCTCCAGCAGGTGCGCGATTTGACGCCCGAAGGCGTCCTCGCAAGCCACCGCGCCTTCCTGCAAAGCCGGCGCGTGGCGGTGCCGCAGCTCATCGCGTTCGACCCGGAAGAGATCCAGCAGACAATCGAGCGCGACCTGGAGGCACAGATCGCCCACAACGTCGCGGCGGGCCTCCTCCTCCCCGCTTCGGAAGGGCATGTGCGCTACTCGTGGCGCGGGCTGTTGTTCGTCTGGGTGCAGAGCCTGCGCGATCTCGTCCGGCATTCGTAGCAGCGGAGAGAACGCGCCATCTCCCGCTACATGAAGAGGGCGATCGAGACGCTGTAGCCGTGTACGAAGCTCCGGCCACTCACCGGGGCGATCTCCCCGTTGCAGAAAAGCCCCGCGCTCGGGATCGGCCCGACCGCCTTGGCGAGCGCGCGGGCATCGTGGTCGGGGGAGCCGAAGAGTTCCCGCCCCCGGCCATTGCACGAAAAAACGAGCGAGGCAAACGGGCGTTGCCGTCCCCGCCCCGTTCCCGGCCCGGTTCCCACGCCCAGGCGCTGGAGCAGGTCGGTGTCCGCGCTCCGGCGGTCACGCAACTGCCATTGGAGAGTCTGCCCCACCCGGGGGTACGCCCCGAGGGCGACCGCGCCCGATCCCGAGTCCGCACCGAGAATGGTGCGGATGAGAAAATCACCACGCTTGAATTCCTCCACGTACTCGGAACTGGCAAACCCGGCGAAGAGATTCCCCTGGGCGCGCGTTTTGTCCTCCTCGCTCAGTGATTCGAACGCCTCCGCCAGCGCCGCGTAGGCCGGTTTGCCGCCGAGCGCGAGCACCAGGTTGCCGTCCGTGCCGGTGACCGTGAGCGGCTCCCCGATGGGGCGGCATCCTTGCGAGAGCACGGGCGAAACGCGCACGCCGCCGCCCAGGCCGATGAGCAGCGCGCTCCCGGGGTCGAGCCGCTCGCGGTTGCGCGCGACGAACACCGTATCCGCCTGCGCGCTCTCCGTGCCGCCCGCGCCGCTGGAGCAGAGGCCGCCGAGCGTCGGGACGCCCGGGTAGGCCGCGTTCCAGCTCTCCAGCCACGGCTCCACGGGAAAGCCGAACGGATCGACCAGGCTGATCCAGGCGTTCACCTCCCCAGGGCCGACGCCGACGCCGGTGATCCGGTGCCAATCTTCGGGAGAGGCAGCCTCCTCCACATCGCGTTCCGTAAGGATCGCCGTGTGCAACTCCGCCTCCGGCAGCGAGAGGAAGAGGAGCGAAAAGCCGCTCGCCTGCTCCACCTCGCGGCCAACGCCGATCACGCCCGAACCGCTGCAACCAGCCAGCAGCGGGACGTGCCCGTGAAGCTGCACCAGCTCCAGAAAATCTTCCAGCCGCTCCCCGTAATCCGCCGAGGCAAAGGCAAACCCAAGCGTGACGGCTCCCCCGGCTTCCTCCAGCGCCGCCCGGGCCGCCTCCTTCACCGTAGCCTCCGAGTAGGGCCCCGGGAGGAGTCGCGAAGAGGCGGCATTCGGCATGGCGAGGGTGGAGGAACGCGGCATCCCCTCCGCAAAGAAAAAGGGGAAGCGGGTGCCCCGAAGTGCCTCCAGAAATGGAATCGGGAACGGCAGCAGGCGAGGCGGCCT
>CAZYVL010000180.1:0-2745 GCA_964651005.1 uncultured Chthoniobacteraceae bacterium | reverse complement strand
ACGGAGGGGTGCTTGCCGATGGCGGCGTAGAGATTGGGCTGCGTGAAGGCCGGTTCCTCGGTTTCGTTATGCCCATGCCGCCGGTAGCAGTACATGTCGATCACCACGTCGCGCTTGAACTGCTGGCGGAAGTCGAAGGCGATCTCCGCCACCGTGCGGACGGCGAGCGGATCGTCGCCGTTGACGTGGAAGATCGGCGCTTCGATCATCTTGGCCACGTCGGTGGCGTACTGCGAGGAGCGCGCGTCGGCGGGAAGCGTGGTGAAGCCGATCTGGTTGTTGACGATGATGTGCACCGTGCCGCCCACCCGGTAGCCGGGGAGCTGCGAGAGGTTGAGCACTTCGGCGACGATCCCCTGCCCGGCGAACGCCGCGTCGCCGTGGACGAGCACCGGCAAAACCTTGGAACGCTCCACGGAATCTTCCCGGATGCGCTGGCGGGCGCGCGCCGTTCCTTCCACGACGGGGTTGACCGCCTCCAGGTGGCTTGGGTTGGCCGCCAGGCGGATTTCGACTTCGTGGCCGCCGCGCGTGATGCGCTTGGTGTGGTAGCCGAGGTGGTACTTCACGTCGCCGTCGCCGCCGACGAGGTTCGGCACGTAGTTCTCGGAGAACTCGGAGAACATCGTCTCCAGCGATTTGTTGAGGAAATTGGCAAGCACCGTCAGGCGGCCCCGGTGGGCCATGCCCATCACGATCTCCTCCACGCCCTTTTGCGGCGACTGTTCGAAAAGCGTGTCGAGAATCACCATGAGCGATTCGCCCCCTTCGAGCGAGAACCGCTTCTGCCCGACGTAGCGGGTGTGCAGGAACCGCTCGAACGCCTCCGCCTCCAGCAGCTCCAGCAGCACCGCCTTCTGCTCCTCCACCGGGAGCGCCCCGGCGGGCAGGCGGGATTCGATCCGCTCGCGAATCCAGTTGCGCACGTACGGGTTCTGGATGTGCATGAACTCCACGCCGATCGTGTCGGCGTAGATCGCCTGGAGCGAGTCGATCATCTCCCGCAGGGTCATCTTCTGGCCGCCCCGGAAAAAGCGGGAGGAGACGATGAGATCGAGATCCTTTTCGCTGAAACCGAGCTCCCGCAGGCTCAAAAGCGGCTGCTCGGGGCGCTGCATGGCCAGCGGATCGAGATTGGCAATGGTGTGCCCGAGGGTGCGGTAGGCGTAGACGAGCCCCTCCACGCGGGTCTGCAACGGCAGCTCGCTCTCCGCCGCACCCGGCTCCGCAGCGCGCGCGCCGTTTGAAGCGCCGTTGTAAGCGCCATTGTGCGACTGGAGCGATCCGAGTTCGAAGCCTTCGAAGAAGGCCGACCAGCCGGATTCGACCGAGGAAGGATCGCGCTTCCAGCGTTCGTAGTTTTCGTCGAGCAGACCGGCGTTAAAGGCGTTTACCAGCGATGTTCTCATGGCACGAGGCAGCCCGCAATGTAAGGCTGGCCCCTTGTGGGACCAATGAAAAAATGAGCGGTCCACAATTTTTGCTTATAATGGACGCGGTAAGGAAAATTTTTGAGCGCTCCCCGCCTTTTTTTGTCGGAAATGAATGTGAAATCGTGCTTTTCGCTGCTGCTTTCATCCTTTCTCGTTTTTTCCAATTTTTGGTTTGCGGCCCCGCTCCCGGCGGAGGCGGCGGGAGCGGCTCCCGCAGCCGCAACCCCGGAGACGGAACCGGCGGTGCTCGCCGTGCAAAAGGCGCTCCCGGCGGTCGTCAATATCAACACGGAACGGGTGATCCGCCGCACCTACCGCGACCCGTACGACGAGATGTTCTACCAGTTCTTCGGCGGCACGCGCGCGCGCCCGCTGGAACTCCGCCAGAAGGTCTACAGCCTCGGCTCCGGGTTCATCGTCGATCCCGCAGGCTACATCGTCACCAACGAGCACGTGGTGGAGCGCGCGGAGAACCTCAAGATCCAGGTCACCACCGCCGACGGGAAGAGCTACGCCGCCCGGTACGTCACCGGCGACGCGGAAGCCGACCTGGCGCTGCTCAAGATTGAAGCGCCCAAGCCGCTCCCGTTCCTCTCGCTCAAGGAGATTTCCCCCAACCTGCTCGGGCAAACCGTTCTCGTCGTCGGCAATCCGCTCGGCTACGGGCATTCCGTGGCGCGCGGCATTTTGAGCGCGGCCAACCGGAGCCTCGCCATCAAGGACTACGAATACAAACACCTGCTGCAAACCGACGCCGCCATCAACCCGGGCAACAGCGGCGGCCCGCTCATCGACCTTTCGGGCAAGCTCGTCGGCATCGCCTCGGCCAAGATGGCCTACGGCGCGCAGGGCGTTCCCGTCCAGGGGATCGGCTTTGCCATCCCCGCCTCGGTGGTGGCGGAAAAGGTCGTTCAGTTCCGGGAAGAAGCGCGCCAACGCGGCCCGGGCGGCTTCGCCAGCTCCGCGGCGCGCCAACGCTTCGGGCTGACGTTGCAGGAGCTGACCCCCGACCTCAGCGAAGCCTTCGGCGTGGAGCCGGGTCACGGCGTTCTGATTTCCGATGTCGCCCCCGGGAGCGTGGCCGACGAAGCGGGGCTGCGCCGGGGGATCGTGATTTTTCACATCGACAACAACGCGGTGAACCAGTTGCGCGATGCGGAAAAGCTCTTCGGCGCGGCCAAGGACGGCACGCCGCTCGACCTGAGCATCGGCATCCCGCTGCGGCGGCACGGGCAGATTCTCCAGAGGATCGAGGTCGTCTCGCTCACGCCCGGGAATTGATACCGGTGCGCAATTCCACTCGCTCCCGCGC
>CAZYVL010000179.1:0-2792 GCA_964651005.1 uncultured Chthoniobacteraceae bacterium | reverse complement strand
CGCCGCCGATCATGTCGAGGCCGATGTTGAGCCGCTTGCGTTCGCCGCCGGAGAGGGTCTTTTTCCCGGAATGGCCGACGATGGAGTCGCGCCGTTCGCTCAGGCCAAGCTCGGCGAGTTTCCCGTCGATGCGCCGGAGCCGCTCGCGGGCGGAGAGGTGCGGGGCGCGGATGGCGGCGGCGAAGTCGAGGTTTTCGCCGATGGTGAGGTGTTCGTCAAAGGCGTCATCCTGCGGGATGTAGGCGAGGTGCTGCTTGAGCGCCTCCACGTTCGGGTAAAGCGGGACGCGGTTGAGCAACACCTCCCCCCCCTGAGGACGGAGCTGCCCGGCGAGCGTGCGCAGCAGCGTCGATTTGCCGCAGCCGCTCGGCCCCATGACGCAGACCATCTCGCCCCGGCTGACATGGAAGGAGATGCCATCGAGGCCGACGTTCACGGCGTCGAAGCGGTGCGCCAGGTCGCGCGCTTCCAGCGAGGAGATGATGTAGCGTTCTTCCTCGATGATTCGCTCGGAGAAGTCGCACCGGAGCACCTGCCCCGTGTCGAGGCGGATCACGTCGCCGTCAGCAAGCGGGGCCGTGTTGCGCACGAGCGTGTCGCCGACGAGGATTGGCCGGTCGGCCTGGAGCACCTGGAGACGGCCCACGCGGTTCTCGTAGTCGCACTGGATCTTGAGCAGCAGGTCGCCGCCCGTGCCGGGGGAGAGGAGGATGTCGTCCTCGCCGATAAGGCCCGGGTCGTTGGAGACGAGGTACTCGCTCTTGTGCGCCTTGAGCTGGAAGCGGCTGCCGATGGCGCGCGCCTTGCGCCGCAGATCGGCCAGCGGAAGCTCCGAGCCGTTGCCGAACTCGATGCTCTCCTCCAGCGTCCCCTCCACGACCGCGCCCGCCTTGAGCGCCGCGCCGCCGAGCACGGCATCGACGTGGCGCAGCGCCTTGACCTGCACCTTCAGCCCGAAGCGGACCTCCAGGCATGAATCGCGCGAGCGGCTCTTTTCCAGCAAGACTTCGCCCTCCTCGTCGATGGAGAGATAGAAGTTCGTGGCGACGATGTTTTTCTTGGCGTTGAAGTACCAGACCAGATCCTGGTACGCGAGCACCTGCTCGCCGAGCACGATGCGCTGGCCCGAGTAGACGCGGCAGAATGCCCCGGGCTGGAGCGGGCGGCCCCGGACGAAGACGGGCCGCTGCGTCTGGTTTTTGAAGAGGATCAGATCGTGATAGCGGAAGGCCATCAACCGCTCGTCGGGGCCGAGCGCCTTGAGCGCCACGTCGCACTCCTCCCCGTGGCCGAAGCAGAGCGCCTCCAGGGGGGAATCGCCCTGCTGGTAGATGGAGGGATCGACATCGCTGGAGGCGTTGAGCTGGTAAACAATGTCGATCGCCTGCGCCGCCATGCCGAGCTGCGACATGAAGGCGTAGAAGTTGACGAGCTGCGCGTTGTTATCGAGGTCGGACTTGGCGATGAGGTCGTAGAGCTGCACGCCGAGCATGATCTTGCGGTCCGCGCTCAACTGCGTGGAGAGCTTCTGGGCCATCTCCATGAGGTCCTGCTGCTCGTTGAGCGCCTGCCGGAAAAGGCGCCGCAGTTCGGAATAGACCGCCTCCGGGTAGTCGTAGCGCAGGAAACCGAGCGAGGAGTCGATCTCCTCCTCAAGCACGCGCCCGTCCACCTTCGAGAACGCCGCGAGCACCTGGATGAGCAGCGGCAGGAGGTTCGGCCCCTCGGCCACGGTCCTCGGCTTGCGCAGCGCCCGCCGCGCCAGGGTGCGGCCACTGCTGTGGAGGCGATGAAACAGGGGGATCAGCGAGGGGGTGAGGGCGCTGAGGCGGTTTCCCAGTTTTTCGACAAGATCGGTCATCGCAAAGAGGTCAGCCGTTATCCTCTCACGTTTCTGGCCATCTGGAAACGCCAAACCCCGGTTCCGCCCGGCCATCCGGGTTTCCGGGGTGGGGGCGAAGGAGAAACGTAAAAAATCCCGTTCTCCCGAGCGATAAGTAGGTTGACCATTCGGCGAGAACGCCTAAGTTTGCCGCCGAACGTCTTGTGGGGTAATGGTATCCACACAGGAAGAAGGTACTTTTATCATGGCTCAGCTTGACTCACGTTCTCCGAAAGAGCGGCCGCCGCGTCAGAACGGCAACGGCTCCGATCCCAACTTTAATTGGCGCGGGATGGTCCTTTTCGCCGCAGCCATCGCGCTGCTCGCCGTCGCTCTCATGCTCCGCCCGGTGAACCCGGAGTCGATCCCGTGGTTCAAGTTCACGCAGATGCTGGAGAAGAAGCAGATCGCCGTGGATACGCCCGTGGAGGTCGCCATTGAGGACGGCAAGGATCTGCGCAGCATCCGGGGGTCGTACTACCCGGACCCCGCCAGCAAGCAGACCAAGCCGTTCCGCGTGATGGTCGATCCGCAGTCGGTCGATCTGGAGGCCAAGCTGGCGCAGAACGGGCTGAAGGTCGCCTACGTGTCGGATTCCAGCGTGATCTTCAACACGGTGATCGCGTTCCTGCCGATCGCCCTGTTCCTGCTCTTTCTCTACTTCCTCTTCCGCCAGCAGCTCAAGATGGCGGGCAAGGGGGCGCTCAACTTCGGCAAGAGCAAGGCGAAGATGCTCTCGCGCGAGCGCAACAAGATCACCTTCAAGGACGTGGCCGGGGTGGAGGAGGCGAAGGACGAGGTGCATGAACTCGTCGAGTTCCTCCGCGACCCGAAGAAGTTCCAGAAACTCGGCGGCCGCATCCCCAAGGGCGTCCTGCTCGTCGGCCCCCCGGGGACCGGCAAGACGCTC
>CAZYVL010000178.1:0-2862 GCA_964651005.1 uncultured Chthoniobacteraceae bacterium | reverse complement strand
CCTGCACGGTCTCGCCGTTGAGGATGGTCTTGATCTGGAGCGCGTTCGGGTTGGGGATCTCGTCGGGGGTGACGAGGCACGGCCCGAGCGGCGCAAAGGTGTCGAAAAACTTGCCCCGGCACCACTGCCCGCCCCCTTTTTTGATCTGCCAGTCGCGCGCGCTGACATCGTTGGCGCAGGTGTAGCCCAGGACGTAATCGAGCGCGTTCCCGCGCTTCACGTTCTTGCACGGCTTGCCGATCACCACCGCCAGTTCGCATTCGTAATCCACCTCGTGACTGGCGAGAACCGTCGGAATTTCGATCGGATCGCCCGGGTTCTGGAGCGTGTTGGCTCCTTTAACGAAGAGAATCGGAAGCTCCGGCGGCTGCATCCCGCCTTCGGCAGCGTGGCGCTTGTAGTTAAGGCCGATGCAGAGAATGGCGCTCGGGACCACCGGGGCCAGAAGCTTCTCCACGGTGCCGTTGTCGCCCGTCGGCCTGAGTCCCGCGTAAAGATCGCCTTCAAGCCGCTCGACGCTGCCGTCGGGACGCTGGTTGCCAAATTCAACTTGGTGCTCGGGATTGAGATAACGGACGATTTTCACGGATGAAGCAGGTGGGTGGGGTGGGGCTGGTGAGTTGGCCGAATCGGTTGAGTTGGCCGAGGCGGGTGGGTTAAAAGAAAATCTGGATAATCAGGATCGCTACGATGTTGACGACCTTGATCATCGGGTTGATCGCCGGACCGGCGGTATCCTTGAACGGATCGCCAACGGTATCGCCGGTGACGGACGCACCGTGGGCCGAGGAGTGCTTTCCACCGTGGTTGCCCTCTTCGATAAATTTCTTCGCGTTATCCCACGCGCCGCCGCTGGAGGTCATCGAGATGGCGAGGAAAAGGCCCGTGACGATGGTGCCAACGAGCACGCCGCCCAGGACGACCGCCCCGAGCCAGGGAATGGAGGCGACAAGGACGACCACCACGACCGGGAGCAGCGCCGGGATAATCATCTCCCGCAGGGCGGCTCTCGTCACAATATCCACACAAGTGCCGTAGTCGGGCGTATCGGTGCCCTTGAGGATGCCCGGCTTGGCCGTGAGCTGTCGGCGGACTTCCCGCACCACGGCTTCCGCCGCCTTGCCGACGGCATCCATGCTAAACGCGGAGAAAAGATACGGCAGACAGCCCCCGATGAAGAGACCGATGATGACCTTCGGGTCTTGCAGGGAAAATTCGAAATCGAACACCTGCCCTCGCGCGACAAAGTACGCGCGCAACTCCTCCACGTACGAGCCGAAGAGCACCAGCGCCGCCAGGCCCGCCGAGGCGATGGCGTATCCCTTGGTGACGGCCTTCATCGTATTGCCAACGGCGTCGAGTTCGTCCGTGACCTGGCGGACCTCCTTGGGGAGATCGCTCATGACGGCGATGCCGCCCGCGTTGTCGGTGATCGGCCCGAAAGCGTCGAGCGAGATGATGATCCCGGCCATCGAGAGCATGCTCATCACGGCGATGGCGATGCCGTAGAGGCCGCCGAAGTGATAGCTCAGCAGAATGGCGATGCCGATGAAGCCGACAGGAAGGGCCGTGGCGTGCTGCCCCGTGGCGAGGCCGGTGATGATGTTGGTCGCGTGCCCCGTCTCGGACGCCCGGGCGATCCGGCGCACCGGGTTGTAGCGGGTGGAGGTGTAGTAATTGGTAATGACCACGACAATCCCCGTCATCACCAGCCCGACGAGCGAGGCGAGATAAAGATCCGTGGCGCTATGGGTGGCCCCGGCAATCATCAGCGGTTCCGGGAAGAGCCGGTGCGTGGCGGGCCAGAAGAGAATGGCCGAGACAACCCCGCTGCACGCGACCGCCCCCATGAGAACGCTGCTCGGCGAGGCCTTGCTCACCCGCACGAACAAAATGCCGAGAATGGCCGCGAGAACCGAGATGCCGCCGAGCACGAACGGGTAAATCACCGCAGCGGGCACTTCCTTGAGCGTGAGCGCCGCCACGAGGACCGCGCCGATGAGGCTGACGGCGTACGTCTCGAACACGTCGGCAGCCATGCCCGCGCAGTCGCCCACGTTATCGCCCACGTTGTCGGCGATAGTCGCCGGGTTGCGGGGATCGTCTTCGTCCAGGTTGCTCTCGATCTTGCCAACGAGGTCCGCCCCGACATCCGCAGCCTTGGTGTAGATGCCGCCGCCCAGACGGGCAAAGACGCTGATGAGGCTCGAGCCGAGCGCCAGCCCGACGAGGCTGGAGACCGCGTGCTGCGAGCCGATCATTTTGAGCGCGATGAGATAATAGGCACCCACGGAAAGAAGCGCGAGGACCACGACGAGCAGCCCCGTGACCGCCCCGCCGTTAAAGGCGACGCGCAGCGCGGTGTGGCGATCGTGCCGGGCCGCCTCCGCCGTGCGGGTATTGGCAAGAACGGCGATCCGCATCCCGATGTACCCCGCCGCCAGCGAACAGACCGCGCCGACCAGGAAGCCGTAGGCAGTCGGCTGCCCCCGGAAGAAGAAGAGCAGCGCGAAGATCACGATGGCGATGGCGCTGATCGTGAAGATCTGCCGCCGCAAATACGCCTTGGCCCCTTCCTGGATCGTCCCGGCGATTTCGCGCATCCGCTCGTTGCCCGGAGAGGAGCGGATGACCGTCCTAATCAGATAAAGGGCGAAGAGGAGGCCTACAATGGCGCACCCCATGGAGAGTTCAATTCCAGACCCGGCGAGAGAGATGGCAGCAATCGTCATGACCAATGAGCTTTGTTAAAAAGCGGGAGAAGGATGTGGATGGAAGGTAAAAAAGCAGCCGAAGCTGGCGCGCATTCTAGTGGGTTCGCCTTGGCTGGCAACAAATCTTCGCGGTGGGTTTCCGGGGCGT
>CAZYVL010000177.1:0-2990 GCA_964651005.1 uncultured Chthoniobacteraceae bacterium | reverse complement strand
GCTCCAGCTCGGCTTCGCTCGCCTTCGCGCAGTTGATCCGCATGAAACGCGGCGAGCCGTCGGGAAGCGGCGCGGCGAAGAAGACCTGCCCCGCGCAGAAGACGACGCCCTCGGCGCGCGCCTCCTCGCGCAGCTTTGCCATGTCGATCCCCGGCGGCAGTTGCGCCCAGAGCATGTATCCTCCCTCCGGCGCTTCCACCCGCGTCCCCTCCGGGAACGAGCGGGCGATCGCCTCCAGCCCGAGCTTCCGCCTGGCCGCGTTGCGCCGTCGGAGCCAGGCGAGATGCGGATCGAGCGCCCCCCGGGCGATAAACGTCCGCAGCGCCACCTCCGTTACCACGGCACTATGCAAGTCCTGCTGGCATTTGCGTGCCGTAAACGCGTCGTGCCACGCCGCCCCCGGCACGGCGTACCCGACGCGCAGCCCCGGCGCGACCGTTTTCGAAAAACTGCTCACGAGCGAAACCGTGGAGCCGTCGTCGTACGCCCGGCACGGCTTCGGCGCGCCGCCATCCACCAGCTCGGCGTAGAGGTCATCCTCGATGAGATGCACGCCGGTTTCCCGGCAGAGCGCGACAAGCCGCTCCCGGTTCTTCTGCGAAAGCGTCGCCCCCGACGGATTGGAGAGCGACGTGCAGACCACCAGGCACTTCGGCTTCCAGCGCGTCAGCAGTTCCTCCGCCAGCGCGAGGTCGAGCCCTCCCGTTTCCGCGAGCGGGATCGGCAGCACTTGCGCTTGCGCTTGCGCGATGAGTTCGAGCAGCGCGTAGTAGGCGGGCGCTTCGCACGCCACCACTTCCCCCGGCTCCACGAGTACGGAGAGCATCCCTTGCAACGCCTGCGTGCAGCCGGTCACGGTCACCACCTCCCCGCCGCCAATCGGATCGACGCCGCGCGCTTGTAGCCGTTGCGCGAGCGCGTCGCGCAGCGCGCGGTCCCCCTCCGGGTGATGATACGCCAGCATCTCCGCCCCCTCCCTGGCAAACGCCTCCGCGAAGGCATCGCGGATCCCCTCCACCGGCAGCGCGTCGAGACCGGGCACCCCGGCGGCGAGGTTGATCAGCCCGGGCTGGTCCGCCTGGCGCATGAAATCGACCAGCCGCGAGGGCGCCTTGAAGGAAAACGGTGCGTGCATGGTAAGCACCTAAACCGGTTCCGGCTCCTTGGAAACAGACTTTTTTCCGGATTGGTTCTCCCGGGGCGACTGCGCTATGGTGCGCCGATGCAACTCCTCGATTGCGATCTTCCCGGCGTCCGCAAGGTGCGCAGCGGCAAGGTGCGCGAAATTTTCGACCTCGGCGACAGCCTGCTTTTCGTGGCGACAGACCGGATTTCCGCTTTCGACTGCATCCTTCCCGATGCCATCCCGCACAAGGGCGAAGTCCTCTGCCAGCTCTCCGCATACTGGTTCCGGCGCTTCGACTTCGTGCCCAACCATCTTCTCACCACCGACTTCGACGCCTTCCCCGCTCTTCTCCAGCCGTTCCGCGAGCAGCTCGCCGGGCGTTCCATGCTCGTCAAAAAGGCGCAACCGCTCCCGGTCGAATGCGTCGCGCGCGGTTATCTGGCCGGGTCGGGCTGGAAGGAGTACCGGGAGACGGGCCGGCTTTGCGGAGAGACGCTTCCGCCTGGGCTTCGGCAGGCCGACCGGCTCCCCCGGACCCTCTTTACCCCCTCCACAAAGGCCGAGAGCGGCCACGACCAGAACATCACCTGGGAGCAGTGCCGCGAACTGGTGGGCGAGCGCGTGGCGGAGACGATCCGCGACCTGACGATCCGCCTCTACGAGGCCGGGCGCGACGAGGCTGCCGGGCGGGGCATCCTCCTTGCCGATACCAAGTTCGAGTTCGGGCTGCTGGAGGGCGAAGTCCTTCTCATCGACGAGTGCCTCACGCCCGACTCCTCCCGCTTCTGGCCCGCCGCCGGATACGCCCCCGGGAGCAGTCCCCCCAGCTTCGACAAACAGTTCGTGCGCGATTACCTCGAAACGCTCGACTGGGACAAAACCCCGCCCGCGCCCGCCCTGCCGCCGGAGATCATCCGCCGCACCAGCGAAAAATACCTCGAAGCGTTCGAACGCCTCACCGGGAAACCGCTTTAAGCTAGACGAGTCTACGAGTCTAACGGGGGGCATCCTACCCGATCCTACTCCGCTCACTCGTTGGCAAGCTGGAGATCGTGGAGCCGCCGGTAGATGCCGCCGAGGGCGATCAGCTCCGCGTGCGTCCCCGTCTCGGCGACCACTCCCTCTTCGAGAACGTAGATGCGGTCGGCATTGCGCACGGTGGAAAGCCGGTGGGCGATGATGAAGGCGGTGCGGCCTTCCAGCAACGTGGCGAGCGCCTGCTGGATGAGCGCCTCGCTCTCGCTGTCGAGCGAGCTCGTCGCCTCGTCGAGAATCAGAATCGCCGGGTTCCGCAGTAACGCCCGCGCAATCGCCACTCGCTGGCGCTGCCCGCCGGAAAGCTGCACCCCCCGGTCGCCGACCAGCGTAGCGTACCCATCCGGCAGGCGGGCGATGAACTCGTGGCAGTGGGCCTGGCGCGAGGCTTCCAGAATCTCCTCGCGCGTCGCACCCGGGCGACCGTAAGCGATGTTCTCCTCGATCGAGCCGCCGAAGAGCATCACCTCCTGCGGCACCAGGGCGATCCGGCTGCGGAGAGCGCCGAGGCGGAACTGGCGGCAGTCGCGCCCGTCGAAGAGGAGGCAGCCGCGCTGCGGGTCGTAGAAGCGGAGCAGCAGCGCGGCGAGCGTCGATTTCCCCGCGCCGCTCGGACCGACGAGCGCGATCTTCTCCCCCGCCGCCGCGCGAATGGAGACGCCGCGCAGAACCGGCAGATCGGGCCGCGACGGGTAGCTGAAATGCGCCTGCACGAACTCGACCGCCCCGGTGGGGAGGCGTTCCGCGCTGCCGGAGGAATCCGGCTGGTTTAGCCCGTCGGGCTGGTCTGGTTGGTCCGGTTGGTCCGGTTGGTCCGGTTGGTCCGGTT
>CAZYVL010000176.1:0-3191 GCA_964651005.1 uncultured Chthoniobacteraceae bacterium | reverse complement strand
GGATGCGCAAGCACGCCGGGGGCGTTGCCTCGTCCCCGGATTCCCCGCAATCCCCCACGGAGCGAAAATGAAGTAGCGCGTTCGCGTACCGTTGTTTATTTTGTCCCTTTCTCCCCCGCCCGCCTTATGAAGTTTCGACACCTCCCAGCCCGCCTGACGCTTGCCACGATTCTTTCCACGACGGCCCTGATCCCTCATCCGCTCCCGGCGGCCCCGGTGAGCGCCTCGGAGCAGGCGAACACCGCCGCCCTGGAACTCTTCAACGCGGAGCGGTACGACGAGGCGGTGAGCGCCTACGAAAAAATCCTCAAGGACTACCCCACTTCGGTCATCATCCCTGAGGCGCAGTTCCGCCTCGGCTTCCTTCATTATCTGCAAGGCCACTTTGACAAGAGTATTGAGTATTTCCGCCTGATTCTCGAACCGCCCGCCTCCGCCGACTTGCGGGAGCTTGGTTACAGCCTTCTCCCCCAGGCGATGGCCGGGAAAGCCTCCAAGCTGGAAGGGAGCGCGAAGACGGCGGCCCTGGAGGATGCGATCAAAAACTACGACGTTTTCCTCAAGAAATACCCGAAGAGCGAACAGGTCGAAAGCGTGGTCTACGGCCGGGCGCTCTGCTCCTTCCAGCTTAAGCGGTATGACGATGCCGCTGCCGGACTGCGCAGCAACCTTTACCACTTCCCCCGGAGCGAATCCATCCTCGACAGCCAGTACCTGCTCGCGCTCGTCCTGGCCACCCAGGGAAGCCTTGAGCTTCAGGCCAACGCCAACGACGCCACCGCCGCCACCCGGTGCGACGAGGCCGAGAAGTTGCTCCAGGACATCATCGACAAGCACCAGGACATTGCGTTGCTCAATGACGCGCAGTTCCAGATCGGCGAGCTTCTCTACAACCGCGGGATGCTCGGGCCGGAGGCGCAGCGGGCTGGCTGCTGGGAGCGCGCGATCACCGCCTACCGGAGCGTCTACCCCAAAGGGCCGATGCTCAAAGCCCAGCAGGCCCGGATCACCAACATCCGGCAGCGCAAGCTCGATGCGGGCCGGGCCAGGGATGTCGCCACCTTCAAGCGGCTCGACCGCTTCGAAGACGGCGAACGCTCCAAACTGGAGGCCATCAAGACGAAAGGCGATCTCACCATCGCGGCCCGGATCAAAGTCGGCCAGATCTTCTTCCAGCAGAAAGAGTACGACGCCGCGCGCTTGATCTTGCGGCAGATGGAGAAAATCGCCGAGACCGACGCGCAGAAAAAATCCATCCTCTACTACATCACGCTCACCTACGCGTCGCAAAATCTCCGCGAGAGCGCCGTGAAAGCCTATGATGCCTTTCAGGCGGCGTACAAGGGGGATTCCCTGGCGGATAACCTCCCGCTCGTCGTCGGCACGCTCTTCCTGGCGGAGCCGGTCGATGCGGCCAAGGCCGTCAGCTATTTCCAGGAAGGGATGCAGCTTTACCCGAACGGCCGGTTCGTCGCCGAAACGCTTGTGCAGCAGGCCACCGCGATGGTGCGGCTCAACAAGTTTGATGAGGCGCTCAAAACCTACAACGACTTCCTCGCCACCCATCCCAAGGCGGAACTCGCCGCCCAGGCCGAATTCGGCATCGCCCTCGTCTATCAGGCGAAAAACCAGATCCCCGAAGCCATCACCGCGTTCCGGAAGGTCCGCGACACGTATCCGAAGACCCAGCAGGGCGAGCAGGCTGCCTTCTGGGCGGGCCAGATCGCGATGCAGACCAACGATTTTGCCACGGCCCAAAAGGAATTCGACACCTTCACCAAGAACTACCCGAAGAGCGAACTCCTCTCCACCGTCCGGTTCAGCCTCGCGCAACTCGCCGCCCACAGCGACAAGGCCAAGGCGTTGGAACTCTTCAAGAAAGTCGCCGAAGAGTTCCCCAAGAGCAAAGCCGCACCGTACAGCTACTTCCAGCGCGCTTCCATCCTCTCCACGGAACAGAAAACCGACGAGGTGGTTGCCGTCCTCAAGGACTTCATCGCGCATTACCCGGAGAGCGAGATGCTCTTCTACGCCTACGACACCATCGGCCAGATGAAGATCAACGGCGGCAAGCCGCAGGAAGCCGCCGCCTCCTACCTGGAAATGGCCGAAAAGCACCCCGACAACCCACAGGCGCCCGCCGCGCTGCGGCATGTCGCGGAGCTTTGGAACCGCTATGCCGATTCGCAGGGCGCCTATGCCGCGCTCAACGAAGAGGAACGGGCGGAGTGGAACAAGGGGATCACGAATTCCGTCGCCGCCGCCGAGAAGCTCGTGGAGAAATACCCCACCTCGCCGGAGGCCGCCCTCGCGCTCAAGGCGCTCCTCTCCGACCAGAAATTCCTCGTCGCCGCCAAGCTCAAGACCGACGCCGATGTGACTCAGTATTTCCAGAGCTTTGCCGGGAAGTTCAACGACAAGGCCGAGGCGAAAAGCAAAATCCTCTTCACCCTCGCCTCGTTCACTTACGAGAAGGACAAGGCGAAGGCGCTCACGCAGATGGCTGAGGCTTACAATGCGCAGTTCGTCTACGCACCCGCCGACATGGATCTCTACGGCGCGTCGCTGCTCCAGTCCGGAAAGGTGGACGAAGCCGCCGCCGTCTACACCAAGCTCGCCAACGACTACCCGATCCCCACGGGTGTCGCCCCCGAGCAGGCTTCCTATGCCGTGCAGGAGGCGCAGGCGATCTCGCTCTACGGCCTCGGCTCCACGCTCCAGGCGCAGAACAAGGTGGCGGAAGCCGGTGCCATGTTCGACAAGCTCAAGAAGCACTATGCCTGGTCGCCCAAACTGCTGGAGGCCAACTACGGCATCGCGCAATCGCGCTTTCAGGAGAAAAAATACGACGAGGCGATCGACCTGCTCATCCCGATCATCCGCGCCCCCACCGCCACGCCGGAACTGCGCGCCAACTCCACGCTGCTCGTCGCGAAAATCCAGGAGACGCAGGGAGACATCCCCGCCGCCATCGACCAGTATATCCGCGTCTCGGTCTTCTACGGGGGCGTCAGAGCGGCCTCCATCGACGGCCTCTGGCTCGGCGGGCAGCTTCTGGAGAAGCAGGCCGCCACGCTCCCGGAACAGGCCGACCCGAAAAAGCCGAATGACCCGACCCGCTCCGGCCAGCTCCGGAAGGCTTACCAGGCTTACAAGGATCTCGTGGAGAAATTCTCCGGCTCCCAGTACGA
>CAZYVL010000175.1:0-3288 GCA_964651005.1 uncultured Chthoniobacteraceae bacterium | reverse complement strand
TCCGATCGAACAGGTGCTCGCGCTGCTCGACGAGCTGCCCGAGGACAAGCGCACCGCCGTGCGCAACAACGGCGGCGGCCATGCGAATCACTCGCTCTTCTGGCAGGTCATGAAGCCCGGCGGCGGCGGCGAGCCGAGCGGCGCTCTGGCGGACGCGATCTCCGACACGTTCGGTGGCGTCACCGAGCTGAAGGCTGCGGTCAGCGACGCGGGCGCCAAGCGCTTCGGCTCCGGCTGGACCTGGCTTGCCTGGGACGGCACCGGGCTTGCGGTCTACTCGACGCCGAACCAGGACAGCCCGTTGATGCAGGACGACGTGCCGCTCCTCGGCATCGACGTCTGGGAGCACGCGTACTACCTCCACTACCAGAACCGCCGGCCCGACTACCTGAAGGCTTTCTGGAGCGTCGTGAACTGGAACGCTGTTGAAAAGCTCTACGCGGACGCGATTAAGTAATTGCCCCCGCTTTTCGCTTTGTAAAAGCGCTGGAGTTTCAGGACTCCGGCGCTTTTTTTCTTGGTGCACCGCCGCTTCCCCCGCGATGATGCCGGTTCCTTTTTCGTATGGCGTACCTCAACGACAACTATCTCAAGCTCAAGGCCGGTTATCTCTTCCCTGAAATCGCCCGTCGCGTGAAGGCATTCTGCGACGCCAACCCCGACGCCGCCCGGCGCCTCATCCGCTGCGGGATCGGGGATGTCACCGAACCGCTCCCGCCCGCCGCCATTGCCGCGCTGCACAAGGCGGTGGACGAAATGGCCTCCCGCGAAACCTTTCGCGGCTACGGCCCTGAACAGGGATACGAATTCCTGCGCCACGCCATCGCGGAGAACGACTACCGCCAGAGGGGGATCGAGATCGCCGATGACGAGATTTTCGTCTCCGACGGCTCCAAGTGCGACTGCGGCAACATTCTCGACATCCTGGGCCATCGCAACACGCTCGGCATCACCGACCCGGTTTACCCGGTCTATGTCGATACGAACGTGATGGCCGGGCACACCGGCGAAGCCGACGCCACGGGAGCCTACGCGGGCATCCGCTATCTGCCGTGCTGCGCGGAAAACCAATTCGTCCCCGAGGTTCCCGGGGAGAAGCTCGACGTTGTTTATCTCTGCTTCCCCAACAACCCGACGGGGGCGACCGCCACGCGCGCGCAGCTCGAAGCGTGGGTCGCCTGGGCGCTGGCGCACGGCGCGCTGCTCCTCTTCGACGCGGCGTACGAGGCGTATATCTCCGCCCCCGACATTCCGCGCTCGATCTATGAAATCCCGGGCGCGCGCGAGTGCGCCATCGAGTTCCGCAGCTTCTCCAAGAACGGCGGCTTCACCGGCACGCGCTGCGCCTTCACTGTCGTGCCGAAAACACTCCTGGCCGAGACGCAATCAGGCGAACGCAAGCCGCTGCACCCGCTCTGGAATCGCCGGATGAGCACGAAGTTCAACGGCGTCCCGTACATGATCCAGCGCGCCGCCGAGGCGCTCTACTCGCCGGAAGGCAGGGAGCAGGTCGCCGCGTTGATCGCCCACTACATGGGCAACGCCGCGCTGCTGCGCGACGCCGCGCGCGAGGCCGGGCTGCCGGTGTTCGGCGGCGTCAACGCGCCGTATATCTGGGTTGGCACGCCGCAGGGAACCTCCAGCTGGGAGATGTTCGACCGAATGCTCCAAGAGGCAAACGTCGTCATCACCCCCGGCAGCGGCTTCGGCTCCCACGGCGAAGGGTACTTCCGCATTTCCGCCTTCAACAGCCGGGAGAACGCCCAGGAAGTGGCGCGGCGCATCAAGGCGATCTCCTGGTAGCGGCGCGCGCGCCCGGTATCACACTTCAACCGGCTCGGGCAGCGAGGGGAGCCGCATGATGCACACCAGCGCAAGCAGCAGGACGAGCGAGCCGACCCAGAACGGCGTGCGCCCGTAGTGCGAGGAACTCGCCGGGTCCCGGGAGAGCATCCAGCCGCCGACGAAGGGGCCGACAAACCGGCCGAAGCTCCCGGCCGACTGCATCAACCCGACGACGCGCCCCTGCCAGCTCCGGTCCGCGTAGCGCGAGGCGAGGCCGTTGAGCGTCGGCGTGACGAAGCTGTTGCCGATGCCGATCACCGCGGTGGCGGTGAGCAGGCTGGCCAGCCCCGCGCTGACTGGCAGCAGCGCCATCCCGAGCACGAGAAGCGCCGCGCCGACGAACGCGACCCTTTTCTCACTCACCTGCCCGAGCACCCGGCGCAGCACCACCCCCTGCATGATGACCCCGACGATGCCGATGAAGGCGAAGAGATAGCCGTTGTGCGCCTCGTCAAACCCGAAGCGCGCCGAGGTGAAGAGGGCAAAGTTCGTCGTCAGGATGGAAAAGCCGGTGATGGCGAAAAAGTAGCTCCCCATCAAGGCCGGGAGGTGCGAGCCATGCTGCAAAACGTCGAAGAGGGATGCCTTCTCTTCCGGGGCGACGCGGTGCTCCTTCGCCAGGCTCTCCGGCAGCCGGAAGTAGACGAGCACCGAGTTGAGCAGCGCCAGCCCCCCCGCGAAGTAAAACGGCGCACCCATCGAAATCTTGCTGCTGAGGATGCCGCCGATGGCCGGGCCGATGACGAAGCCGACGCCGATCGCCGCGCCGAGCATCCCCATCATGGCGGAGCGGTCCTCGGGCCGCGTGACATCGGCGATGTAAGCCTGTGCCGTGCCGATGTTGCCGCCGCTCAGGCCGTCAATCAACCGCGCCACGAAAAGCCAGGCCAGCGCCCCCGCCGCTCCCATGATGATGAAGCCGACCGCCGTTCCCAACAGGCTCACGAACAACACCGGACGCCGCCCCACCCGGTCGGAAAGGCTCCCCAGCAGCGGCGCGGCCAGAAGCTGCGCCGCCGAGTAAATGGCGACCAGCCAGCCGTTAACCGTCTCGGACGCGCCGAAGTGCTGTGCGTAGAGCGGCAGGATGGGAAGGACGATGCCAAACCCGATCAGGTCGATGAAAACGGTCAGGAAAATGATGTAGAGCTTGGGGTTACGGCGGGCCATGCGGTGGTTTGGGAAGTTTGGTGAAAGTGCGGAATTGTGGGTTAAAGGATCGCGGATGCAAGAAAGCGAGACGAAAACTCAAGCAGTTTGGATCGATTTCCAAGCTGATTTTCTGCGGCCTCTCTGAAGAGAGCGATGCAAACCCGCCTGGGAAATCGATCAGACGGCTCCACCCTCCGGAATCCGCCATTCCTCAAGATGAGATCGGGCGGGAAGCCAGCGCTGGTGTAAAAGTCTTTCTGTAAAAGTGCTTGGCTCTCTGAGCGCCCCCTG
>CAZYVL010000174.1:0-3290 GCA_964651005.1 uncultured Chthoniobacteraceae bacterium | reverse complement strand
GCAGAAACTGCGCCCGGCGGGGGTCGAACCCACAACCTTCGGCTTCGGAGGCCGACGCTCTATCCAATTGAGCTACGAGCGCGCTTTTTTCTTCCACGTGTGCGGTCGGATGCGCTCCAACCTGACATGCGCCGATCCGTCTTGCAACGGGGAACGGGGAGGGTGCGGTTTTAGAAGTTCCCCGGTGGATTGGCAAGCGGGAAGCTGCGGGAAACCGCGGTTCCCCCTCTCTTGTTTACGAAAGACAAGCCTGGCCGCTCCCGAACCGCCGGTCGGTGCTTCCCTGAATCGCTGGGGGCGGAGCGTTAGAATTTGACCGGCGCGGGAGGCGTTTCGCACACTCGGCGGCGATGCGTTCCAAACTTCATCTCGGAATCGTCGGGGCGGGCGGGATCGTGCTGCAACGCCACCTCCCTGCGCTGCTTGCCATGCCGGACGTGGAAATCGTGGCGGTCTCCAATTCCACCTACGCCAGCTCGGAGCGTTTCTGTCGCGAGCATCTCCCGCACGCCACGCCGCTCAAGAACTGGGCGGAGCTGGTTTCGCTCCCCGATCTCGATGTCGTCTGGATCGGCACGCCCCCCTCCCTGCACGCGCCCGTCTCGATTTCGGCTCTGGAGGCGGGGCGGCATGTCTTCTGCCAGGCGCGAATGGCCATGAACCTCGCCGAGGCGGCTGAAATGCTCGCAGCCGCGCGGAAACGACCACATCTCGTGACGATGCTATGCCCGCCGCCGCATGGGCTGAAGGGCGACCGGATGATGCGCCGGCTCCTGGAGGAAGGCGGGATCGGCAAGCCGCTCCGCGTCCGGCTGCAAAGCCTCTCTTCCGCTTTTCTGGACCCCGCCGCCCCTGCCCACTGGCGGCAACGGATCGAACTGAGCGGCCTCAACGTGCTGACGCTTGGGATCTATGCCGAAGTGCTGCAACGCTGGCTCGGCCCGATCCGCGCCGTCTCCGCCCGGACGCGGATCGTGCACCGGTTCCGGGGCCACTACGAAGTGCGTATCCCCGATCTGGTCCACGTCCTGGCGGAGTTCGAAAACGGCGCGGAGGCTGTTCTGGAGTTCAGCGGCGTCGAGACGTTTGCCCCTTCCGACTGCCTCGAAATCCACGGCGAGCGCGGGGCGATCCGCTACGATTTCTCCACGGACACCGTGTCCGTCGGGCGTCCCGGAGACTGTGTGCTGGAGCCGGTGGCCATGCCGCCCGATCTCGCGTGCGAATGGACGGTGGAGCACGATTTCATCCACGCCGTCCGGAATCCTTCCGCGCCCCGTCCGCACCCCACGTTTGGGGAGGGCGTGGCGTACATGCGCGTGGTGCAGGCCGTGGCCGACTCGGCGCTCGCCGGGAAACAGGTCGAGCTTGCGCGCGAGCAATAGCGGCCCTCGCACCCGTTCAAAAACAGAGCTGGCAGAAGCTCAAACCCCTTCTTTTTCCCGCTCCGCTCCCACCGCCCCTGCGGTTTTGGCTGCGACCTCTCCGTGTGGTTTCGGCGGCGCTCCCAGAGCGGTCTCCCGGCCCTCCGGCGCGGCGGCGAGCGGCAGCGCGCGGATCTCCGCGACGAGCCAGCGGCCAACCCCCCGCAGAAACAGCCAGACGGAGGTGTGATCCGGCAAAAAGCCGCCGATGAGCAGCCGCCGGTCGGCATTCCGGTCGCCAAAGGTTCCGGCCGCCCGTTTCTTGCGCGCGATTGTGGAGAGCCGCCGGTTTAGAAACGAAAGCACCGAAGCCGCGACCGCGCCCGCGCGTCCCCAGAAGGGGAAGAGCGAGTAGCGGCCTTCGCACCGGAATACCTCCCGCACGGGGCCGAAGTGATAGCTGCCGATGTCGATGAGAAAAGCCGCGCTCATCAGCTCCGCGTCGCCGATGTAAAAATACTTGTCGCGGTAGATCGACTCGAACCACGCGCGGAAGCAGATCGCAAACCGGCGGTTGCTCGTCTCCAGATCGAACGGGCGGCCCTCCAGCGCGTCGCCCACCAGCGTGTGCGCGTGATGGGCTGTGTAGGAGCAAAAATCGAGACCAGGGGAATAGAACGGATCGAGAAATCCCGCGGCGTCTCCCGCCAGCACCCAGCCGTCTCCCGCCAGCCGCGAGACCGAGTAAGCGAGCTGCGAGTAGGCGCGGACGTCTCCCGGGATCGGCTCCGCGTCGGCGAGGATCTCGCGCCCCACGGGGTCGCGCATCCAGTGGGCGCGCAGCCGTTCGGCAAGTGTGGCGCCCTCGCGCGGCTGCGGCGGCGTGTAAAGGCGGCTGTCGTACACCAGCCCGACGGAAATATCGCCCCCCTTGAGCGGGATGATCCAGGTCCACCAGCCGTACCCGGTCAGGTGATTGGTGGCCCACTGCCGCCCGGTGTTAACGGCTTTGGCATACGCCGGGAATCGTTGGCGCAGCGCGCGCCCGTCCCAGTCTTGTCCGCCCTTGCACCGCGCCCAGATCGCGTTGACCGGGTGCTCGGTGAGCGGGGTCAGCAGCCCGAGTTTGCGGGCGATGAGCGCCGCCCGGCCGCTGGCGTCGATCACCCAGCGCGCGTGCAGCGTTTCGCGCCCCGCCCCGGCGTCGAACCCGATCCGGTTCTTCCCCTCGCCGCCGAGTTCCAGCTCCACGACCTTCGCGGGGCGGCGCAGGACGCACCCGGCCTCCACCGCGAGCGAAAGCAGATGCTCATCAAGCACGGAACGGTCCACCTGAAAGCCGCTCAGGCGCGAGTTGTTGCGCGCGCCGATCTCCGCGCACCGCTCGAAGTCGAGCGAAGCATCGGTGGCAAACCACATCCGGAGCCCCTGCTTGTTGAGTTGCTCATGCCCGAGATGCCGCCCGATGCCGAGCACCGCCGTCATGAAGCGGGAGGAAACCTCCGTCGTGCTCTCGCCCACTTTCCGGTCGAAGCGGTCGGTTTTCTCCAGGATGACGACACGCCAGGAGGGGTTGCGCCGTTTAAGGAGCAGCGCCGCGGCCGCCCCCGCGAACCCGCCGCCGAGAACCGCCACCTCCGCGCTGGCATCTTGAGTCTGCATCGGTGCGAACATTCTGGAAGATTCAAGCCGAATGCAATCGGCAAAAAGGCGGCCCGGCGCCTTAAAATTTTTGAAAAAACATATTGCCCCGGCGGGTGCAGCCCGTTAGCTTTTGCGCCTCTTACGCTCCCGGCAAGAAAAAACCGCCCTGCATTCGGCGGCCCGAAAAGCCGGCGGCTAAAAAGGAGCCTTAGCTCAATCGGTTAGAGCGCTGCCCTGTCACGGCAGAGGTTGCGGGTTCGAGTCCCGTAGGCTCCGCCAAAT
>CAZYVL010000173.1:0-3333 GCA_964651005.1 uncultured Chthoniobacteraceae bacterium | reverse complement strand
GAAAAGGGTGTAGAGCACGATGAAAATGAGGCAGGTGAAGCCGGAGAGCACGCGGTAGTTGCCCAGGCCGGGCCAGCCGGGCATGCGGATGGCATCCAGGGGGCGCTTCCAGTAGAGGCTCTCCGGGTCTTCATGCGCCAGCTTCGGCATCGCCAGGGTCAGCCCGATCTGGAGGGCGACGCAGACGAGGAACATGTAGAAGGTCATCATCATGAACGGCGTTTCGTAAAAGAACGGGGGAATCCATCCGCTCTCCTCGGGATGCCAGGCGTGCAGGGTCTTGAGGGCGAAGACCACCACGCCGACGGCGGAGCCGAGCCACATGGTCCACTTGGCTCCCCTCCCCGAGGCCGCGGGCCAGAAGATGCCGAGAACGAAAACGCAGGTGATCGGCGGGGCGAGGTGCGCGATGATGTCGTTGAGTCCCGAGAAGATGCTCGAATACCGGTCGAGCAGCGGCACCAGCGCGATCCCGAGGCCGAACGACGCAAGCGAAGCGAGCCGCCCGATCCAGACAAGGCGTTTCTCCGAGGTGTCCGGGCTGAACCGCTTCCAGAGGTCGTAGCTAAAGAGCGTGGCGATGGAGTTAGCCGCGCTCGCGAGATTGCCCATCAGCGCCGCCATGAGCGCCGCCGCCAGCACGCCGAAGAGGCCCGTCGGCAGCAGCGTTTTAATCATGATCCCGTAGACCTCCTTGCTGTCGGTCACTTCCACGCCCGGGAGGCCGCCCTGCTTGAGGATCGCGTAGAAGAGCAGGCCGGGGAGGACGAAGATGAAGAGCGGCAGGATCTTGATAAAGGCGCAGAAGAGCGGGCCGGTGCGGGCGTGGTTCTCATCCTTCGCGCCGAGCACGCGCTGCACGATCGTCTGGTCGGCGCACCAGTACCAGACGCCGAGGATCGGATAGCCCAGGAAGATGGCGTACCACGGGTAGGTCGGGTCTTCCGCGCTGGAGCGCAGCATGGTGAGCTTGCCGAGTTCGCCGGTGTGCTGGAGCGTCTCCGTCAACCCCGCCCAGCCGCCCGCCTTGTGCCAGGCAAAGAAGGTGATGATGATCGCGCCGAGCAGGAGCACGATGGCCTGCGCCATCTCCGTGAGGACGACCGCCGCCAGCCCGCCGAAGACGGTGTAGATCGCCGTCATCCCGCACATGAGAACAATGCAGGTCCATTTCTCCATGCCGAAGATGCCGTGGAGGACGACCCACCCCGTGACGAGCGGGAAGGCGATGTGGAAAATGATGGCGGCGACGATCGAGAGCACCGCCAGCCAGTCGCGGCACTCGCGGCAGTACCGCTTCTCCAGAAAGTCGGGGAGCGTGGAGATGTTGGAGCGGATGTAGAAGGGGACGAAAAAGAGCGAGAGGAGGACGAGCGTGAACGCGGCGAACCACTCGAAGTTCCCCATCAGCAACCCCTGGTCGAACCCCGCCTGGGCCAGGCTGACAAGGTGGACACACGAGATGTTCGTGGCAAAGAGCGCAAGGCCAATCTCCGGCCAGGTGAGCGACCGCGCGGCGAGAAAGTAGCCGCTCGCCACGTTTTTGCTCCGGCGCGAGCGGACTCCGGCGTAGACGCCGATGCCGACAATACCAAGCAGATAAAGGGCGACGATCACGTAATCGAGCACGCTGATCGTGACGGGCTGGTGCGGTAAGGCAACGGGAGGCATAGAAAGGAGAGGAGAAGAGAAGAGGGGGGATCGGGGATGAAAATACGGGGAATCGGGGATGAAAATACGAAGAATCGGGCGCTTATCCTTTCAGGCCATACGCGGCGCAAGCGGTTTCGCCGAAAAATGCGGCGCGTTCGGGCTCCGAGAGCGAGGCGGCGAGTTCCCGGACGGCGGCGACCCAGGCGGCGTAGCCGCTTCGCAGCAGGCAAACCGGCCAGTCGGAGCCGAAGAGCAGCCGCTTGCTGCCGAAGGCTTCCAGGGCGGTTTCGAAATACGGCCTCAGCCGCTCCACGCTCCAGTCGCCCTCGCGCACTTCGGTGACGACGCCGGAGAATTTGCAAAAGACGTTCTGCCGTTTCGCCAGCTCGCGGAGGCCGCGCTCCCACTCGGGCGGCGGGCGCTCGCCGCGGATCTCCGGCTTGGCGAGGTGATCGAGGATGAACCGCTGCCCCGGGTGGGCATCCACGAAGCGCGTGGCGCTCGCAAGCTGGTTCTGGAAGACCAGCAGATCGTAGGGGCAATCTCGCGCGGTGAGTTCGCGGAGGCCGCGATGGAAGTCGGGGGAATCGAAAAACCCGGCATCCGGCGCGCCTTGCACGATTTCGCGCACGCCGCAAAACCGCGCGTTCTCCCGGAGGCGGTCCAGAATCGCCCCGACACCCGGGTCTTTCAACGGCACCCAGCCGACAACCCCCTTGATCCGCTCCCCGCACCCGGCGAGGCCAAGCAGCCACTCGGTTTCCTCCACCGACTGCTTGGCCTGAACGGTGACCACGCCGCTCACCCCCGTCCCCGCAACCGCTTCTTCGAGTTGCCGGGGGAGGAAGTCCTGCCGCAGAACGGCCATGTCATCCGTCACCCAGGAGAACTCCGGGGCGTTGTAGGTCCAGAAATGGTGATGCGCGTCGATCATCGTCGGGAGAAGCGGGGAACAGAGAGAAAAGTCTTTCCGCCCACGATTTTTTATTGATCCGCCTTTTCGCTCTTTTGCGCTTTGGGAGCTTTGGGAGCTTTGGGAGCCTTTTTCTTTTTTTCTTGGACTTTCTTTGCCTCGACTTGTACCGGCTTGACGGCGAAAGCGGGACCGTCGAGTTCGAGCTTCACCACGGTGTCGATCGGTTGCCGGGACTCGGCGGGCACCGTGATAACGACGCCCTGGTCATCCTGCTTCACATCGACCGCCCCGCCCCCGAAGAGGCTGCTGGAGGCGATCTTGGCCCCGAGCGGCGGCAGCTTGGCAACGCCGTTTTCGTCCAGTTTCATGAGGTGCAGGTAAACCGTGTTCCCCTTGCACGTTGCCGCGCCCCACTCGCCCGGGATGTACGGGCCGCCGCGCGTGCCGTAGATGCTCTCCCCGTAGATCTGGAGCCAGTCGCCCACTTCCTTGAGCAGCCCGGCCTGCGCGGGGTCGATCACGCCGTCGGGGCGCGGTCCAACATTGAGGAGCACGTTGCCGTCGCCGCCCGTGCATTCCACAATCATCTTGATGATGTCCTCAAGCGGTTTGACGCCGTCCTTCTCCTTGCCCCAGGCCCAGCGGTTGTGGGCCGAGACGGTCATGCACGATTCCCACGGCCGCTCACGGTCGAATGCGCCCACTTTCTGCTCCGGCGTGTCGTAGTCGCCCTTCGCCCCGGTGCGATTATTGACCAGGATGGT
>CAZYVL010000172.1:0-3370 GCA_964651005.1 uncultured Chthoniobacteraceae bacterium | reverse complement strand
TCCAGGCGTTCGCTCCAGTTTGAGTCGTCCACGGCGCCGGGGACGTTGAAGCGTTTGGTGCTTGCGAAGAGGTCGGTAATCATCGCGATGGCGATCCAGGCGTTGCTCTGGAAGAGCGCGGCGAGCAAGGCCTCGTGAATCTCTGGCGTGAACGGCTGCGGGCTGTGCACGCCGAGGCCCGCAAACGCGCCAAGCTGCTCAAGCTCCCACCGCTGGTGTCCGTCTCCGGCAGCGGCGGCGTCGCTCATCTGCTTCCAGAGTGCGGCGAGCGGCGGGTGATCGTGCGTAGCGTAGGTGGTGACGGAGAGCCGCTGGTAGTCGCGCCCCGGGACGAGCCGCCCGTCGGGCTGGCGCTCCCACTGCGGGATCTTGAACCCGGCGATGCCGAGCGAGGCGAGGCTTGGCCGAACGTAATCGGGCACGACGCCGAGGTCTTCGCCGATCAGCCGGTTTTCGCCGACTTCCCCGAGCAGGGCGCGGAGGTAGAGCTCCCCCTCGCGGCGGTTTGCCTCGCGGTTCTCCCAGGAGGAGTCGTCGCGCGGGATGAAGTGCGGAAGCTCGCCCCCGGCGCGCCGCCGCGCTTCCGCTTCGTCGAGCGGCAGGAATTCCGGGTTGCGCTCCGGCCGCCACGGGAAGCCGTACATCCGGTAAAAGCCGAGCACATGGTCGATGCGGAAAAGGTGGAACACCTCGCGCACCCGCCGCACCCGCTCCCTCCACCAGGCGAAGTCCGTTTCCCGCAGCATCTCCCAGCGGTACATCGGCACACCCCAGTTCTGGCCCCATTTTTCGGTAAACGGATCGCTCTTGAAGACTTTCTCCGGCGGCGCGCCGCCCGACCAGCGGAGGTTGAAAATCTCCGGCGTGGAGAAAAGATCGGCCCCGTAGTAGCTCACGCCGATCGGCACGTCGCCCATGAGCGCGATCCCCTTGCCGTCGCAGTACGCCTTGAGCCGCCGCCACTGGCCAAAGGCGATCCACTGGACGTACTGGAAGAAGCGCATCCGCTCTCCGAGGCGGTGCCGAAGCTCCGGCGGCTGCGCGGCCAGCCACTGGCGCGCGGCGGGGAGCGTGCGCTGTTCGCGCGGCCAGCGGTCCCACTGTTCGCTGCCGCCGTTGCGGTCCATCAACGCGCGGAACAGCGAGTACCCCTCCAGCCAGCCCGCCTGGCTGCGGCACCATTCGCGAAATTCGCGCGCGCGCGCGTCGTTGTTCTTCCACGCCGTGGCGGAAAAAACCGCGAAGGCGCGGGCGAGCAGTTCGCGTTTGAGCGGCTTGACGTCCCGGTAGCGGACGGGACCGGCGCGGAGCGCGGCGAGGTCGAACCGCGAGAGGACGGCCTCGTAGTCGGCGGGGAGCAGGTCGGGAAGCTCGTCGGGGCGCGTGGCGATGGTGGTCGGCTCGATGGCGACGGAGGAAATGGCGTTGTAGGGGGAGTGATCGCTGCCGGTTTCGTTGATGGGCAAGAGCTGCACGAGGCGGAACCCGGCTTCGTGCGCCCAGTCCACGAACTCGCGCAAGGCGCGGGTGTCGCCGATGCCGAGGTCTTCTTCGGAGCGGAGGGCGAAGAGCGGTGCGAGCACGCCCGCGATCGGGTTTTGAGGAGAGAGATTCATCGGCGCGGCGGAAAAAACGACGGGCAGCATCTTCGCGGACGCGCCCTTGCGCAAGCCTGCAACAGCGGGGGTGGCGTTGGCACGGCGGAGGCAACCGGAGCCTTCCCGCTCCGCGATAACCGATAGCGCGCCCCCGTTTTCAAGAGCGAAGACCGGGGGCGCTTCCAAAAAACAAGGAGTTCCATTCATGAAACGCATCTATTCCATCCCTGCCCTGGCCTCCGCCCTCGTGGCGCTGGCGCTCGTCGAATCTGGCCAAGCGGCTCCTGCCCCAGCCCCGGCCTCCACTTCCACCCCGGCGACAAGCCCCGGCCCGGAGACTCCGAGCGCCAAGGCGCCGATGCGCACGGGACGGCCCGAGGCGGTGGGGGAAAAGGTGGCCGCGCCCGGGACCGACCAGAGCTTCCTCCAGAGAGCGGCGGAGATGAATCTCTACGAGATCGAGCTGGGCAAGATCGCCGAACGCGCCGCGAGCAACCCGGAGATCCGCAAGCTTGCCCAGGAGGCTATCAAAAATCATACGGCGGCCAACCAGCAGCTCGGCAAGCTCGCGGCGGCCAAGGGAATCACCCTCCCGAGCAGCCCGAGCAAGATGCAGCAGAGGAAGATCGCGATGCTGGAGTCCAAAAAGGGGGCGCAGTTCGACAAGGCGTTTCTCCAGGACCAGGTGCAGAGCACGCAGCAGAGCATCTCCACGTATGAACGGGAGCATGGCCGCACTGCGGACCCGGAGATCAAGGAATGGGCGCAATCCATGTTGCCCAAGCTGAAGGATCACCTGGCGGTCCTCCAGACGAGCCGGCCCGAGGCGGTGGGCGAACAGAAATGGAAAGCGGTTCCCCGCACGGAATCGCAACCCCGGCAGAAGAGACCCTCCAACCACGGCGGGGGGAACTAGCTATCTTTGGGCGAGACGGAAACGGCCCGGCGTTTCGACGCCGGGCCGGATCGCCCGATCGCTTCACAAACGGCGCGGAGAATGGCGCGGAAATCGGAGATTCTGGAAGCCGGGGGCCGCCGGATCGCCGTCTCCAATCTCGGGAAGGTGCTCTACCCCGCCACCGAGTTCACCAAGGCGGCGGTGATCGACTATTACACCCGCGTTTCCCCGTTCCTGCTGCCGCATCTCCGCCACCGCGCGCTGACGCTCAAACGCTATCCGAACGGGGTGGAGGCGCCGTTCTTCTACCAGAAAAACTGCCCCGCGCACCGCCCCGCGTGGGTTCGCACCGCGACGATCCGGAGCGGCTCCACCGGCAAGACGGTGCGCTACTGCCAGATCGACGATCTCCCCTCGCTCGTCTGGGCCGCCAATCTCGCCAGCCTGGAGCTGCATCCCTCGCTCGCCTTTGCGGAAGCGCCGGAAGAGCCGACGGCGATGGTCTTCGACCTCGACCCCGGCCCGCCTGCGGACCTGGTGCTTTGCTGCGAGATCGGGCTGCGGCTCCGCGAGCTGCTCGCCGGGGCGAAGCGGGAGGCATGGCCGAAGACTTCCGGTTCCAAGGGTCTTCAGATCTACGTGCCGCTGCGGCGCGGCACCTCTTACGCGCAGAGCAAGGCCGAGGCGAAAGCCCTCGCCATGCGGTTGGCCGCCGAGGAGCCGGACAAGGCGACCGCGCAGATGCGCAAAAGCGTGCGCGCGGGCAGGGTCTTCATCGACTGGAGCCAGAACGACGCGCACAAGACCACCGTCTGCGTCTATTCCCTGCGGGCGCGGGAGAGGCCGACCGTCTCGATGCCAGTGACGTGGGAGG
>CAZYVL010000171.1:1461-3383 GCA_964651005.1 uncultured Chthoniobacteraceae bacterium | reverse complement strand
GCTTTGGGACATCCTGCACGAAGAGCCGCTACCAAAACGCGGCTTCCTACTGCACGCCTACAGCGGCCCGCCCGAAATGGCAGCAGCCTTCGCGGAGCGCGGAGCGTACTTCTCCTTCTCCGGCTATTTTCTGAACGCCGGCAAGCAAGCGCGGCTCGCCCCTTTCCGCACCCTCCCCGCCGATCGCCTCCTGGTAGAGACAGACGCCCCCGCGATGCCGCTGCCGCCGGACCGCGTTCGCTATCCCCTTCCCCCTTCCGCAGAGGGCCGCGCCCCCAATCACCCGGCAAACCTCGTCGTCGCCTACGAAGCCTTCGCCGCGCTGCGCGGCGAAACCCCGGACACCCTCGCCGCGCGGGCCGCCGGGAACTTCCAGCGGCTCTTCGGTCAATTCGGCGGCAGCGTCTGATTCCAACCCCCGCTTGCAATTTCCCCGGACGCTCCCTAGGATGACTCCCCTTTTCCTATGGCCAAGAGCATCATTGATCCAGCCCGTCTGGAGCGCATCGCATTCAGCAACGACGAAATCGCCCGCTACTCCCGGCATCTCATCATGCCGGAGGTGACGCTGGAGGGGCAGCGCCGTCTGAAGGCCGCGAGCGTCCTCTGCATCGGGGCCGGGGGCCTGGGATCGCCGATCGGCCTCTACCTCGCCGCCGCCGGGATCGGCCGCATCGGGCTAGTCGATGCCGACGTGGTTGATTTTTCCAACCTCCAGCGCCAGATCCTGCACGGCACGAAGGATGTGGGCCGCAAGAAGCTCAACTCCGCGCGCGACCGCATCCGCGAGATCAACCCGAACGTACAGGTCGATCTGCACGACACCTTCTTCCGCTCCGACAACGCCCTGGAGATCGCGCGCAACTACGACATCGTGATCGACGGGACCGATAATTTCCCGACCCGCTATCTCTCCAACGACGTCTGCGTCTTCCTCAAGAAGCCGAACGTCTACGGGTCGATCTTCCGGTTCGACGGCCAGTGCACCGTCTTCGCTCCGCACATCGAGGGGGGGTGCTACCGCTGCATGTTCCCGGAACCGCCGCCGCCCGGGATGGTCCCGAGCTGCGCGGAGGGAGGCGTGCTCGGCGTGCTGCCGGGGATCATCGGTGTCATGCAGGCGATCGAGGCGATCAAGCTCATCATGGGCATCGGCGACTCGCTCACCGGCAGGCTCGTGCACTTTGACGCGCTCAAGCTCAAGTTCAAGGAGTACCGGCTGCGGCGCGACCCGAAGTGCCCCGTCTGCGGCGATTGCCCCACCATCACGGAACTTATCGACTACGACCAGTTCTGCGGGATTCCGCAGGCGGAAGCCGCCGAAGCCGCCGAGGCCGCGGCCGAGCCGGTGCCGACGCTCTCCGTCCAGGATCTGAAGACACGGCTCGACGGCAAGGAGAAGTTCGTGCTGCTCGACGTGCGCGAGCAGTTCGAGTTCGACATCTGCCGCATCGCCGGTTCCACGCTGATCCCGCTCTCCGAGCTTCCCTCGCGCATGAGCGAACTCGACAGCGCCGACGAGATCGTCATCCATTGCAAATCGGGCGTCCGCAGCGCCAAGGCGCTCAAGCTCCTCAAGGAGGCCGGATTCGCGAAGCTCTGGAACGTCGCGGGCGGCATTTCGGCGTGGAGCGACGAGATCGACCCGAGCGTGCCGAAATACTGACCCTGGCCATGCAATCCGAGGAACCCCAGGAAACCACCGACCGCGAGCGGATCGCCCCGGCGCTCGGGAAGATCGCCAGCGGGCTCTACGTCGCCACGGCCCGCATCGGTGACGAACCGCTCGGGATGCTTTGCAGCTTCGTCGAGCAGTGTAGCTTCGAGCCGCCGATGATCTCCCTCGCCGTCGGGCCGGGGCGCGCGATCACGCAGGCGCTCGACGGGCATGGGCTTTTCGGGATTCACGTCCTCTCGAAGGA
>CAZYVL010000171.1:0-1361 GCA_964651005.1 uncultured Chthoniobacteraceae bacterium | reverse complement strand
GCCGGGGCGCTCCGGTTCGTCTCCACGCCCCCCGGCGCATCGCAGTTTGAGCCGCAGACGCCGATCAGCCACGCGCTGCTGCGCGAAGACGGCCAAATCGTCTATCTCGTCCAGAACGGCGTCCCCCTCCTCCTGCCGGGGCACGGTGTTGAAGCCGTACCACCGGATCGTGCTTGAAAAGCGAAATCAACGCGTCCCGGCTTGAATAAGCGCCGCTTGGTATCCGGGAAAAGCTGATAACCAAAGCGGCTTTTCCACCGCCACAAACCGTTGTACGATCAACATTACGGCAAACCCGAACCGGCCCGGCCCCACCTCATGAAACTCTCTCCCCTTTTCGCCACCTCCCGCTCTCTGGGGCCGCTGCTCCTGCGCCTCGGCCTCGCCATCGCCCTCTTCCCGCATGGCGCGCAGAAAATGCTCGGCCTCTTTGGCGGGCACGGCTTCGCGGGCACGATGGGCTTCTTCACGGAGACGCTCCACATCCCCGCCGTGTTCGCCTTCGCCGCGATCTTTACGGAGTTCTTCGCCCCGATCGCCCTCTTCCTCGGCTTTTTCACACGGCTCGCCGCCCTCGGCCTCGCCTGCCTGATCGCCACGGCAGCCATCATGGGCGGACACCTCGCCAACGGCTTCTTCCTCAACTGGTCAGGCACGCAGAAGGGAGAGGGCATCGAATACCATATCCTCATCGTCGCCGCCTCCCTTGCGCTGATGGTGATGGGAGCGGGGAGATGGTCGCTGGATCGCTGGATGGCGCGGAATACGGAGGGAGCAGGCGAGGCGGAGCGGAAGTAGAGACGGCCGGTTTCCGGTTTTCTCGCGCGGCTTGATCCGATTTTACCCGCGCCGTTCCCGCGCCGCCGCGATGAGATCGGAGACGACCTCCGTGCGCGGTTTCGCGCCGAGATTCCCTTTTCCGTGAACGCGCACGCTCACCGCGCCCGCCTCCAGGTCGCGGCGGCCGATGACGAGCATCGTGTGCACCTTCTCTTGCTCGGCGCGGAGCACCTTGCCGTTGATCTTGTCGGTGGAAGGGTCGATTTCCGCGCGGATCCCGGCGGCGCGCAGTTCGGCCTGGATGCCGCGCGCGTATTCCAATAGCGGCTCCTCGTCGCCGATGGGGAGCACGCGCACCTGCACCGGCGAGAGCCAGAGCGGGAAATTCCCCGCGTAGTGCTCGATGAGAAAACCGATGAAACGCTCGTGCGTGCCGAGCGGGGCGCGGTGAATGCAAAGCGGCGTCTTGGCGGTGTTATCGCGGTCCTTGTAGGTGAGGCCGAAGCGGCGCGGAACCGCGAAATCGACCTGGTTGGTGGCGATGGTAAATTCCCGGCCGATGGCGCTCCAGACCTGCACGT
>CAZYVL010000170.1:0-3660 GCA_964651005.1 uncultured Chthoniobacteraceae bacterium | reverse complement strand
AGGCCGGGGTGCATCAGCGTGGCGAAGGCGCGCCGTTCCCGCTGTTCTTCCGGGGTGAGGCGTTGGCGCTCCTCGTGCTCCGGGAACGCGCGCAGCCCGAGCGCGACCATGAAGTGATGCTGGTCGGTGAACCCCGCGACGCGCAGCCCCGCCCGTTGCGCCGCCTCGGCCAGCGTGGTGAAGTCCACATGCGCGGTCAAGTCCTGCTCCCCCGGGGAGGCGAGTGGATCGTCCATGCGCCGCTGGCTCCGGTAGCCGGTCAGCGTGCCCGCTTTGCGGTCCGGCAGGTAGTAATCGGGGCGGGAGAACCCATAGTCGGCCACCAGCACGAGGCCGCGCTCCAGCTTCCGCGCGACTGCCGCGATCCAGCGCGCGGCCTCCAGGTTCGCCTCTGTTTCGTATCCCTCCAGCGGCGGCATCCGCCGTGTGAGCGCCTCCAGCTCCGGGGAAGAGAGCGGGCCGGTGGTCCAGACGAAACGTTCTGCCGCCTCGTCGAAGGCGACGTGCCGCTCCCGCCAGGCTCCGCCTTGAAAGATCACGGCGTGGACGGGCATGGCATCGAGGAGTTCGTTGGAAAAATGCACCCCGGTGAACGGCGGGAGGGCATCGGGCGTGTCGCTCCAGGCGGTTTTGCCCGCGCTTTGGCTCTGTTGGCCCCTTTGGCTCTCCCATTGGGCCAGGCGCTCACGTTGCCGCGCCCGGTTCCCGGCGAACGGCTCGACGATCCGGTAGCGGAGCGCCGCGAAAAACTCCGGGTGCGCGGCTTCTGCGGCAGTGAGGAGATCGTGCGCGAAATCGCCGGTGTTCGCCCCTTGTTCGACCACGGTGAACGGCGCGGGGCGGCCAAGCTGCTCCCAGAACGCGGCGAACTGCCCGGCCAGCAGCCGCCCGAAGAGCGGGCCGACGCTCACGTTCGTCACGTAGTCGCCCCGCCGCCCGATTGCCGCGCGGCCTCCGGCGTAGTAGCCGTGCGCGGGTTCGTAGAGGGCCAGCTCCATGAAGCGGCGGAACGGGATCGGCCCCAGGCGGGCGATCTCGGCGCGGAGGATTTCGGCAAGAGGGGAGGCGGGCATCGGCGAAGACGGGAAAGAAAGGCGGAGGCGGCGACGGCGGCGACGAGGGGAGGGGCGGGGGAAAACCCGATCTTACGGGAGGCCGGCCCGCGCGGGCGAGGTTTTCATGGCGCGCGTCCCGGGCTGATGCTCTAATGAAACCCGATGTGGTACGACGATTACCGGCCTCCCAAACCGTTCTACCGCCGCGCCTGGTTTCTGACGCTCCTGGTTTTCGCGCTTCTGGGGTGCCTGGCAGCGGGGGGCGGCGCGGCGTATCTGCTTTCGGTGTACGGGACCAAGGCCGCCGCGTTCGACCTTTCGCGGCTGGAGGACATGGAGTCCGCGAGCATCGTCTACGACCGGAACAATCAGGTTCTCGGCAAGATCTACATCCAGAATCGCGACACGATCCCCCTGCGGGAGATGGCGGCGGATCTCCGCCCGGCGTTGATCGCGGCGGAGGACAACCGCTTTTACCAGCATAACGGCATCGACTACATCGGGATCGCCCGCGCGCTCTGGAAAGACGTGCTCGCGGGGCGGGTGCGGCAGGGGGCCTCGACGCTCACCCAGCAGCTTGCCCGAAACACCTTTGCCCAGGCGCTCCCGAGTGCGGACCGGAGCTTGCGCCGGAAGATTCTGGAGGCGTTCGTCGCGCGGCGTATCGAGAAGCATTTTTCCAAGGACCAGATCCTGGAGTTTTACTTTAACCGGGTCTACTTCGGCACCGGGTTCTACGGCGTGGAGGCTGCCGCGCACGGCTACTTCGGCAAATCGGCCCGCGACCTGACGCTTTCCGAATGCGCGGCGCTGACAGGGATGCTGCGCAGCCCCAACAATCTTTCGCCGTGGAAAGACCGGAGGGCGTGCATCGAGGCGCGCGACTTCGTGCTCGGGCGGATGCTGGAGAACAACCTGATCGACCGCACCCGGTACGAGGAGGCCAAGGCGGAGAACCTCCGGGTGAAGACCCGCTCCGCCCTGCATGGCGAGTCGTACGTGGTCGAGTTCGTCCGCCAGCAGGTGGTCAATCTCATCGACAGCAAGAAGGGCAAGGAGAGCATCTACGGCGACGGCTACCGCATCTACACCACGCTGGATGCCGATCTCCAGAAAACCGCGCAGCAGGCGTTGCGCGCGCGGCTGGAGGAAGTGGAGCAGCGGCGCGACTTCGGCACGCAGCGGCAGACCTACGCCCAGTACGAGCAGATGTACCGGCAGCGCCGCAAGCGGGCGGAGAACGATCCGCTCCCCGGGCCGAGCTATCTCCAGGGGGCGCTCTACGCCCTCGACAACCGGACCGGCGGCGTGCTCGCGCTCGTCGGCGGGCGCAACTTCGCGCACAACCAGTTCAACCGCGCCCTGCTTTCCAACCGGCCGCCGGGTACCGCGTTTCTCCCGCTGGTCTACGCCGCCGCGTTTGACAAGGGGATCTTCCCCGGCAGCGTCTTCCGGGACACCGCGATGGATAACCGGCAGGTGATGATCGGCGGCACCACCGGCGTGCTCGGGGAGTGGGGGCCGGAGCGGGCCGACAACCAGTACGAGGGGTTGATCTCCGCGCACTACGCGCTCGTCAAGTCCAAGAACGCCGCCACCGTCCGGCTCGGCATGGCGACCGGCCTCGACGCCGTGCTCTCCCTGGCGAAGCGGGCGGGGATCGAAAGCACCCTGCGCCACTACCCCGCCACCTATCTCGGCAGCAGCGAGGTCACGCTCGAAGACCTGACGCTCGCCTACACGATCTTCCCCAACGGCGGGACGCGGCCCGCGCACCCCTTCGTCGTCCAGCGGGTGGTGCAGAAGGATGGCAAAGTCCTCTACGAGCAGCCGCAGGCCGAGCCCGTGCGGGTCGTCAAGCCCTCCACGGCCTACGAAGTGCACTCCGCGCTCGCCGACGCGCTGGAGTGGGGGAGCGCGGACAAGGCATACTCCCCCTACGGGTTGAAAAAGCTCCCGCTCGGCGGCAAGACCGGCACGGCCTATAACTTCACCGACGTCTGGTTCGTCGGCTACTCCAGCGCCGTGACCTGCGGCGTCTGGGCAGGGTTCGACTCGCCGCAGCCGATCTACCGTGGCGGTTTTTCCAGCGAGATCGCGCTTCCGATCTGGGTGCGTTTCATGAACGCCACCTTCGACAAATTCCCGGCAAAGGAGATCGCGCGCCCCGCCACGCTCAAGAAGTACGAGATTTGCCGCCAATCAGGCTTGCTCGCCACCGACCAATGTTTCGAAACCCACGATGGCGCGGGCGGCGAAGAGTTTCGGAACAAGACCACCTATTTCGAATGGGGGACGCCCGAGCAGGTCTCCAACAAAACGTGCGACATTCACGGGACACCGAGCGGCCGGGGGCTGGAACGGGCCGGGAACGGGGACGAAGGCGCCCGCGCGGAGCTTGCCGTCGATCTTGGCCGCTTCATGCCGACGCCGATGCGCTCGCTCACCGTTCTGGGCAGCGACCCTTATGACGCCGTGCAAAGCGTCCCCGCGCCCCGCGCCCTGCCGGTCAACCCGGGAGACCCGGCGGAACTCCCGCCCACCGCCCCCACCCCTTCCCAGGGAGAAGCGCAGTCCGCCGACGCTCACGACAACGGCGAAGGGG
>CAZYVL010000169.1:0-3671 GCA_964651005.1 uncultured Chthoniobacteraceae bacterium | reverse complement strand
ATCGCGGATGTCTCCGGCAAGGGCGTCCCCGCTTCGCTCATCATGGCGATGTGCCGCAGCGTCCTGCGGAGTTCCGCCCCGGGGTGCGCCTCCGCCTCCGAGGCGTTGCACCGGGTGAACCGGCAGCTTTACCCCGACATCAAAGAGGACATGTTCATCTCGATGGCGTACGTGATCCTCGATCACCACTCCAACCGCGTCACGCTCTGCCGCGCCGGGCACGACGCGCCGCTGCTCTACAGCGCGGCCTCGCAGACCGTCTCCAAGATCAACCCGCCGGGCATGGCGCTCGGCATTGACAGCGGGGATGTCTTCGATAGGATCGCGGGCGATTTCTCGCTTACGCTGGAGAAGGACGACTGCCTGGTGCTCTACACCGACGGCGTGACCGAGGCGCTCGATGTCCACGGCATGGAGTTCGGCATGAAAAACATGATCCAGAGCATCCAGGCCAGCGCGTCGGGCGGCGCACCCGCGATGATCGCCCGGTTGACGGACGACCTACAGACATTTATTGGAACCTACCCGCAAAACGACGACATTACCTTGATCGTAATCCGGAAGACATGAGCAACGAACCGACAGAGGAAACCCAACAGACGCCCGAACAGACCGCGCCCCCGGCAGACGCCGCCGCGCAGCAAGGTCCGGGACCGCTGGAAACCCTCCAGGCCGACGTGGACCGCTTTCGCGACCTCGCCCTGAGGACGCAGGCCGACTTCGAGAACTACCGCAAGCGCGCCGCACGCGACAAGGAGGACGCCATCAAGTCCGCCACCGCCGGGGTGCTCGAACGGCTGCTGCCCGTAATCGACAACTTCGAACTCGGCCTCCAGGCCGCCCGGAACGAAGGGAGCCAGGGGGTCGTCACCGGCTTCGAGATGGTCTCCCGCCAGCTCCAGGACTTCCTCGCCGCCAGCGGCGTGGAGGTGATTGACGCCGAGGGGAAAGCGTTTGACCACAATCTGCACGAAGCACTGGGCCAGGAGCCGAGCGACACCGTTCCCGAGGGGCATGTCATCCGGCAGCTCCGCAAGGGGTATAAACTCCGGGATAGGCTGATCCGCCCGTCCAACGTCTTCGTCTCCTCCGGCCCGGCGCAACCATGATGGCGAGCAAGCGGGATTACTATGAGGTGCTAGAGGTTTCCAGAAGCGCGACGAGCGAGGAGATCAAACGCTCCTACCGGAAACTGGCCGTAAAGCATCACCCCGACAAAAACCCGGGCGACCACACGGCGGAAGAGAAGTTCAAGGAACTCGGCGAGGCGTACGACGTCCTGATGGACGGGGACAAGCGCGCCGCCTACGACCGGATGGGCCACGCCGCGTTCGCGCAAGGGACGGCGGGGCCAAGAGGCGGGGGCGGCGGCGGGTTCCACGACCCCTTCGACATCTTCCGCGAGGTCTTCGGCGCGGCGGGCGGCGGCGGCGTCTTCGAGCAATTTTTCGGCGGCGGCGGCGGATCGGGCCAGGCCGGGTCGCACTCGCGCGGTTCCGATCTCCGGTACGATCTCCAGATCCGCCTGGAGGAAGCCGCCTTCGGCTGCGAAAAGGAGATCGAGCTCAACAAGCTCGACGCCTGCGGGAAGTGCCAGGGGAGCGGCGCGGAAGCCGGTTCCCGGGCGACCACCTGCCCCACCTGCCACGGGCGCGGGCAGGTCATCAGCTCGCGCGGGTTCTTCCAGGTCTCCCAAACGTGCCCCCGCTGCCGCGGCACCGGCCAGGTCATCGCCAACCCGTGCAAGGCGTGCGGCGGCGAAGGCCGCGTCGAAGGGCGCTCGCGCATCAAGCTCAAGATCCCCGCCGGGATCGAGGACGGCTCGCGGCTGCGCTCCTCGCGCAACGGCGAGGCAGGCGTCCGGGGCGGCCCCCCGGGGGATCTCTACGTCGTCGTCCACGTCAAGGAGCACGAAGTCTTCGAGCGCGAGGAGGATAACCTCTTCACCGAAGTCCCCATCTCCTTCTCCACCGCGACGCTCGGCGGCGAAACCACCGTCCCCACGCTCGAAGGCAAGGCAACGCTCAAGATTCCGGCAGGCACGCAGAGCGGCACCGTCTTCAAGCTGCGCGGCAAGGGCGTCCCCACGCTCACTTCCAGCCAGCGGGGCGACCTGCTGGTGCGCGTGCTCGTGGAAGTCCCCAGCCGCCTCAACGCCGAGCAGCGCAAAAAGCTCGAAGAGTTCGCGGAACTCTGTGGCGAGGAGAACGCGCCGCTGCATAAAAGCTTTTTCGAACGCGCAAAAGACTTTTTCCGCTAACGGCGAACATCCCCTCCCCCCCGGACCCCTTCCCATGCATCGTTTCTACATTCCACCCGCCCTCTGGAACCTCGACGCCCTCGCCCTTGACGAAGCGGAGGCGCACCACGCCACCGACGTGCTCCGCATCCAGCCCGGCGAACGCGTCGTGGTCTTCAACGGCCTCGGCACCGAAGCCACCGCCGAAGTGACCGCCGTGGCGAAACGCTCCGTTGCCCTCAAGGCCGTCCTTCACTCCAAAACACCGCCGCTCCCCTGCCGGATCACGCTCGGGCAGGCGATCCCAAAAGGGAAAACCATGGACCTCATCGTCCAGAAAGCGACGGAACTCGGCGCAACGGGCATCGCCCCGCTCCTGAGCGAGCGCACCGTGGTGCAATGCGCCGAGGGCGACGCGGAGAAAAAGCGGGAGAAATGGCACGAAGTCGCCGTGGAAGCGGCCAAGCAGTGTGGCCGCAACTGGCTCCCCACCGTGCAGACGCCGTGCAACCTCAAGGAATTCTTCGCCGCCGGGGAACGCTACGATTTGATGCTCATCGCCTCGTTGCAGCCCGACGCGCTCCATCCCCGGCAGGTGCTCGACGAACACCTGGCCACTGCCGGGAAAAAACCGGCGAGCGTCCTCGTGCTGGTCGGGCCGGAGGGCGACTTCACGCCTGCCGAAATCTCGCTCGCCAAGGGGTACGGCTGCCGCCCGATCACGCTCGGGCCGATCGTGCTGCGGAGCGAAACCGCCGCGCTCTACTGCCTGAGCGTGCTCAACTGCGAGCTGCTCTCGTAGCCAGGATTCCCGAAGTTCCCGAGTTCCCAAAGGGGGGCCAACACCCGCTCAAAACGGGGTGAAAGCCGAATTCCCCTTTGAGGAACCATGATCTCCAAAACCACACTGGCCGCAACGTGCCTGGCCGCCCTTCTGGGCGCGACCGGGGAACTCTCGGCAACCCAAAGCGGGCTTGGCAAACGCGTCGTCATCGACAAGACAAGCCAAACGCTCCGAGCCTACCAGGGGGGCCAACTCGTCCTTCAAAGCCGCGTCAGCACCGGCAGGCAGGGAAGAGAAACGCCCAGCGGACGCTACCGCGCGCAGTCGAAATCCCGGATGCACTATTCACGGCTCTACGACAACGCCCCGATGCCGTACAGCGTGCAGTTTCACGGCAACTACTTCATTCACGGCTTCAGCTCCGTCCCGAACTGGCCCGCCTCGCACGGCTGCATCCGAATGCCGATCGGAACCGCCGCCGCGTTCTATAACTGGATCGACCCGGGCACCCCGATCAGCGTCACCGGCCAGTGGCACGCGCCAAGCCGGAGATACCAGATCCGGCGGCACAAGAGAGCCTTCCCCGCCATGCACTTCACGCGGCCATTCGCGCCCGTGGCCCGGTATTGATTCCAGAGGAGACGCCGA
>CAZYVL010000168.1:2501-3672 GCA_964651005.1 uncultured Chthoniobacteraceae bacterium | reverse complement strand
CTCGCTTTAATCAGCGGTTCCCAAAGTCTCTTCGTTCCAGAGCGCCTGGCGGATGCCTCCGGCTTTTTTCCCGGGGGCGGGAAGGGACGGCGGATTGACTTTGAAGGGCTGATCCCTATTTTCACCTACCCGTGAGACACCTGCCGCGGGCCGAGGCGAAGGCCCTTATCATTCCCAAAGAGATCAAGGCGACCTTTGAACTCATCAACGCGCCGCTTTACAGCGTGGAAGAACGCATCCGCGCGCAGGCCCGGGAGTTCGATCCCGCCGTGGAGGGGTACGTGGCATACGCCTGTGAGAGCAGCGGCAAGCGCCTGCGCCCCGCGCTCGCCCTGCTGGCGGGCGGCGCGACGGGTAACGTCGGCCCGTTGCAGATCGAGCTGGCCGTCATCCTGGAGCTTATCCACGCCGCCACCCTCGTCCATGACGACATCATGGACGGTGCGGAAATCCGCCGGGGCGAGCCGACCCCGAACGCGAAGTGGGGCAACGCACTGAGCGTCCTGCTGGGGGACTGCATGTTCGCCCATGCCCTGAAGCTCTCCACTCATTTCACGAGCGCGGAGATCACCCGCCGGATCGCCGCCGCCGCCGCCGATGTCTGCTCGGGGGAAATCATCCAGACCCAGCGCCGCTTCGACCTGAACCTGAGCCTGGCCGACTACTTCAAGATCATCGAGATGAAGACCGCCGCGCTCTTCGGAGCCGCGACGGAGCTTGGCGCGCTGCTCAACGAGCCTTCCCCGGAGATCATCGGCGCGATGAAAGTCTTCGGCCTCAAGCTCGGGATGGCATACCAGGTTTACGACGATTGCCTCGACATCGCGGGGACGGAATCGAAGGCGGGAAAAACGCTCGGCTCCGATCTCCGCAAAGGGAAACTCACGCTGCCGGTCCTCCACCTGCTCCAGACCAGTTCCACCGCCGAGCGCGCCCGCTGGAGCGAGACGATCCTCTCCGGCGAGGGGATCGAGGATCTCGTGCGGGCCACCGCCGAGCGCGGCTCGCTGCGCGCGGCCATCAGCCACGCCCGGACGATGCTGCGCGACGGGGAAACCGTGCTCCAGGCCGTCCCGCGCAACCGCTACCGCCAGGGGCTGGAGGATCTCTGCAAGTCCGTAAACCGGCTGCTCAAGCAGTTCGAATAGCCGCGTGGCACGCCCCGGCGCCC
>CAZYVL010000168.1:0-2401 GCA_964651005.1 uncultured Chthoniobacteraceae bacterium | reverse complement strand
CGCCTACCGCCGCCTACCGCCGCCTACCGCCGCCTACCGCCGCCTACCGCCGCCTACAGCTCCTGAGGCCGCCCGAGCAGCGCCGCCACCCGCACGAGCAAGCGGCCCGCCGCCCCCCCGTCGAGCACGCGGTGGTCGAAGCTCAGGGTGAGATTGGCCTCCGTGGCCGGTTCGAAGCTCTCCTTGCCGGGGTTCCAGCGCGGCACGACCCGGCCCGCGCCGAGGCCGAGCACCAGCGTCTGCTCGGGGAGCGGGATCGGCGTCGCCCAGGTGAGGCCGAATGTCCCGAAATTTGTAACCGTGGCAATCGACGCGCCGGTGGCCCCCGCAGGCAGCCGCCGCTGCCGCGCCAGCTCCACCAGTTCGTTATAACGGCGCACCAGCTCCTCGAACGGCGTGCTGTTGACCGCCCGCAGGACCGGCACCATCACCCCATCCTCCGCCTCCACGGCGAAGCCGATGTCGATGGAGAGCGGGTGGACGATCCGGTCGCCGACGAGCCGCCCCGCCGGGGCGCTGTTTTCCGAAAGGGCAATGCCGAGCGCGCGCAAGGCGTAGAGCGCCGGGCCCGGCTTCGGGTTGGCTTGCTTGCGGTGCGCGAGCATCGCGTCGATCCCGACTTCCAGGCCGACGGTGGCAAGCGGCCGCGTCCAGCTTCGCCGCATGGCGTCGGCGACGGCCACGCGCATCGTGGAGGCGGGGGTGATCCGGTGCTGGTCGAGCGACGCCAGGAATTTCTCGAAGTCGTCGATCGTCACGCGCCCCGCCGCGCCGCTCCCGGCGATCCCCGCCAGGTCGGCGGCGTGCAGGCCAAGCTCGTTCATCCGCGCCTTCATGCGCGGGGACATGTAGCTCGCCCCGGCGGCATAAGCGGGCACGGGGAGGCCGCGCACGGTCGGCTGCACACCGTGTGAGCCGGGGTGCGGCGAGTTGGCCTTGCCGGAGGTCTCGTCGATGGCCCCGCGCTCGTCCTGGAAATCCTGCCCCTCTCCGCTCTCTCCGGCAGGTGGCGTATCGAGGCCAAGCCGGGCCGCTTCCTCCTCGGAAGCGTCGAGATAGCCGAGCACCGCGCCGACGGGATAGCTCTTCCCCGGCTCCGCGAGCAGGCGCGCCACGCGGCCCGGGCAGGGCGTCGTGACGCTCATGACGGCCTTGTTGGTTTCCACCTCGATGATGTCCTGGTCGGCTTTCACGCAATCGCCGATCTGCACGGCGATGCTGACGATGGCGGCCTCGGCGATGGATTCGCCGAGCTGGGGCATGATAATCGGGATCTGCGGCATCGTTTTTGGAGTTTTCTTGGCGGAGGGCGTTGCGGAGGAAAAGGGAGGGAAGCGGAAATCAGAGCCGGAGCAGTTCCCGCATGGAGCGGGCGATGGTCTGCGCGGTGGGGCGGTGCGTGCCCCAGAGGTTGGGGTGGTAGGGGATCGGCGTATCCTTGGCGTTGAGGCGGCGCGGCGGCGCGTCGAGCAGCGCGAAGCCTTCGCTCGCCACGCGGGCAAGCACCTCGGCGGTGACGCCCCCCCAAGGCCACGCCTCGCCCACGGCCAGCAGCCGCCCAGTGCGCGCCACGCTGGCGAGCACGGTGTCGGTGTCGAGCGGCTTGATCGAGCGGAGATCGACCACCTCCACCTCGTACCCCTCGCCCGCCAGTTCCTCGGCCATCGCCAGGCATTCGTGCACCATCGCGCTGTAAGTCACCACGGTGGCGTCGCGCCCGGTGCGGGCGATGCGCGCCTTGCCGACCGGGAGCGCCTCGCTCGGCAGCCCGTCGGCCTTGAGGTGGTAGTAGAGGTATTTGTGCTCGCAGAAGATCACCGGATCGTCGATGGCGATCGCCTCCAGCAGCATCGAATAGGCATCCTCGACGGTGGCGGGCGTCATGACGACGAGCCCGGGGAACATCGCGTAGAGTCCCTCCATGCTCTGGCTGTGGAACGGCCCGGAACCGGAGGTGCCGCCGCTGGGGAGCCGCACCGTGATCGGGCACGGCGTCTCCGTGCGCCAGTGCAGGGTGGCCGCCTGGTTGACCACCTGGTTGAAGCCGACCGTGGAGAAATCGGCGTACTGCATTTCGATGACCGGGCGCATCCCGCCGATGGCCGCGCCGATGGCGGAGCCGAGGATGGCGTCCTCGCTGATCGGCGCGTCAAGCACGCGCCCCGGGTACTCTTTGGCCAGGTTCTTGGTGGCCTTGAACGCGCCGCCGAAGGCGCCGACATCCTGCCCGTAAATGTAAACGCGCGGGTCGTCGGCCAGCGCCTTGGCCTGGGCTTCGCGGATGGCTTCGAGATAGGTAATCATGTCACGCGGGACGTTGCGCTGCGGGTCTGGGATCGGGGTGTGGAAAAATCGGGGGCGTGGTCTTCGCTTCGGCTTCCGGGTGTCGGTTCACCGGCGG
>CAZYVL010000167.1:0-3914 GCA_964651005.1 uncultured Chthoniobacteraceae bacterium | reverse complement strand
TGGTCGGGCTGGCGGGATTCGAACCCGCGGCCTCTTCGTCCCGAACGAAGCGCTCTACCAAGCTGAGCCACAGCCCGTAAACCAAGAACCAACCAATGCCCTGCGGCGTTGGCGGGGGTGTTATCTCGCCTACTTTCCTCTTTTTCGCAAGAAGAATACGCCGAACTTCGCCTTTTTCCTCCCACGCACCGACTTTTCTTCCCTCCACACAGCTACCGCCCCGCTTCCTGACGGTCGGCGATGGTGTGCTCCTCGGCGGAAATCGCGTGCTCGATCTCGCCGAGGCGGGGGTGCTCCGAAGGGCGGTAAAAGAGATAGACCAAACCGCCGAGGACGCCCCAGAGAACCTGGACGAGATAACCGGTGAGTGAGATGACGGTAGCAAGGGCCGAGCCGATGCCGCACAGATCCCCCAGCAGCTTCACGAAAAGCCCCTCGCGCACCCCGGTGCCGCCGACGCTGATCGGCACGGAGATGATCGTGGCAACAATCGGCATGATCGCCAGAAAGTCGGGAAACGTGACGCGCGCGGCGGCTTCCGGGAAGGCGCGGGCAACAAAGTAGAACTGCGCGAAGGAGCAGATGTGGACGGGCAGGGAGAGCGCAACCGCGGCGAGCGAAGGCCGCCAGGCGCGCGCGTAGAGGTTGTAGGCAACGGAGAGGTCCACCAGCTTGTCGCGCAGCGGAAGCTTGCGGGGGAGCCGATGCACCCACCCGAGGCCGGTGACGGCAAACGACCCGCCAATGGCCGTGAGGCACCCGGCGGCGATGAAGATGAGCAGGTAGACGAGGCCGGAGGTGGCCGCGGTGCGCATCAGCCAGTCATGCCGGAAGTAGAGCGCCAGCCCGGCGATGACGAACATGACGAGCAGGCCGATCAGCCGGTCCATCATGACCGAAAGCAACGCCTCGGCTTTTTTCCCGGGGGCTTCCCGCAGGAGATAAAAGCTCTTCACCACATCGCCGCCCGTGCCGCCCGGCATGAAGATATTGAAGAAGAGGCCGATGAGCGTCAACGCCCCCAGGCGACACCAGCCGATCCCGACCCCCTGCACGCGCAGCAAAATCTGCCATCGCACCACGGAGAGCAGCCGCATCGCCCCGAACGCCGCGAAGGAGGCGGCGATCCAGAACGGGTCCGCGGCGGCCAGCGCGTGCCCCATCTTCCGGTTGGTCTCCGGATCGTGGAAAAGCCAGCCGAGGATGAAGAGCGTGACGGCGACCTGAACGAGCGTGAGTGCCTTCTTTTTCATGCGTGCGCGATCGCCGTCCTTCCCGGCTCTCTGAACCGTGTGGCGTTCCGCCTACCGGGGCGCTAGAGCTTCATCCGCTTGTCAATAAGATCGGCGAGCAGCCCGATAAACAACGTCTGGATGCCCGTCAGCACAAGCGAAACGGCGAGCAGCCCGAGATGGCCGCCGGAGTGGTAATCGAACGCACCCTTGATGACGCCAGCCAGAAACATCAGCAGCGAGGGCGGCACGAAGACGTTGAGCGGCTTGAAATAGGCGCAGATGCGGATAATGAGGATCGTGAAGTTGGTGAAGTCCCGGATCGGGTGGATCGACGACTTGCCGGTGCGCCGGTGGTAGTTGATCGGCACGAATTTCACCCGGCAGCGGTTGGTCAGCATCGCCAGGGTGATCGTCGTGGTGAACGAAAACCCGTCGGGGTAAAGCGGCAGGAACCGGAGGGCGACATCCTTGCGGAAGATGCGGAAGCCGGAGTTGAGGTCCGGGATCTTGACGTTGCTGAGGTACTCCGCCAGCCGCGTGATGAGCCACTTGGCGGGGCGGCGCATCAGCGGGATGTGGACGACGGCCCCGGTGCGCGCGCCGACGACCATCGAATACTTGTCAATCTCTTCAAGCAGCCGGGGCGTATCTTCGAGCGGATAGGTGCCGTCAGCGTCCGCAATCAGAATCCACGGGTGCTTGGCCGCCTGGAGCCCGCTCTTCAACGCGGCGCCGTAGCCCTGGTTCGGGTCGTGCTCGATCAGCGTGACGGGGAGCGTCCGCGCGATCTCGGCGGTGCGGTCTTTGGAACCGTCATTGATGACAATAATCTCCATTGCCCTGAAGTGCCGCGACTGCTGGCGGATGGTTTCAACGGTCGCGGCGAGGGATTCTTCCTCATTGTAAGCGGGAATGAGGACGCTGACTTCGATATGCGGTTCCATGATGCGGGAAGGGATTAAGCAGGTTTTTGGGCGAAATGTCTTCGAATTTTTCGCGGAAGAAGGCAACGCGGGGGTTCTGGCTGCCGGGGAAGGCCAGGAGGTCACGAAAACTTGAGCGGTTGCGTGCTTTCCGCAGGAGCGGTCGCGCCGGTTGCCCTCTCGAAATGGCAGCGGCAGAAGTTCCAGAGCGCGACCACCGCCGTGCTCAACGTCAGGAAAAGAATCGGGACGACCGGGATCATATACCGGTCCATTGGCCTGCCGATGGTGCAGAGCAGAACGACCGTGAAGAACCAGACCGCCGCAAGCCCGGCCCACCAGAGGCGATCAGCCAGAAAGGCGGCGCGCAGGAAAAAGAACGGCAGCAGGCAGGAGGTAAAGAAGACCGCGCCGAAACGGAAGAGCCAGCTCGTGCGGATGAGCGAATTGTAAAGCTCGAAATGCCCCTCCGCCTCCGAAGGCTTGAGCGCCACAAGATAACCCGGCACGCCGATCAACGGATCGGCATGGTCCATTTCCCGCAGCGTCTTGCTCACTTTCTCAACGCTGGAGGGCCGGATTCTCGGGGTGCTCTTGGCGACCTTCAGGTGAATCTGGCGGAAGTCCGCCGCCATCTGCCTGAAATACGCCCACGGGTGCGCGGCGATCCCCTCCAGGGCAAGTTCCCGGCAAACGCGGTTGAGGTCGCGGGTGTCCTTCCCGCGCGCTTCCAGATAGGCAGTGATTTGCGGCACAATCGTCCGCTTGAGCACGAGGTTGTTATTGAGCTTGGGCAGCGCGCGGTAGTCTTCCACGTTTTTCCGGATGATCGCTTTGATCTCCGGGTATTTGCCTCCCTCCAGCACGGTGAACTGGGCGGTCCTGCCGTAGAGGAGCACCCCGCTTTGCGGCGCGGCGGGCCGCTTGCGCGTCAACGAGACGAAGACCTTGATGCCAACAGTCGGAACGGCGAAAGCGAGGAAGAAGCAGACGATCTGCCGCAGCGCAAAGCGCCGGTCCCCGCGCCAGAAAAGAAGCGCCCCGCCCAGAACAACGAACGGGAAGGGGAAAAAGACGTTCTTGGTCAGGCTGAGCAGCGCCACCGACACCCCGGAGACCCAGAGCCACCGCGCGCGGCGGTGCCGCAGGCAGAGGAACCAGGAGCAGAGCGCGCAGCTCGCAAAGAAGAAAAGCAGCGTTTCGTTGCGCACCGTGTGCTCCATGAGCAGCGGCATTCCGTAAACCGCGTAAGCATAGCCGCAAAGCACCGCAGGGAGAGCCGCCGCGCGCCCCGCCTGCAAGCGGAGGCACCAGAGGCCGAAGAGCACCGCGCAAAGCCCCAGCAAATGCTGCACAACCACAATGGCGTGCACCGTGCCGAAGCCCTTGACGACCAGCGCGATGAAAAGCGAGTAGATGGCCCCCCGGCGCGGGTCCGTCTCCCAGACGCCCGTGTGCAGCCAGTCGAAGGCGGAGTTGGCGTACGAACGCGCATCCTCCGACCAGAACCCGACCGGCATGAGATGGAGCAAATAGAGCCGGATGCCGACCGCGAAAGCGACAACAAGCAGCCAAAGGGCCATTTCCACCCGACGGGAAAGCGGCGCGAAGAGAAGCGCGCCGAGCCGCCTCCCCTCCACGGCGAACCGCGATTTTGCAGATGGAACTTCCATTTTGCAGGCCACCATTGGATGGGCCGCACCGCCATGCAAGAAAAATCCCGCCGCCTGCCGGGATCGCGAGCGAAGGCGTGGGA
>CAZYVL010000166.1:1898-4119 GCA_964651005.1 uncultured Chthoniobacteraceae bacterium | reverse complement strand
TATTCCCTGCGGGCGCGGGAGAGGCCGACCGTCTCGATGCCAGTGACGTGGGAGGAGGTGGAACGCTGCTTGAAGACGGCGGATCGCATGCTGCTGGAATTCACCGCTCCCGAGGCGCTGGAACGGGTCGGGCGGCTCGGCGATCTCTTTGCGCCGCTGGTTCGGAAGGTTCAGCGGATTCGGAAGGTTTCCTGAGCCGTTCTGGCGCAGCGGGAAAAAAGGCGGCGGGTTCCCCCTTGCGCTGGCATTGGATCTGCTGGATTCTTCTCTCGATTTCCTCCATTCTCTTGAAGCTCCGGAATTTGTCCCCGCAGATTTCCCCCGTTTCCCGCCCTTCGGAGCCATCCAGAAATTGCTTCCAAAAAGGCCGGTTCCGGGTACAGAATTCTGTTTTAAATTCCCTCCCTTAACCACCCTCCATCCTCCCCCATGATGGCCAAAGCATTCCCCTCCCTCTGCCTGCTGGTTACTTGTGCCCTTTCGCTCCCGGTTCTTGCGCCGCCGCTGCGGGCTGACACCGTGACGCTCAAAAGCGGCGAGGAATACCAGGGAAAGATCCTGAAGGAGACCGACTCCGAGATCGTGATGAACGTGAAAATTTCGGGCGGGGTCTCCGATCAGATGACGTTCGAGAAGAGCAAGGTGAGAGCCGTGGTAAAACCGCTGCCCGATAATACGGCGTACGCCCGGCTCAAGCCGTTCGCGCCCGGGTCGGCTTCGTTCTCCCTGGCGCGTTACGATCAATCCATCGCGGCGTATGGGGAATTTCTCAAGGCGTTCCCCGAGAGCGGGCACGCCCAGGAGGCGAAAGCGGAAATCGAAGCTCTCAAGGAGGAAAAAGCCCGCGTCGCCCGAAAGGAAATCAAGTGGAACAACCGCTGGTACACGGCGGAGGAGGCGGAGGCCAACGAGTACCAGATCGAGGCGGAGAAACTCCTGGCCGAGGCGCGCGGCCTCGCCGAACGGCGCGACTACGTTGGCGCGCTCAATACGTGCGATTTTCTGGAGCGGACGTACAAGGGTACGCGCGCCTACCCGGAGGGCATCGAGCTTGCGCTCTCGGTCATTGCAAAGCTCAACGGGGAGATGAAGCGGATGGTCCCGATCACGCGGCTGCGCGAGCAGGAGTTCAAGGAGAACATCAACTTCGTCGTCGAGCCGAAGAAGACGGCGATGATCCGCGCGCACGACGCCGCCCTCGCCAAAGCGGAGGCCGCCGTGGCCAGCTCCAAGGAGAAGTGGAAGCCGTTCGTGCCCATTTCCGACAAGAGCATTGCCGCGCTCGAAAAGACAATCAGCACGGAGTACGCCCGCCTCCAGAAAATCGAACTCGCGCCGATGCAGAAGAGCATCGCCCTGGCCGAGGCCGCCAGAGGGAAGATCGCGGACGGTGACACCGCCACGGCGGCAGCGAATCTCGACGAGGCCAATCAGCTTTGGCCCGCCAACGAAATGCTCACCCGGCTGATCCCGGCTCTCCAGGCGTTGAAGCCGGACTGGAAACCGGCCCCCGCGCCGCCCAGCGGCAGCGGGAGAGCAAAAGAGAGAGGGCGCGCCCGGTAGCTCTGACGCTCTGGCATTCCCGAAGTGTCTTTCCGGGCTTGGAAATCTTTTTTCAACCCGCTATGACTGGGGTGATGACCCGTTCTGCCAGCCTCGAACGCAACACTGCCGAAACCCGCATCGCCGTCCGGCTCACGCTCGACGGCGCGGGGGAGAGCCGCATTGCCACGAAGATTCCGTTCTTCGACCACATGCTCACGCTCTTCGCGCGGCATGGCCTCTTCGACCTGGAGATCGTGGCCGACGGGGATGTCGAGGTCGATTTTCACCACACTGTCGAGGATGTCGGCATCGCGCTGGGCGGTGCGTTTGCCCGGGCGCTTGGCGACAAGAGCGGCATCCGCCGGTACGGGGCCGCGCATGTTCCGATGGACGAGACGCTTTGCCGCGCGGTGGTCGATTTCAGCGGGCGGCCTTACCTGGAGTACCGCGCGCCGCGCGGCGTGGAGGCGATCGGCCTTTTTCCCTTCCAGCTGGTGGAGGAATTTCTGCGTGGTTTTTCCGTCCACGCCGCCGCGAATGTCCACGTGGAGATTCTCTACGGGCGCGACGCCCACCACATGGCGGAGGCGGTCTTCAAGGCGCTTGCCCGCGCGGCGGATGAGGCTTCGCTGCGCGACCCGCGTGTCCACGGCATCCCGAGCACGAAGGGAACGCT
>CAZYVL010000166.1:0-1798 GCA_964651005.1 uncultured Chthoniobacteraceae bacterium | reverse complement strand
GCGCGGAAAAAGCTCACCGCAAGCGCGGAAAGCTTGGTAAGGTGCAATTCTGTATGACGAGCAATCCGATGATCGCGCTGATCGACTACGGCAGCGGCAACATCCGCAGCGTGCACAAGGCGCTGGAACACGAGGGGGCCAACGTGCGGCGGGCCAGCACCGCCGGGGAACTGGCCGGGGCGGCCGCCGTGGTGCTGCCCGGGGTGGGCGCGTTCTCGGACTGCGTGCGCGGCATTCGCGCGCGGGGGCTTTGGGAACCGCTGGAGGCGTGGCTGCAAGGCGGAAAGCCGTTCCTCGGCATCTGCGTGGGCTACCAGTTGCTCTTCGAGGAGAGCGAGGAGGCGGGCGACGGCGCACGCGGATTCGGGTTTTTTCGCGGAAAAGTCACGCGCTTTTCCACGCCGGGGCTGAAGGTTCCGCAGATCGGCTGGAACTCCCTCGCGCTCACGCAGCCGGGCCATCGGCTCTGGGAGGGGCTGCCGGAGAAGCCGCACGTTTTTTTCGTCCATTCGTATTTCCCCGTTCCGGCCAACCCGGCGGAAACCACCTCCACGGCGGAATATGGCGATCTCTTCGCCGCCAGCGCCGCGCGCGGCGCGGTGGCCGGGGTCCAGTTCCACCCGGAGAAGAGCCAGGGCGTGGGGCTGCGGATTTTGCGCAATTTCATCACCTCCGTCTCCGCTACGGCGGATGCCGCGCGGCCGTGACGGCGCACTTCATTTCAACCTTCTTCCATTTATGATCCTGCTTCCCGCCATCGACCTGATGGACGGCCAGGTTGTCCGGCTTCGGCAGGGCAAGGCCGACCAGAAAACCGTCTACTCCAACAACCCCGCCGAGTTCGCCAGGAAATGGGCCGACGAAGGGGGGGAATTTCTGCACATCGTCGATCTCGATGCCGCCTTCACCGGCGAACCGAAGAATCTCCACGCCGTGCGCGCGATCGCCGGGAGCGTTGGCATCCCGTGTGAACTCGGCGGGGGGATGCGCAACGGCGAGGCGGTCGCCCGCGCGTTCGACGCGGGGATCTCCCGCGTGGTGATCGGCACGCGCGCGGCGGAGTCGGTCGATTTCGTGGCGGAGATGGCGGCCCGGTTCGGCGGGGAGCGCATCGCCGTGGGGATCGACGCGCGCGATGGCATCGTCTCCGTGAAGGGGTGGACCGAGTCTTCCGGCATCCGGGCCGTGGATCTGGCGCTGCAAGTGGAAGCGGCTGGCGCGGGGACGTTGATCTATACCGACATTGCCACCGACGGAATGCTGGAAGGCCCCAACTTTGCGGAAATGGAGCATCTTCTCGGCAAGCTCCAGTGCCAGCTCATCGCCAGCGGGGGTGTCTCCAGCGCGGCGGATGTGTTGCGCCTGAACGAAATGCCGGGGCTTTACGGCGTCATCATCGGCAAGGCGCTCTATGACGGCAAGATCGACCTGCGCGCGCTGGCGGGGACGCTCGCCGAACGTGGCAAGGCCAGGCAGGGCGAGGCGCGTTTTTGATTTCGAAACGGCTCGGGCGGGGCTAAAGAACGGAATGGTCAAAATTGGCATCCAATACGAGGGCGACCTGCACTGCGTCGCCACGCACGGCCCGTCCGGTCGTACCCTGGAGACGGACGCTCCCGTCGATAATCATGGTCGGGGCGAATCGTTCTCGCCCACCGATCTCGTCGCCACGGGCCTCGGCGGCTGCATGGCGACGGTGATGGGCATCTTCGCCGCGCGGCAGGAGATCGACCTGCGGGGGATGCGCATTGAGGTTTCCAAGGAGATGACGCAGACGCCGCCCCGGCGCATCGCCCGG
>CAZYVL010000165.1:0-4130 GCA_964651005.1 uncultured Chthoniobacteraceae bacterium | reverse complement strand
GAGGCGGCCCGCGGAAGCTCCCGGGACGTTCCGTTTCCAAGGAACGCGATTGCCAAGCTGCCGCAAAGGGGGAAAAATCGGCCAATGTCTCGGCTTCCTCCTTTCGCTGTGCCTGCTGCTCTGGGAGTAGCTGCCGGTTGCGTTTTCCCGCTGGGGGATGACGTGGCCGCTCCGCTGCGGCGGACGATGGGAACGGGGGGATGAGCCAAGAGACAAAAGAGGTGCAAGAGACAAAGGAGACGCAATAGGGGCATGAATCCGCTTAAAGAACGGTGCAGAGTCTATTCCCGGGTCGCTCCTCTCGTGGCGGCGGCTCTGGTGGCGGGCGGGTGCGCCGCAGGGTTTCTTGGTGCGGGCGAACTGGGCCAACTGGGCCAACTGGGCCAACTGGGCCAGCCGGTTCAACCGGGGGTGGGCGAGCAGATCGCACGGTTCTTCGGCGTCGGCGCGCTTCCCGCTCTTGCGTTTTTGCTTTGTGCGGGTTCGCTTTTTCTCTGGGTGTGGCAGCCTGCCGCGCGGCGGGTGCCGCGAATCCCGGGGATGGCGAGAGCCTTGGCGGGGGCGGCCTGCTTGCTCGGGGCGATCGGGCTTTTGCAGCCTTTTCTCCGTGGCTTCGGTGCGGAGGCGGCCCGGTTTTTCCCAGGGATCGTCACGGCGCAGGAAGCGTTGTGCGCTCTGTTCCTGGGGGGTGCTCTGGTGGCGTTGCGGTGGCCGCTGCGGTGGAAGGCGCGGGAGCGTGTGGTGCATCTTTCCGAGTTCCCGGCGTTTTTTGCTGCCGCCATCGGGTTTTTTGCGTTGCTGGTGGCGCTCTATCACTTGGGGTATTCCGCCCGGAACGGCGCGCCCGGCTCGATGAATCTGACCTCGGCGCTAGTTGTGATGACGCTCGCCGTGGGGATTTTCTGCGCCTGGACGGAGGGCGGGTTGATGGGCGTCCTGGTGAGCCGCGCTGCGGGCGCGCGCCAGCTTCGCCGGCTTTTGCTCTTCGCCTGGCTGGCGCTGCCTCTCATCGGGTGGGTTCAGCCGGGCCTGCGTGGAGAGGGGTGGCATCTTCTGGAGTTCGAAGCGGCGTTTCTGGTGGTGGCGAGCCTTTCGGTGCTCACGCTGGCGGTGCTGATCCTCGGGGCCGGTCTACTCAAGGCCGAGGCGCTCCGGCGCAAGGCGGAACACCGCCGCCACCTGCGGGATGTCGATTTCAGCGCGACCTTCGAGCAGGCAGCCGTGGGGCTGGCCCATGTCGCGCCGAGCGGTCGTTTCCTGCGGACCAACAGCCGTCTTTCCGCAATCCTCGGCTACAGCCGCGCCGAGTTCGCGCGGCTCTCCTTCCAGGATATTACGCACCCGGAGGATCTCGGCGTGGACCTCGCCTACTTCCGGCGCGTCCTCAAGGGCGAAATCTCGCGCTATTCCACGGAGAAACGCTACCTGAAAAAGGACGGCTCGGTGGTCTGGGGAAACCTGACGGTGGCGGTGCTGCGGACCCCTTCCGGGAGGGCGAAGTATTTCATCTCGGTGGTGGAGGACATTTCGGAATGGAAGCGCGCGCAGGAGGAGCTGGAGGCGGCGGGGAAGGCGAAGGACCGCTTCATCTCGGTCATCTCGCACGAGCTTCGCACGCCGCTCACCCCCGTGCTCGCTGCGCTCTCCAGCGACGAGGGGGCGGCCCTCTCCGATCCCGCAACGGTGGAGATGATGCGGCGCAACATCCAGCATGAGGCTTCCATCATCAACGATCTGCTCGACCTCACGCGCATCTCCTCCAGCGGCAAGCTCAAGCTGGAGCTGCGGCCGGTCGATCTCCACCGGCTGATCGGCGAGGTGCTGGACGGGATCGAGGGCGCGCTGCAACAGAGGCGGCTCGTCTGCCGCCTGCTGCGCGAAGCGCCCCGCTGCGTGGTCCACGGCGACCCGGTCCGGCTGCGCCAGATTTTTCTCAACCTGCTCGACAACGCGATGAAGTTCACGCCGCCGGGAGGGCGGATCACCATCGAGACGTTTCTGAAAAAAGGAGAGCCGGGCGGCCGCATCGGGGTGCGCGTGTCCGATACGGGCATCGGCATCGAGCCGGACAACCTGGAACGCGTTTTCGACGCCTTCGAACAAGCCCGGCAGACCAGCCAGCGGCGGCACGGCGGGCTGGGGCTGGGCCTGGCGATTGTGAAGGGGCTTGTGGAAGCGCACGGCGGGACGATCCACGCGGAGAACGCACGCCAGGGGGCGGCATTTGCCTTCGACTTCCGCCTGACCGACCAGCCCGTCGCCTCCGCACACCCGTTGCCGACCCGGGAGGAAGACCGGGCGCGCATCCTCCTCGTGGAGGATCACGAGGATACGCGCGCGACGCTGGAGCGGCTCCTCAAGCGGCGCGGGCATACGGTGCGCTCCGCGGCGACGGTGACCGAGGCGGCGGCGCGGCTGCGGAAGGAGCCGTTTGATCTCCTCATCAGCGACATCGGGCTGCCCGACGGCACCGGGCTGGAACTCCCCGCCGCGCTGCACGCAGCGGGCCGCTCGCTGGCGTGCATCGCGCTGAGCGGGTTCGGGACCGAGGAGGACGTGCGCAAGAGCCTGCGCGCGGGTTTCTCGCACCATCTCACCAAGCCCGTGGAAATGAGCGCGCTCGACGCCGCCATCGCGGATATCATCGGCCGCCGGGGCGGGCGGCGCACGTAGAGAGGCGGAGAGGCGGGGCGCGGCGGGGATCAACCCTGAAGCGCCGGAGCGAGCACCGGCGAAACGGGCCGCCCGGGATGCAGGCGTATGCCGTCGCTAAACCCCTCTTCGCACCCGGCAAGCTCCCGCACCAGCCGGGAACGCCACCCGGCAAGCGCCTCTTGCGCGCCCGCCTGGGCGGAGAGATCGCAAAGCTCCGTGGGATCGGCGTCGAGGTCGAAGAGCTGTTCGCGCCCCGTCCCGCTGAACCAGACATACTTCTGCCGCCCGTCCGTAAGCCACTGGAGCGACTGGCCAAGGGCGACATGCTCTCCGTGCAGGTATGGGCGCACCGGCCCGCCCGTGCCCCGGGCCAGGGGGAGCAGCGAGCGCCCCTCCACGGAGGCGGGCACCGGCAGCCCCGCGCAATCAAGCAGCGTCGGCATGATGTCGCGCGCTTCGACCACTTCCGGGCAGACGGCCCCTTTGAGCAGCCCAGCGTTCTTTGGCCCTTTGAGCAGGAGCGGCACGCGCGCGGAGCCTTCGTACGGAAGGCTTTTGCGGAAGAGATGGTGATCGCCCATCATCTCGCCGTGGTCCGAGGTGAAGCAGACCCAGGTTTCCCGCGAGCGGTCGAAAGTGTCGAGCACCTCCAGCAGCCGGTTGATCTGGTGGTCGATATGCGTCATGTGCCCGTAGTACCCGGCGCGCGCCCTCTGGAGCAGGCGCGGGCTTAACTCGGCGTAGCAGGAACTCGGCGTGCCGTTGCCATACCCGGCCAGCTCGTTCGCCCACGCGCCAACCGGGGGCGGCGGCATCGGCTCGTGCAGGTACTGCTCGAAGGCCCACTGCGGCGGGTCGTACGGCGGGTGGGGCCGGTGAAAGGAGAGATAGAGAAAGACCGGCTTGCGCGGGTCGCGCCGACGGCGCAGGAAGTCGAGCGCCTCCGTGGCGACCCAGTTCGTCGGGTGCAGCGCCTCCTCCATCGGCCACGGCCTCGCCACCGACGCGTTGCACCCCACGCCGTGGTCGAAGTAGTCGGCATCCGGGCGCCCCGTCTGCCGCCGCAGCCAAACGAGGTAATCGTCCACCGCCTCCGGGTTGTCGTGGTGCGTGCGCCGCGTGTGGTGCAAAAAGCCGTCGTGCAGGATCACGTTCTGGAACCCGAGCTGCGAGCGTTCCGGGTAGACGTGCATCTTGCCGATCGCCTGGCTCTGGTAGCCATGCCGGGTGAACTCACCCGCGAGGGTGACTTCGTAGTTCCACGGCAAGCCGTCGCGGTAGCCGACCCGGCCGTGGGAACGCTGGCCGAGCCCGGTCATCAACGCCGCGCGCGCCGGGATGCAAGAGGGGCAGGAGGAGTAAGCGCGGGAGAAGCGCACCCCGCCGAGCGCGAGCTGATCCAGCCACGGCGTGTGCACCACCGGATGACCGTCGAGCGAGAGGCAGTCGCCGCGCCACTGGTCAACCTGGATCAG
>CAZYVL010000164.1:0-4163 GCA_964651005.1 uncultured Chthoniobacteraceae bacterium | reverse complement strand
GCATGTTCCATGACCGCACCGCCTCCTGGAACCTGCGCGACCGCCACATGGCCGAGACGCTCGACGTGCTCATGGAACACCTTCGCCAGCGCCAGAACCCGAAGATCGTCGTCTGGGCGCACAACTCGCACCTCGGCGACGCGCGGGCGACGGAGATGGGCGAGTCGGGCGAGCTCAACGTCGGCCAACTGATGCGGGAGCGCCACGCCGCCGATGTCGTGCTCATCGGGCTAACCACCTACTCGGGCACGGTCACAGCCTCCTCGGGGTGGGACCGCCCCACGGAGCGCAAGCGGGTGCAGCCGGCGTTGCCCGGCAGCGTGGAGGCGCTTTTTCACCAGGCGGGGCTGCCGCGCTTCCTGCTCAACCTCCAAGCCGACGACGAGGTTTCCGAGCTTCTGCGCGAGCCGCTGCTGGAACGGGCCATCGGCGTCGTCTACCAGCCGGAGCGGGAGCGCGAGAGCCACTACTTCCGCGCCCGCGTGGCGGAGCAGTTCGACGCCGTGATCCACTTCGACGAAACCCGGGCCGTCGAGCCGCTGGAGCGCACCCCGCGCTGGCACGGCGACGAGCCGCCGGAAACCTTCCCCAGCGGGATGTAGCGCGCGGGACGCATAGAGCGGGCTTGGGCCGCGCTCCAATCCCAGGGATCGCACGAGGTCGCACGAGGTCGCGCAGGGATCACGCAGCGGGCGGCCAGCCGCGCCCGGCGGAACGAATGGGAGGCATGAACGATCAACTTCAAGGCAAACGGATCGCCATTCTCGTCACCGACGGGGTGGAGCAGGCGGAGCTGGAAGGGCCGATGCGGGGACTCAAGGAGGCGGGCGCGCAGGTGCAGGTTGTCTCGCCGCGCTCCGGGCCGATCTACGCGATGCACCATGAGGAAAAGGGCGACTTTTTCGATGTCGATACACCGCTGGAAGGCGCGAGCGCCGGGGCATTCGACGCGCTGGTGATCCCCGGCGGACTCATCAACCCCGACACGCTGCGCGCCAACCCGCAGGCGATCGAGTTTGTGCGGAGCTTCGCGCGGGAGGGGAAGCCGATCGCCGCGATCTGCCACGGGCCTTGGTTGCTCATCGAGGCGGGCCTCGCGCGCGGGCGGCGGCTCACCTCATGGCCCAACATCAAGACCGACCTCCGCAACGCGGGCGGCGACTGGGTGGACGAAGAGGTGGTGGTCGATAACGGCGTGATCACCAGCCGCCACCCCGGCGACATCCCCGCCTTCGTCGCAAAGGCGATTGAAGAGTTCGCACAAGGGCCACACCCCGCAATGGCCGCGGCAGCCCGCTGAAGCGCTTTGAGTCGCCCGGCCCGCTCTAGATGAAATAAGCCTTATCTGACTGCGCTCTGTACGTCTACTTTCAGACAAAGCCCTGCTTTCGGAAAAGCTTTCCATAGAGGTCCATTTTATCGAAATCCGTGCCACCGCCGTCCATTCGAAGCGACCCTTTAACAGCGCGTTTTTTAACCATTCATATTTCGAGTCGGCATAGGGAATGATTTGCCTGAGCAATGCGCGTAGCGCGTGGGTGGGGCAGCTTGCCCTTCCTTGATGATTTGAATCGCGATGAGCAGATCCGTCGCCGCCGCTGCATGAGATCTGCCAAAGGTGCCGATGGCTACGGCACGAATCTCGGAATCTCGACCATGCTCCGCGGCGACCAGGATTTCGAACGCCGCAGAATCGTCCAGAGAAGCAAGGCCTTCCAGGGCCTCCCGTAGATTGCCCCCCGGAGTGCCCGACTCAAGGTGTGTGTTTTGGCTTGGTCTATCCCGTGGATATTGACCCACCAGCCGATAGCCAACCCGGCGCATCTGCTGAAATAAAAAAGTTGACATTCAAATAAGGTGTGGTTCACATAGCACTTTTATGAAAAAATTTATCTCGGGTGTGCTCTTCGGATCTCTTATACTGGCGTTTGCCTCGCCGACTCAGGCCGACGATAGTTGCGGGTCAGGTCCAGCTGAAGACCCACAATGCGAATAGAATCGCACACACCGTTTATGGGGGTCAAAGTTTCCCGAATCAGGCGAATCTGGCGGTTTGTCATCATAATGATTCTCTCGGGGATGGCCGTGCCAGCGTTTTCCTCCTGTGGGCTGAACTGGACGGTTCCGAGCAACCATTTCAACGGCGTCAACGAGCATGGGGTCGTCAGTTATTGGGAGGAAATCGATGCCGTGGACCTGGGCGGTGAGCTGCGCCTGCCGCTGATCATCAATTTTCGATCGGATCGCGACTCCGCCTCTCACTATCTTGCCAACGGGTGGTTGCTGGCGTTGCTTGAATCGCACATCTACCAACTAAACGAACGCAATTTCGTTATGGTTCAGCCCGACGGACTGACCCGGTATTTTTATCGGATCAACCCGCAAGATGTAGTGCTCAAAGACCGAGGCGGGTGGGCGGCGGAAATCAAGGGCGAAATCATCGTCGCATGGGCGGAATGCGGTTGGAAGCTAGTCTTCAAGCATGGGCGGCTAGTCTCCATGCAGACTCCAAAAAACCGCAGACTCGACCTTGTGCAGGCGCGGGGGCGGGTAGTGGAATTGCGCGAGGGTGGTCGAACCCACCTGAAGGTGGTGTTTGATCCTTCGACCGGATTGACCCTAGGTTTGGAATTCAATAACCGGCGCATAGGTATTGAGTTAGATACCCGCCCCATCATTCAGAATGTCAGTGGGCAAAACTTGGTCAGAGGCACGACTCTAAGCCTACATCGAATTACCGGGTTGCCAGGAGGTCCAAGGGAATACCAGTTCGCTCTTGATAAAAAGTTTCAGCCTACGCTTGAAATCGGCAAACCTCCGGGAAGGCTCTTCACATGGAATCCCGCCACCCGGCAAATTGTCTCCGATACGGGTTGGAGCTACACCATCCAATTAGGAAAAGGTCCCTTTTCTTACGCAGCGATTGAGCGGACAAACGCTCGTGGCGGCAAAGAATTTTGGCATGATGACCGAGAACACGGCATCGAAACTGAGCAGAGCCTCAATGGTCTCAAAAAGGTAACGACCTACTTCGCCAGTGGCCAGCTGACCGGGAAACTGCGGCGAGTAGAGGCGGTTGCTAAAGGACAGACCCTCATTTTAAGGGATCTCGCTTACAATGAGAAGGGCCAGTTGATTCGGGAGATGGACGCGGATGGAGTTATCACGACTTTTACCTATAACAATTTCTCAAACTTGACTGAAGTCTTACGCGACGGCCGCCCCTTTTTTCGTCGTTCATACGATGACAGGAATCGAGTCACCGAGGAAGAGATCTTCGGCTTGGATAAGGTGACCTATCGCTATTTGGCCAACGACGGATTTGAGAAAACTATAGTTTCGCCAAACGGTGATATTGCAAAATTGGTTTATGATAGAACGAATAGATTGGTCGGCGGAAGCTTTTCCAACGGGAGTGGTTTGGTGCTCAATAGCGAGAATGCACCAACTATTATTCCGGCGACTTCTGAGAAACGAGATGCCCTTATCGGTGCATTGACCAGTGATCTTGATAAGCTCAAGGACCCGATCGGGAGGGGAAATTTGCTCATTCGCATCGGCAGAATCTACACAGATTGCTCTCTTGGCCCATCCGACCCACATTCAGCCATCAAAGTCTTCGAAGCCATACTGATTGACCCGACAATGGATGACTATTTGAAGGGAATGGCTTACTCGTGGATAACGGATATGTATATTGAGATAGGACGCTCTAATTGGCCGAAAGGAGTCGAACATCTGAAACGGCTTCTTGCTCTTAAAGGCGATGGGTTGACGCCTGAACGGTTAAAAAAATTGCGAGGTGAGCAAAATGAAGGATTTCGAAAAATGCTTGCACTTATGCAAAGTGGACAACCAAGGAAAGATGAACAGCTCTGGCGCAAGGCATTTATTGAGCACGGATCTTCGAAGGATTTTGAAGAACAATTAAATCGCCTGCTTTCCGATCAAAAAAAGCAATTTTTCATCCAAAACCTTAGCACTAGATAGAAACTCAAGAACAGATTCGTACAAGTTTGACTCGGCATTTCAACAATTACAATGAAAATTAATTTGATTTATATATATCTATCGCTTATTGCAATAGCAACGAAAAGCTCCTTCGCGGGCGGCTGGTGTAAAAGTCTTTCTGTAAAAGTGCTTGGCTCTCTGAGCGCCCCCTG
>CAZYVL010000163.1:0-4187 GCA_964651005.1 uncultured Chthoniobacteraceae bacterium | reverse complement strand
ACCGCGATTTCCGGGATTTTGATGAGATATGCCATGATAGACAAGCCCTGCACCGACCCCACCCGAGCCGCTGCGCGTCTCGGGTGCGGTGCGATGCAAGACGTAGTCCATCGGTGGGGAGCGTGGAAGGTTTGCCGGCTACGCTGCCGCTGGAGCAGGCTTTTTAATCTCGCGGAAAACCATAGCCCCGGAAACACGGACAATGTGACCTTCAATCCGTACATCCTTCGTCCGCTCGTTCTGCTCAATCCGGGTGATCGCCGCTTCCACCACGGAATTGCGCAAAGCTCCCGCAGGGCCAGACACTTGACTTTCCAGAGGGATTTTCAGCCGGAGAGGCTGGAGCAACCGAGCGTCGCCGTCGTCCTGGTCAATCAAAACGATGGTCCGGGTCTGCCCCTTGCGGCCATCCATTTCCCACTCCCGAACGCTGTCTTCGAGTACGAATCCGTTGATTTGCATATGTTTTACTTTCTTTATCGGGCTGTTGTTTGTCCCGTGAGTGCCCGCCCGTGTGACACTTACAGGGGTTAAAATTCATCGTCGCGGCTCCCAGGCCGGCCGTTCGCTACGCTCACGGCGGCCCCACCGCCCGCGAGCACGCAAACCAAACTCCAACGCCTCCCAGCATCCGGAAGCCCGTTGCTGGCGCTCACAACACCGCCCGCGTGTCAGCAACGCGCCGTGCCGTGCACTCCGCTCCGGGTTCAAGGAAAAACCGGCATAACTTCGCAAATGCCCACCAGCTACACGCCCGAAGAACCTGCCCCCAACCAAGCTCGGCCTTCGGCACTTATTCCGGTTTTTCCTTGATCCCTCCACTCCGGCACGACGTTGAGTGATTATCAGATTTCTTCGAAATCTGTTGTTTTCCGAAGCCGCCTCCCATGCCGCGCGTGTGCTTCGAGCGCGCATTGACTCCGGCGTTTCGGAAAAAAAACCGCAAAGGGGCAACCTCGCTCAAACTTTTATCGAGCCAAGCAACAGCATCCTCCGGCGTGTCGAAACGCCGCGAGAAAAGGTAGCCATCGCTCTGCTTGCGCACGGAGAAGGTGCCTTCTGGGGTGAGCCTGATTTCACAATTTCGATGGACGATCATGACACGAGAAGGGTTTCGTGGATCCGCGAACCGCCAACCGGACGCCCCGGCTGGTCACGATGGGTGAACACAACGCGCGACGCCGTGCCTTGAAAAAGGCCTAGGAGGCAGTTAACCCGAGCGACAGCACACAAGACGTCGTGCCGTCTGTCGGAACGACCACAAGCATCGAAGTACCGAGCGCGATCTTCCAATCGAGCAACTTCCGACTCCAACAATCGACGCAAAATCCGCAATTCATCAGCATCCAAAACCATAATGAACTCCTTTCCGACGCGCCTCACAAATTGCAGCCTTCAGCGCGGCGAGATGCCGGGGCGATCCGGGCCGCTCCGCACACGATTCTTCTAACTCGACGCGCACCGATTCCGAGAGCCGGGCGAAGCAGACGGGCGCCAGAAGATGCCACGGCTCAGCCAAAGAGCGCCGACAACCACACGCGCAATTTTCAACAACGGTGCTCATGATCTCACCGCCCGGGTTGGAATTCCACGTACACCATTCCAATGCACGAAAACGGTGTACCATTTGCCGTATTTTATACGGAGCACTCCCGCCCGTTTAAGGACAGCCCAACAACCACGATCAAACGACTGGACGCACGCCTGCAACTCCACAGTAGACGGATTTGCGCCGAAATGGCCTAAAATAGTGCCGTCCTCGCAACACTTGACGGTTGATCCAATCATGCCGCCCTCCCTTCTTTTGCACGTACTGTACAACAATCCAAATCCCGCTGAACACGGGACCAATCGAAGCGGATCACTCCACCGACGACGATATACGAAAGCCGCTTGTCGGCCATCCATTGAGTGATGGTCCGGTAGGACACCCCCAGCCGGGAGGCGACTTCCTTTTTTGACAGGTACTCAATCATTGGTGACCTCCTCGGGAAGGAACTGAAGCCGACCATTAACAACAGCCATTTGGCTTGCTTCGATCCGCGGCAAGACAAACTCAACCGCGATGTTGCAGAAACCCGCACGAGAAGTCCGAAGAAGCTTCGCCAAACGGTCGATCTTGTCGGACACCTCCACAGAGGGAACCAGTGTTATTGCTTTCGATTTCATGGTGAACCCATGTTAACCCATGTTAACCCAAAGGCAACCAAAAAGTTTCAAATCGCCAAAAATTTTTGCATTGGTACGATTGCCCGATGAAAAAAGAGCCGCGAATCAGCATCCGAGCCAGTGAAGAACTAAAAAAACGGCTGAAAAACGCCTCGAAAATCACGGGAATCAACGAAACAAATCTGGTCATTTCGTGCGTCGAAGCCCTGATCGATTACATCGAGACAAACGGCGAGATTACAATGCCGCTGGCGGTAATACCCAGAAAGAACTTGACAGCGGTTACGCCCAAGCAAATCCGAAAAACGGCCTAGCTTTAAAATCATCAACCCAGATGGAACGACCAAACCGGCCTTTTCAGGGATTGCTCGCACAACGACTTGAAAGCGAAAACCTGCCCTACAACACGCCACCCACGCCAAAACCTGCCGACAAGGATTCCGTCATTGATGCCGCGAAAGCCTGCTTGCTGGTAGGAGGCTGCACCTTCTTCCTGGGCATCGGCCTACCGTTTTTCGGAGCGGCATTCGTCCTCGGAATCTACGCAATGGCGACACACAGAATATCGAAAGGTATTATTCTATCACTTTCCGGAATCATCCTGCTGATAGTCGGTCTAATTCTGTGGCAACTCCTCTGGTTCGGCTTAATCCTCGGTTACCTGTTTTCGTCCACATCACGGCTCTGAACTCAAACTTTTTGATGACATGTAATCAAAATTCGGTTCGACCAAACCGCCTGACTCTCGCCGGAGTGAGCCGCCAATAAATCTCCGCATCCTGGGGAGCGCAAAGCTCGCGGTAGTGAGCAAACAGCGTGTGCGGATTGGTGTGACCCATCTCCAGCGTCAGATCGCCCAAGTTGCGCTCACCTGCGAGCGCATAGCTGCAAAATGAATGGCGCATGGCGTTATTCGGCCAATTCGAAAGGCAGGCCTTCGCACGAGCCTCCGAAAGCAACGTCTGAAACTCCTTTGGCTGCAATGACGGAAAGTTCGGGCAGGCTAACATCCAAGCCCGAAGGTTCTGGCGCACCCGAACGAACCGCCGGGCTGCCGTTTTCGTCTTGGTCACACTCACCTCAATTAATCCAGACGCCAAACGGACCGACACCCAACTCGTGCGCAAAAGTTCAGAACGACGCAACCCCGCAAAAAGCCCAAGAGCCAAAAGTGGAGCGATCTTCGGCGAGGCGGCAGCCAGAAGCCGAGCAGCCTCTTCCGGAGAAAGAATGCCGATGCGACCGGGCGGCCGGGAAAAGCCCTTAACTCTTTTGATGATGTTCTCCTCACACCACTCAGCTTCCAGCGCAAACGACCAAAGAACTGAAAGAAGCCGCCGCATGTTGTTCTTGGCCACCGGACCACAATCGAGCGTACGCAACCACTCCTTCGTCTCGCGCGTTCCGATCAAGGAAATTGGTCGATCCCCAAAATGCCGGACGAAAAAGCCAAGCCTGCTTTTCATATCGCCCAGGTAGCGGGCAGACATGCCCTCTGCCTTTTTCGCCCTCTGCAACGCCTCCACCACATCCCGAACAGGCCGGGATGACCCTTGAGCTTGGAAAACCGGCAGAGCAGCGGCGACAGCCTCAAGAAGCGTCTTGCCGTAAGGCTGCAACATCGTAAGAGCGCGCTGAAAATCAACGCGCATCTCGTCCGAAACACTCAAGGAGTTCAAACCGCTATTGGCGAACTCGATGTTGCGCAACTCTGCCCAGGTCTTTGCCTCCCGAATGGACCTGAAGAACTTGCGGCGGCGCTTGCCAGTCACAAACGATTCGACCGACCACGAATAACCGCCCTGATTGCACTTCTTGACCTTGAAAACCTGCGTCATGCGGGCCGTTCTCGCAACGTGACCCGAGTTTGTCAAAAATTGACGGCCACCGGCTCCCAACGGCTCCGAAACTCGCCCACCTCTGCCACGCTTTGCCCAGCCGAGTTTTTCGACAAGAATAAATCCATGCCCTTAAAATCCGTTTTCGCGAAAGCGGAGTGTGGGTTCGAGTCCCACCGT
>CAZYVL010000162.1:0-4237 GCA_964651005.1 uncultured Chthoniobacteraceae bacterium | reverse complement strand
GGGGAGGGAAGGGCGGCGGCAGCCGGGGGCTGGTCGGGTTCCAGCCGGATAATCATCTCCCCCGGTTTCATCAGGTTGAGCTTGTCGCGCGCGATCGTCTCCACGTACTCGGGGTTGTTCTGGAGCATTTCCACCTCGCGCGTGTTGCGGGAGAGGAGCGCCTTTTCGTGGGCGATGGCGGTTCGCAACGTCTCGATCCTCCGGGCCGTGTCGGCGCGTTGGCCGATGAGCGGGATGAACGCCAGAATGCCCCCGGCGCAAACCGCCAGGAGGATGCCGCCGATCAGCAGGCGATTGAGAACGGTCCAGATGCCCGGAGCGCGCCGCCTTTCAAGATCGCCATAGAGAGTGGGATTCACTTCTGCTGGAAACGGGTGGGAAAGTGGACGAATGCGTGGAGGGATGCGGGAACGGATATTTGCCGGGCAAAGTCGCCGACAAAGGGATCGGGGGTAGCGGAATTAGAGCGTAGAATAACCATTTCCGCAAAGGAAAAGAAGCAGGCGGATACTCCCGGAGAGTATCCGCCTGCCAAAGAACCATTCCGTGCGCCCCTCTTCGCTCAGGCGCGCAGCTTGCCGCCGTAGATGGCGTCCTCGCCGAGTTCCTCCTCGATCCGCAGGAGCTGGTTGTATTTCGCCACGCGGTCGGTGCGGCAGAGCGAGCCGGTCTTGATCTGGCCCGCATTCGTCGCCACGGCGATGTCGGCAATCGTCGTATCCTCGGTCTCGCCGGAGCGGTGGCTGATCACCGCCGTGTAGCGGTTCTCCCGGGCGAGTTCGATGGCATCGAGCGTCTCCGTGAGCGTGCCGATCTGGTTGACCTTGACGAGAATCGAATTCGCCACGCCGCGCTCGATCCCCTTGCGGAGAAACTCCACGTTCGTCACGAAAAGATCATCGCCCACGAGTTGCACGCGCGAGCCGAGCGCGTCCGTGAGCCGCTTCCAGGTCTCCCAATCGTTCTCCGCCGCGCCATCTTCGATGGAGAGGATCGGGTAGCGGTCGCAGAGCTTCCGGTAGTAATCGACGAGTTCCTCGCCCGTGCGCCGGGAGCCGTCGGACTTCTTGAAAACGTAGAGATTCGTCTGCGCGTCGTAGAACTCGCTGGAAGCGGCGTCGAGCGCGATGAAAATATCCTTGCCGAACTCGTAGCCGGCCTTCTTCACCGCCTCGGCAATCGACTCCAGGGCGTCCTCGGCGGAATCGAGCTTCGGCGCGAACCCGCCTTCATCGCCGATCGCCGTGGAGAGGCCGCGCCCCTTGAGCACGCTCTTGAGGGCATGAAAAACCTCCGTCCCCTGCCGGAGCGCCTCCGAGAAGGTGGGCGCGCTCTTGGGGATGATCATGAACTCCTGGAAATCAATCGGCGCGTCGGAGTGCGCCCCGCCGTTGAGGATGTTCATCATCGGCACCGGCAGCACCTTTGCGTTCGGCCCGCCGAGATATTTGAAGAGCGGCACGCCAAGCTGGGCCGCCGCCGCGTGCGCCACGGCGAGCGAGACGCCCAGGAGCGCGTTCGCGCCGAGCTTCGCCTTGTTCGGCGTGCCGTCGAGGGCGATCATCGTCCGGTCGAGCGCCACCTGCTCCAGCGCGTCAAAGCCTTCCAGCGCGGGGGCGATCGTCTCCTCCACGCTCTGGATCGCCTTCAGCACTCCCTTGCCGCCGTAGCGGGCCTTGTCGCCGTCGCGCAGCTCCCAGGCTTCGTGTTCGCCGGTGCTCGCTCCGCTCGGCACCGCCGCGCGCCCGACGGCGCCTCCGGTGAGTTCCACATCGACCTCGACGGTTGGGTTGCCCCGCGAATCGAGGATTTGGCGGGCGCGAATATCGGAAATGTTGGTAAGTGACATGATCGGGCCGACAGTGTTGGAGGCGCGCTCTTCGCGGTCAAATCCAATTTCGAAAAAGCGGCGTTTGCGTTTGGCTCAGCGGCACGGGGCGCGCCCCGAAGCGCGGATCACAGGCAGGCTCCGATGCTTCCGTTGTGAGATTTCCGATTCTGTTCATTTTCTGGGCCTTGGCCGCCGGATTCGCCGCGTGCAAGCGCCCCGAGCCACAGCCGCCCCCCGTCGGCGAGAAGCCGCAACCGGCCCCGAGCGTTTCGCCTTCGCCCACGGCGGTTCCCGCTCCCGCTCCGGAAAAGATGCCGCCCCGCCCGCCCCCCGTCTCGATGAAGATGGAGGTCTGAAATTCGCAGAGCGGCGCGCGGGAAAAATCGCTCCAATCCCCCTTTTGGACACCCTGGGACTGCCTTGGGTCGTCCTCTGGCCACTTTTTGGGAGCGGCGGGGAACGGTTTTTGCTTTTCTTTTTATCACGGGAACTGCTGATTAAAGGCACGTCCGATGATTCGACGCCCCCCCAGGTCAGACCCCAAAAACAGGTGAAGATTTTCGTTTTTAGCGCGGGCCAGCAGATCGGGCCGTTCAGCGAGGAGAAGGTTCGCAAGGAGCTGCTCAACGGCTCCCTGAAGCCGTCCGACCTCGCGTGGCACAACCGCCTGCGGCGCTGGGTTCCGCTTCAACAGTTGGCCATCGCCGAGCCGCGCTCCAAGCGGAAATACGCGATGCCGCCCCGCCCCGAGGATTCCCCCTTTTACACCCCGGAGGCCGGGCTGCCCCAGGAGCCGCCCCGCAAAAGGCCGATCAAGAAAGGGTCTCTCTGGCAAGATCTCTGCCGCCGCCTCAACCCGTTCCGGCGCGGGCAGTAACGCCGCCGCCCCGCCCCGCCTTTTCTACGAACGCCGCTCCGCCCCCAGTTCGTCGCGAATGCGCAGGTACTGGAGCAGATCGTGCCGGGTGATGATCCCGACCAGGCTCCCCCCCGCCGCGACGACCCCCAGGCGGCCTTGCCCGGGGGTGAGCAGCCGCCGGAGCGCCTCCCCCGCGCCGGTTTCCGCATCCAGGGCGAGCGCGCGGCTCTCCGGCAAGTCGGCAATTTCGCCCGCGAGCGTGTAGGGCCACCTCTCCCGGGGGACATTTTTGAGAAACTCCAGCCGCAGCAGCCCGCGAAAACCGCCATCCTCGTTCACCACCGGGAAGGCGACATGGTGGTTGGTCAGGAAATAGTCATCCACGGCCAGATTGAGCGGGAGCCGCGCGGGGATCGTGATCGGGTTGGCGGTCATCAGGTCGGATACCTTCACCCCGTCGAGCGCCTCGCGATGGAGCGCCTGCGAATAGCCGCTCTCCGCCGCATTGCGCAGGAAGATGCCGATCACGATCAGCACGAACCCGTTCCACCCCCCGGCGAAAATGGCGAGCACCCCCATGATAATGAGGAAAAAGCTGAAACCGATCCCGATCCGCGAGGTGATATAGGTGGCCCGGCGGAGATTGCCGCTGCGCATCCAGAGCAGCGCGCGCAGAACCCGCCCCCCGTCAAGCGGATAACCGGGGATCGCGTTGAAGAGCACCAGAATCACATTGACCTGCGCCAGCCAGTAGAAAACCAGTTGGGTCTCGGGAAGCCGAACCGCCTCCGCAACCCGCGCCAGCAGGAAGTAGAGGCCCGCCAGTGCAATCGAAACGGCGGGACCGGCAAGCGCGATCTTCAGTTCCACGCGCGGATCGTCCGGCTCCCGGGAGATTTCCGCGATCCCGCCGATGAAAAGTAGCGTGATGCTCGGCACCGGGATGTCGCACCGCTGGCTCACGAGGCTATGCCCCAGCTCATGCAGCACGATGGAGAAAAAAAAGAGCGCCGCCGCCACCAGCCCCATCGTCACGTACACCCCCGGCGAGCGCCCCGGCAGCAGCGCGGGGAACGTCCCCACGGAGAGCAGGTAGCCGACCAGCGCGGCGATGATGAACCACGAGTAGTCGAGATAAAAGCGGATGCCGCGATAAGACCCGAGGTAGACCCCTGAGCGCCGCCGGGGCAACGGCTCCTCGCGCGTTTCGCCACGGGGCGCAAGGTCATCCCCCGCGTGGCCTGGGGTGATCGGGGCGTCGTCGGGTTTCATCGGTTTTTGAACGGAGAGACGAGGGGAGGGGGGAACGGGGTTATGTGGATGCTTTCGCTCCTCGGAGCGTTCCCGAGCGGTTTTCAAAAATTCAGGTTGAAAAAACGCAACCCCCCCTCCCGGGAAACACCCCCTTCCGCCCCCTTGTCGCCGAAACCTGAGCGTATGAAACTGCTTAGATTGTTTCCATTGATCGCCGTGGCAGGAGGGCTTGCTCTTGCCGGAAACGCGGAGGCGGGCCGCTGCGGGGGTGGAGGTGGCGGCGGAGGAGGTGG
>CAZYVL010000161.1:0-4274 GCA_964651005.1 uncultured Chthoniobacteraceae bacterium | reverse complement strand
TTATATTTCACGGCATTGTCGAGCAGGTTGAGGAGGATTTGCGTCAACCGGCCCCGGTCCACGGGGGCGAATGCCTCTTCGGGCATTTCGACTTCGAAGGCGACGCGACGCCCCTCGGCCATGATGCCCGCATCCTCGACGCACGCGGCCACGATTTCGCAGACATTCGCCGGGCGGAGGTCGAGCCGGAGCCGCCCGGCATCGGCGCGGGAGAGCAGCAACAGGCTTTCGGTGATGGAGGAAAGCCCGCGCGTTTGTTCCAGCAGCGAGGAGAGGGCGCGCGCGTCCTCGGCCCTCAGACCGGGCGAACGCAGCAGATCCTCGATGCCCGAGCGCAGTACGGTAAGTGGGGTTTTCAGTTCATGCGAGGCGTCGGCGGAAAAGCGCCGGGCCTGGCGGAAAGAGACTTCGAGCCGCTCGAAGGTCGTGTTCAACACGCCCGCCAGGCGGCCAATCTCGTCATCGGCAAGGGGGGAGGGGAGCCGTAACCCCAGCTCCCGCGCCGTGATCCGCTCCGCCGCCGAGGCGATTGCGCGCACCGGTTCGAGAGCCTGCCGCGCCAGCCACCAGCCGCCCAAGGCAGCCGCCGCGAGAACCAGCGGCAGCGCGACGGCGTACGCCGAAAGGAGTTCGCGCGTCAGGTCTTCGACGGTGTTGAGATCGCGGCCGATGCGCAGCGTGACGCCATGCTTGGAGAACGTGCCGATTCGCACGCGCTGCCTGCCCAGCGAGCGGGTATGGAGCCTGGCAGGGCCGTTGCGAAACCTCTCATCGACATTCGCCGAACGGAAAAGCAGCGCGCCTCCCGGCCCGGTGATCTCGACAAAACGCGCGGGCTGGCTATTGCTCGGCAGGATCTCCGCCATCTCCTCGGGGTTGATCCACGACAGCTTCCAACGGTGTTCGCGGAACTGCTTGAAGAAATGTTTCGCATCCTGGGAAAGAGCATGGTCCACGCTGGCCACCCGCTCTTCCTGGAGGAAATACGCCGTCCCCGCCCCCGCGAGCAAAACCGTGGCCGCGACCACGACGGCGGACCAGAGGGTCAACTTCGCGCGCAGCGACCAGCAGCCGAAGTTCAAGGCGGCCCCTCCCGCAGCAGGTAGCCCACGCCCCGCACGGTATGGAGCAGCTTCAGCTCATGGGCATCGTCGATCTTGCGGCGCAGGCGTTGGATATAGACATCCACGACGTTCGTGCCGGTGTCGAAGTGGTAATCCCAGACGTGCTCGCAGATCTGCGTGCGCGTCAGCACCCTGCCCGGCGAGCGCATGAGGTAATCGAGCAGGGCGAACTCCCGCACGGTCAGGTCGATCTTCCGCCCGGCGCGGGCGACCTCCCGGGTAATCAGGTTCAGGGAGAGATCGGCGATGGAGAGCAGGGTAAAGCGTTCGCCCCCCGCCCGCCGCGTGAGAGCCCCGACCCGCGCGAGCAGTTCATCCATCGCGAAAGGCTTACCCAGATAATCGTCCGCGCCAAGGTTAAGCCCCTCGACGCGCTCGGAAACTTCGCCCCGCGCCGTCAGCAGTAGCACCGGGGTGGAGTTGCGGGCTTGCCGGAGCTGGCGCAGAACGCTCAGGCCGTCGCGCCCCGGCATCATGATGTCCAGGATCATCGCATCGTAAGATGCCGTACGGGCGGCTTCCAGCGCATCGTCGCCCCGGTGCACTTCATCGACTGCGTAGCCCGCTTCCCGCAAGGCTTTGCGGATGAAACTGGCGATCTTCTTTTCGTCTTCGGCAAGCAGGACTCGCATGGATCGGATCGGAGGGCGTCGGGTTCAGGTTACAGCGATCCGTGAAAGTGCCCCAATGGAATTTGTGGCTTTGCCGAACCGGCGACCCTGGGGTGGCGGTTAGAGATGAGCAGAAAATCGCCCGCCCTGGCGAGAACGCTCCAGCACTCCGGGGGAAAGCTGGCTGCGAAACGGGCGCGGCGCACGATTCCAAACGCGGGAGGCCCGAGCGCAAAGGCCCGCTCGCATTCTTCCGGGGAATCGAAGAGACGCCTGCGCTCCGCAGGGTCCGGCGACAGAACGATGTCGGAGTCCGCCCGGGTCGCGGCGACCCGGCGGCGGAGGTAGAATTCCAAACCGTGCGCGCGCACTTCGCACGAAAAAACGCGGGCCTTGCCGTTGCCGGGTTCGGTGCGGAGCACAGCCGCCAGCGTGCGGACGGAAGCCTGCTGCCGGAGCAGGCCGTTGGCTCGGGGAGCGAACGCCGCCAGCGCGGTTCCGCACAGGACGGCGGTTCCCGCGATGCGCCACGCTCTGGCAGGCGCGCGGATTCGCGCGGCGACGGCCAGCGCCAGGGCGGGGAATAGGGGCAAAACGTAAGTCGGAAGTTTCGAACCGCTTAGCGAAAGAAGGCAGAGCGGCCCCAGTGTCCAGCCGAGCAGCATCCCGTGCCAGGGAGCAAGACGCCCCTCCCGCCAGCGCCTCCACGCCGCAGGCACGGTCGGGAAAAGAAAGAACGTCCACGGCAGAAAACCCGCCAGGAGCACGGGGAGGAAGAACCAGAGCGGCTTGGAGCGCCCGTGCGTGTGCGAAGCGAACCGCTCCAGCAACTCGTAGCGCCAGAAATAGCCAAAGAGTTCCCGGTTCCAAAGGCTCAGCGCCGCAAACCAGGCAAGCCCGATGGCGAGCGCGAGCGGAAGCCCCCGTTTCCACGGAAACTGCCGCCGTTCGTCCGGCTCTGCGGCAAGCTGCCAGCCCGCCGCGGCGCAGATCGGCACGACCAGAGCCATCGGCCCTTTCGTCAGAAACCCCAGCCCGATGCAGGCAAAGAACAGCCAGCGGCGGCGAAAAACGAACGCGGCAACGGCTGCCGTCGTCCACCAGGTCAGCAGCATGTCCGGCGTCAAAATGTGGGCCAGGAGGAAAAATTCAGCAGAGGAAACCGCGACAATCGCCGCGATCTCTCCGCGCTCCCGGCCCAGGAGCCGCTTTCCCATGACGAAAAGGAGAGCCGCCGTGCCGAGCGCCGCGAGGGCCGATGGCAGCCGGGCCGCCCATTCGTTCGCGCCGAAAAGCCGGATGCTGCCAGCCGTGAACCAGTAGACCAGGGGCGGCTTCTGGAAATGCCCGAAGCCGTTGAGATGCGGAACGAGCCAACTGCCGCCTTCCGCCATTTCGCGCCCGATTTCCGCATAGCGGCCCTCGTCGGGTTCGTTGAGCCCGCGCGCGCCAAGAAACGGGAAAAGGGCAATGGCCGCGAGAATCAGCCACCTCCAGCGCCGGGCGAAGCGCACGACAGGCGCACCGCCTCGTCGCGCCAGGGCCAGGGTCGCAACGGGCTGGCTCATTCGGGCAAAGGGACGGTGCAGACGGTGCAGACGGTGCTCGCGAACGGCTCGTGCTCTAAAGGGCTATTCCTGGCGGTGTCAACCGGTTCCCGGAGCCGCCGCCGGGCGAACCACCAGACGCCGAGCATGTCCAGGGCGGGCCGGAGAAGCATGACCCGGAGGTTGTAGTGCGATTTCCCGGCCATCCGGGGCCGATGCGCGACGGGCCGTTCCACAACGCGAAAACCCGCCGCCACGGCAAACGCGGGGATAAAGGAATAGAGCGTGCGGATTGGCAAAAGCGCGGCAACAACCTCGCGCCGGAATGCCTTCAACGCGCAGCCGCTGTCGCGAACGCCATCGCCGAGCAGCCGCGAACGGATGCCGTTGGCAAGCCGCGACATGGCGATCCGCAGCAACGAATCGCGGCGGCGGGCGCGAATACCAACCGCCATGTCCGCGCCCGCTTGCAGCGCGGCGATCAGCGCCGGAATATCCGCGGGATCGTTCTGGCCGTCGCCGTCGAGCGTGACGACGATCCTGCCAGCCACGGCCCGCAGTCCCGTCATCAGCGCCGTGGCCTGGCCGTGATTGCGGCAAAGCCCGATGACCCGGCAGCGGCCCCAGACCTCCGCGATCCGCTCCAACTCGATGCCGGTCTGATCGACGCTACCGTCATCCACGCAGATCACTTCGTACTCGCGCCCGAGCGGTTCCAGCGCGAGGCGGAGTTCTTCGAGCAGAGAGGCCACAATGGCTCCTTCATTGAAAAAAGGGATCACGACGGAGATTTCCGGCATTCCCGGCGACACACGATCAACGGACATGCCGCTATTTCAGCATCGCGGGATGACAACGCCTCCCGTGTGGAAATGACGGAATCGTCATTCTGGTGCTCTGGCGGATGGGCAGGTCAGGCGGATGATTTTTGATGACATGTCATCAAAATGCAAAGAGCGGCGTGTGTGACTTGTGACCCTTGGCCGGGACTC
>CAZYVL010000160.1:0-4283 GCA_964651005.1 uncultured Chthoniobacteraceae bacterium | reverse complement strand
GCGGGGATCGTGATGGTCGCCTCGCCGTTCTGGAGCACGACCTGCGTGCCCCGGATTTCGAGAAGGGTGACTTCCATCCCCGAAGGCGCTTTCATCGAACCGGCCTGTCTGCCATTCAGGATGATGGGGAAGGTCACGGTGCGCAGGAGCCGGACCCGCTTGGGCCAGTAGGCCCGCTCCACCTTGCTGATTTCAATCGGCGTCGGTTCCGGGGTGGGAGTAGGAGTAGGAGTGGCGGCGGCTTCCGGGGCGGTCGGCTCCTCCCCTTCCGGGGTGGCTTCCGGCAATGGAGCGGAGGAGTCCGGCGTTTCGGCAGCGGCATCCGGCGTCTCGGACGGTTCCACCTCTTCAGGCGTGGATTCGGGCCGTTCGACTTCTTCGGGAGAAGGGGCTTGGTTGGGCTTCCGTGGCGGTCCCTGTTCCGGTTGTGCCGCCCGATGGCCCAGGACCGTCGCGGCGGCGTACTCCTTGGGCAGGAAGCGGTCGAGGCGGCCACGGATGTAGAGGAGAAAACAGAGTGTGATGGCCAGCACCAGGATGAGAAGATCCCAGAGCGCGATGCGTCCATGCTGCCGGTTCGGCAATTTCATTCGATTTTAACAGTTTTTTGGTGGTTCAGGGCGATTCTTGGTCTCTCGGGAACCACTGATTCATCAGTGATTTCCTTGGCCTTTCGACAGGCGCGCCGGACCACACGCTGTCGGAATGTGGGTGAATGGAGATTGGTTCCATAATCGGACCCATCCCGCAAGGAGAAGAAAGAAAAAGGCGCAATGGCCCCGCCGCGCCGGTTTGCAGGCTTGCCAGGCGGCCCCGGGTTTTTCCAAAGTCACGCCCCATGCGTGCCCTACCGCCTTTTGCCGATTTGAACCGCTACCTCGCCGCCCGGAGCGCGGCGGTGGACAAGGCCCTGGAGCGGTTTCTCCCGAAGGCGGTGACGAAACCGGCCACCCTGCACAAAGCGATGCGCTATTCGCTTTTCGCCGGGGGCAAGCGGCTGCGCCCGATCCTCTGCCTCGCGGCGGCGGAGGCGTGCGGCGGCGAGGCGGAGGCGGCGCTCCCGCTGGCGTGCGCCGTCGAGTGCGTGCACACCTATTCGCTCATCCATGACGACCTCCCCTGCATGGACGACGACGATTTTCGCCGGGGCCGCCCGACGAGCCACAAGGTCTTTGGCGAGGCGGTTGCCGTCCTCGCGGGGGATGCCCTGCTGACGCTCGCCTTCGAGATCGTCGCCGGGGCCGCGGGCACGCGCCGTCACCCCGTCGCGGCGCTGGTCACGGAACTGGCGCGGGCCGCCGGAAGCCGCCATCTCATCGCCGGGCAGGTGGCCGACCTGGAGGGAGAGGGGAAGAAGGCCACGGGGCGCGACCTCCGCTTTATCCACGAGGCAAAAACCGCCGCGCTCCTGGGCGCGGCGATCCGCCTCGGCGGCATGAGCGCCAACGCCACCCCGGAGAAGATCGAAAGCCTCTCGGTTTTCGGGCAAAACCTCGGTCTCGCCTTCCAGGTGATCGACGACATCCTCGACGTCACGCAGACGAGCGAAAAGCTCGGCAAAAGCGCGGGGAAAGATGCCGCCGCGCAGAAATCGACCTACCCGGCGGTCTTCGGGCTGGAAAAGTCGCGGCAGGAGGCCCGGCGTCTCACCGCCCGCGCCCTTTCCGCGCTGGAGCCGTTCGGCAAAAAGGGGGAACCGCTCCGGGCCATCGGCGATTTCCTGCTGCGGCGGGAATATTGAGAAGGGCCAAAAAAAGATTGCAAACGCCGCGCCGCCCCTTAAATTCCCCGTCTTCCTTATGGCCAAAACAAGCTGGATCGAAAAAGAAAAACGCAAGCGGGCGACCGTCGAGAAGTACGCGGCTGTGCGCGCGGAGTTGAAGGCGAAGGGCGACTACATCGGCCTCCAGCAGCTTCCGCGTGACGCGAGCCCCGTCCGCTGCACGAACCGCTGCCGGGCCAGCGGCCGCCGCCACGGCTACATCCGCCGTTTCCAACTCTCCCGTATCGCGTTTCGCGAACTGGCCTCGCACGGGATGATCCCCGGCGTGACGAAATCGAGCTGGTAGCAGGTTCCTGAACTGGTAAACGGATCCATCCTCCGGCGGGTTCGCATCCGGGCGGGAACGGGAGAGGGCACTCTCCCTTCCAATCGCGGATTCCACCGCCAACTTTGAAAGCACTCTTTCTTTTCTTCTTCTGTGTCGGCTCGCCGTGGCTTCATGGCGAGCCGTCGCTTTTTGCCTTCGCCCCGGCCCAAACTCTGGCCCTGGCTCCAGCCCCAGCCTTGGCCGCGGCCCCCGCCCCCGCTTTCATCGCAGAGCCACTGGCGTTGCTGGCTTCGCATCCGGTGTTCGCCGGGGCGGAGTGGGAGTCTGCGGACACCATTTTCTGGAAGCTGCTCGCCATCGCGGTGCTCGTCTTCCTCAATGCGTTCTTCGTCGCCTCGGAGTTCGCCATCGTGAAGGTGCGCACCTCCCAGCTCGACCTGCTGGCCGAGGAGGGGAGCGCCCCCGCCCGGGTGGGGAGGCAGATCGTCGGAGATCTGGATGCCTACCTTTCCGCCTGCCAGCTCGGGATCACCCTGGCGAGCCTTGGTCTTGGGTGGGTGGGCGAGCCGTTTTTGGCGCGCCTGCTTGAGCCGCTTTTTTTTCATCTCGGCGTCCAGAGCGTCGCCGTCATCCAGGCGATCTCCTTTGCCATCGCGTTTTCGTTCATCACGATGGCGCACATCATCCTGGGCGAGCAGGCGCCGAAGATGGTGGCGATCCACCGGGCGCTTCCCGCTACGCTCTGGTTGAGCCGTCCGCTGCGCCTTTTCTATCTCGCCTTCCGCCCGGCCATCGCCCTGCTCAACTTCCTCACCAACCTGGTGCTCCGGCGTCTTTTCCGGCTGGAACCGGCCGCCGGGCACGAGCTGGCCCATAGCGAGGAGGAACTGCGCGTCATCCTCGCGGAGAGCGGCAAGGGCGATGAGGTCTCCGTGCTCGGCAAGGAGATCCTCATCAACGCGCTCGACATGCGGCGGCGGATCGTGCGCGACATCACCACGCCGCGCGGCGAGGTCGTCTGGCTCGATCTGGAAAACAGCTTTGAGGAGAACCTCAAGATCGCGCAGGACTCGCAGCACACCCGGTTCCCGCTCTGCCAGGGGCATCTTGATAACACCATCGGCCAGGTGCACATCAAAGACCTCCTGCGGCTCACCCGCGAGAGCGCGCCCGATCTTCTCTCCGTCAAGCGGGAGATCTTCCCCGTGCCCGAGATGATGGCGCTGGAGAAGCTGCTCACCTTTTTTCTCAACAAGCACGCGCATCTTGCCCTGGTCGTGGACGAGTTCGGCGGCACCGTCGGCATCGTTACGCTCGACAACGTGCTGGAGGAGCTGGTGGGCGACATCCAGGATGAATTTGACGTCGAGAACGCCGAGTACCGGAAGGTCAACGAAGACGAGTTCATCGTCAAAGGCACCCTCGGGCTTTATGAGCTCAACGACCTGGCGGGGCTCGACCTGGAGAGCGCGGACGTCAGCACCATCGGCGGCTACGTCACGCATCTGTTCGGCCACCTCCCGCAGCAGGGGGAGAAAACGCGCGTGGAGGAGTACGAAGTCACCATCACCAAGAGCGACGGGCGGCGCGTGGAGCAGCTTCTTTTCCGACGCTGCCCGTGGGAGAAGGGCGGGGCGGAGGACGCGGGTTAGCGGGTTTGGCATCGTAGCGATGCAAAATCCGCCCACCGGGTAGCGTTTTCGGGGGAAAGCCTCGTGGGTTCGCGACTCCTACTTTTCGTCGGTTCCCTCTTTTCACCCGCCGTTGACGCGTATAAACAGGCGGGATGCTGGCAAAGGTCTATTCGGCGGCGGTGTACGGCGTCGATGCTTATGAAGTGGAGATCGAGGTCAACGCCGCTGCGGGCGCGCCGGTGATCGTGGTCGTCGGCCTGCCCGACGCTGCCGTCAAGGAGAGCCGGGACCGGGTGACCACCGCCGTCGCCAACAGCGGCTACCGCACGCCGAAAGGCCGCACCACTATCAACCTCGCCCCTGCCGACGTGAAGAAGGAGGGCCCGAGCTTCGATCTCCCGATCGCGCTCGGCACGATTGCCGCCGCCGAACAGCTCCACCTCCCGGCGCTGGGAGAGTTCTGCATCGTGGGCGAGCTGGCGCTTGACGGCACCGTCCGCCCCGTCAACGGCATCCTCCCCATCACCATCGAAGCCCGCCGGAGGGGCCGAAGCGCGATCATCGTCCCCGAAGAAAACGCCGCCGAAGCCGCGTTGGT
>CAZYVL010000159.1:0-4365 GCA_964651005.1 uncultured Chthoniobacteraceae bacterium | reverse complement strand
ACGCGGAAGGGATCACCGTTGAAAACGAATATGACGAGGTTGGAAACCGAACCGCCGTCATCGACGGAAAGAGCCAGCGGACAGAGTTTGAATACGACGGACTGAACCGGAATACATCCATCACAGACGCCGCGAGTAAGAGCACGACGTTTGAGTACGACGCGATGAACAAGACCGCGAGGGTGGACGCGATCGGCAGGCGGACGGAATACACATACGACGTGCGCAACCGGCTAACAGGGATTAGCTATATCGGGCGCAGCAACGATAACCGGAGCTATACTTACGACGACACAGGCAACCTGCTCAGCGTCACCGAGTCAGGAAAATCCGGAAAAGCGGATGTCACCTACACCTATGACGCGCTCAGAAGGCAAACAAGCGAGACAAGCGGCGGGTTAACGCACACCTACAAATACGACCTAGCAGGCAACCGCATCTACTGCCTCTACGGCGGACTGACGACGGCACTGGTCTCAACCTACGACGTCGAAAACCGGCTAAGCACCCTAACCGAGGGTGCATTAGTGACGACCTACGCCTACGACCTCAACGGCAACATCACGAGCAAGACCTTGCCCAACGGAGATGTAGTGGTGACAACTTACGACGCGCTGAACCGAAAACAGGAAATCACCGCATCGAACTCGGCCAACATCGTAACCCCCGTCCTCTATCGGTACGAATACGAGTACGACGCCGTGGGGAACGTGCGAAAGGAAACGGACTTCCTGGCAGACTTCCCAACGACCGTAGCCCCCGGGGTAACCACGATCAAAGAATTCGGCTACGACGACATCAACCGGCTGCTCACGGAGAGCGACAGCATTGACGGCAACCGGACGTACGCCTACGATGACGCGCACAACCAGATCAGCAAACAGACCGGCAGTGTGCTAAGAACCTGCACATACAACGCGCTCAATGAGCTGACCGGCTTCACGGAAGGAAGCCGGTCAGTGAGCTATGACTATGATCTGGACGGAAACCGGACAGAGCGGAGCGAAGGCGGCGACGTAGATAGCTACGAATGGGACTACGAAAACCGCTTGGTGGCGATGACCAAGCAAAGCCCTGGAGGGACGGGTAGCTATAATTGGGAATACGACTACCGCACGAGGAGAGTGGAACTCGGCCATGGCTCGGACACCACGAAAGTGGTCTTTAGTGGCGGGGTATCGGTAAGGGAATTCCTGAATTCAACGCCGAGCGTAGATTATACGCGAGGCTCGGATTGGGGTGGAGGAATCGGCGGTATCCTATATACGAAGCGAGCAGGAGTACCGAGCTTCACGCACTACAACGGCCGAGGCGATGTCACGGCAAAGACAACCGCAGCCGGGGTGCTTACGTATCAGAGCACGTACGAGGGCTTTGGGAAAGTGACCAATGAGGTGGGCGCGACGGCAGACCGCCAGAAGTCGAACACGAAGGATGAGGACGTGCCGGGGTACGTGAACGAGGGATTCCGGTTCAGGGATTTGGAGACGGGTGGGTTTTTGTCCAGAGACCCGGCGGGTTTCATCGATGGGCCGAATCTATACGCCTACGTTCAGCAGAATCCCTGGACAAAGTTTGATCCGGAGGGGTTGGAGGAAAAGAATAACAATGCTGTTGAAGCCAAACCAGCACCAGCGCCGACCCCTGCTCCAACACCACTAAAGGTAAATCTAGATCAGGCAGATAAACATTCAAAATGGCATCATTCTAAGCATGAACTCAGCGTGACGCTTTCGGCGCGAGATATTGAGGGAAAGAAGGAAGAAGTTATTAAAGATTTCAAGGGCTTTAAAAGTTTCAATCAACCTCAAATTAATGAAGCTGATGTAGAGGTAACACCAGACAAGACAAAAGCATTTTTTAATTTGAGGGGCGTAAAAGGACTTGGATCAGATTTTATCGGGAATGACAATAAGGCCGCCGTTAGTCTTTCCACAGAGGAAGTAGATGGAAAGTTTACTCAAACTGCGGTTACGTTGGGAGATCATCAGTTGGTAGGGGTTAGGGTCTGGACTGTAGAACAGACAAGTGATACGCAACTCAAAATTGGGACAGAAGCGTATGAAACCCCGCGTGGGTCCTTAAATAGATTTGGGTTTAATCATCTGGGAGGGGACCAATCTCAAGATCATGTTTGGAGGACATATCTTCAAAATATAAACCAAAATCATTTTATGGGTTCCGGAAAATTAGCTCCGACATTTCAGGAAATAACGAACAAAAACCCTTTTATTCAAAAGATAAATAAATAAATACTATGCTAAAATTTACGATAACATTAATATTGATCTTTATTTTGAATAGTAATCTTATGGCCGATTCAACCGCCTCGAATAAACTCGATTTACTCGTCAATGCCATTCAAGATCTAGAGGCGGATCCCGCTGATGGAAAATTATTAGAAAAGGTAAAGAAATTTGGGAGCGATCGGGATCCGTTAATTCGCTCTAAAACAATTTATGCTGTATGTAACATGGATGCCAAATTGCCTAGCGAAATAAAAGCTTTGGCGTGGTCTTTGGTTTTTCGGGGATTTCAAGATAAGGATATGAGCGTGAGAACTGCCGCTTACCAATGCGCGGGTGAATTCCAAGACAAGGCGGAGATATCTTTGCCGTATTTAATAGCTGGACTAAACGAACAATCAGGGCGACCTCAGGCATTTTCAGCAGATTCGATCGCAAAGCTTGGGAATAGGGCCAAACCAGCTGTGCCTATGCTGGTGCAACAGCTGGCTGATGGACCAAAAGCAAAAGGAGGCACTTTAGGGCAAGAATCAGCGGCCGATGCTCTTGGAAAACTCGGCGATAATGCAAAAGAGGCAGTATCGCAATTGGAACTCATAATTCGCAAATATAGAAGCGATCCAGAGTTCTTATTTTCAGTGGTTAAAAATCTTTACCTAATAGACAAAAAGAATTCTTCGGCGATTCAAATGTTGCGCGAGTTTGAAAGTGGAAAGTATGGTAATGTGCTCGCTAAACGTGCCAAGTACTATATCCAAAATGAGCGCACGAGCCCATAGTGCAGCCATAGCACATGGCATGCCACTGCTTGGGAAGAAAAACAGGCCCCGCAGACAGCATCTTTGAGTCCAGAGGCGTGTTTGCGCTTGGCTCCTATATTCATCCGAACGATTCAATACAGGGCCCACCCACTCCAAGTATTTGTCCCTGGCAGCCAGGCACCTTTGGAGGATGCGCCAAAAAAAGCGCATCGCGAGACACTGGCTCGCCCATTTCAAAATGCCTTCGGATCAGGTTAGAATCGCGACTGCTGCGGCTATCAGAGCACTTTGTGGAGAAGTCTTTTTACGTTGGCAAGTTTTTTTACTCGAGGAAGGGATTACCGTTGAGAGCGAATACGACGAAGTAGGAAACCGAACCGCCGTGATCGACGGGAAAAGCCAGCGGACAGAGTTTGAATACGACGGGCTGAACCGGAATACGTCCATAATAGTGTAGCCAAAGCACATGGCATGCCACTGCTTGGAAGGAAAAATAGGCACCGCAGACAGCTTCTTTGAGTCCAGAGGCGTGTTTGCGCTTGGCTCCAATATTCATCCGAACGATTCAATACAGGGTCCACCCACTCCAAGTATTTGTCCCTGGCAGCCAGGCACCTTTGGAGGATGCGCCAAAAAAAGCGCATCGCGAGACACTGGCTCGCCCATTTCAAAATGCCTTCGGATCAGGTTAGAATCGCGACTGCTGCGGCTATCGGAACTTTTCATAGAGAGGTTTCTGATACTCGCAAGCTTTTTGATGACGCCTTGAACCGGAAGCAGGAAATCACCGCATCGAGGTCGGCCAACATCGTAACCCCCGTCCTCTACCGGTACGAATACGAGTACGACGCCGTGGGGAACGTGCGAAAGGAAACCGATTTCCTGGCGGACTTCCCAACGACAATAGTGCAGCCAAAGCACGTGGCATGCCACTGCTTGGAAACAACAGGCACCGCAGACGGCTTCTTTGAGTCCAGAGGCGTGTTTGCGCTTGGCTCCAATATTCATCCGAACGATTCAATACAAGGTCCACCCACTCCATGTACTGGTCCCTGGCAGCCAAGGCATCTTTGGAGGATGCGCCAAAAAAGCGCATCGCGAGACACGGGATCGCCCATTCCAAGATGCCTTCGGATCAGGTTAGAATCGCGACTGCTGCGGCTATCACTGCGCTTTATGGAGAAGTCTCTTTACCGTTGCAAGTTTTTTGCCTGATTCGACGAAACAGTCGGATGGGGGCGACATGGCGTTGATGAAGTCAATTACGGATGTAGGTAATGTGGTGAGCGCGACGGACCCGCTGGGGCATGTGACCGCGAAGGAGTACGACGCGCTCAACCGGGAGACGGGGACGCAGT
>CAZYVL010000158.1:0-4425 GCA_964651005.1 uncultured Chthoniobacteraceae bacterium | reverse complement strand
TGGAGCGGGTGACGAGACTCGAACTCGCGACGTCTTCCTTGGCAAGGAAGTGCTCTACCACTGAGCTACACCCGCTTTTGATTCTCTGGTTTCGCCTGGTCCCGAGCCGGAAAGCTGCGGTCTGGCGAGGAGGGGAAGCTAGGAAGAAGCGGCCCGCCTTGCAAGCGTTTTCTCGGCGGAGAACCGGGAATTTTTACCCGTTCGCGGGCCGGTTCTTTTGTTGGCAATTCCCAGGCGGGGTGTTCTATTCGGCGGGCCATGAGCATGACCCCGAATCGTCTGCAAGCCATCCTGGACCGGAAACGCGCCGAGATCGCCCGGCTTCTGCCCCGGGAAGAGCATCTCCGGGCGGCGGCGCTGCTGCGCAACGATTATCGCGGGTTTGCCGCCGCGCTCGACCGGGGGCCGGAGGCGCTCGGGTTGATCGCGGAGGTCAAGAAAGCCTCCCCCTCCGCCGGGGCGATCGTCGGGGCGTTCGAACCCGTGGCTATCGCTCGCGCCTACGAGGCGGCGGGCGCGCACGCGGTATCGGTCCTCACCGATGAGCCGTTTTTCCAAGGGCACCTTTCGCATCTCACCCAGGTGCGCAACGCCATCGCGCTCCCCGTGCTCCGCAAGGATTTCATTCTCCACGAGGTGCAGATTTACGAAGCCGCCGTGGCCGGGGCGGACGCCATCCTGCTGATCGTCGCCGCGCTGGAGCAACCCGATCTGGAACGGCTTCACACCGCGGCAACGACGCTCGGGCTGGATGTGCTCGTGGAAGTCCACGCGCGCGAGGAGCTGGAACGCGCGCTTGATTGCGGCGCGCGGCTTGTCGGCATCAATAACCGCGATCTCACCACGTTCCAGGTGGACCTCGCGACGACGGAGGCGATCAGCGAAGAGGTGCCCGAGGAGGGCGTTCTTCTCGTGAGCGAAAGCGGGTTGAAGACCAACGCCGACGCGCGCCGCGTCTTTGCCGCCGGGGTCAACGCCATTCTCGTTGGGGAATCGCTGATGCGCTCCGGCGACGTGCCGGGGCAGGTCGCCGCGCTGCTCGACGTGGCGGGGTAAAGAGAGGGCAGGAGGCGTTTCCGTCTTATGACTTCCACGGCTCCCACGATTCCCCGACCTGCCGCCCCAGGAGAGGCCGGGGCGGTTCGATCCGCAGCAACGTTTTCGCCATCCGGTTGAGGCCCGCGCGCGCTTTGCCGAAGCCCTCAGCCAGTCCGCCGTACACGTCGTCCATCTTCCACTGGCGCGCCACCCGGTCCCCGGCGGCGACCCGGTAGCTGGCGCGGCCAAGTTCCTCGTAGAAGCGCGTCCCCGGTGCGCCCCGGCTCCGGCGGCGGGCGACGGCCCCGGGGAAAAGCCCCGTGATGAAAAGGGCGTAGTTGCCAACGTGTACGCGGATGAGAAAGCCGGTGCGCGGCGGCGCGTCGCGGAGCGCCAGTAGCATGTCGGAGAGGTATTGCACCGGCCCTTCCGCCCCGTCCGCCGGGGAGCGGAGCCTCGCCGTGCGCGAGAACGCTTCCAGCATGGAGGCGATATAGTCGCACACGGTCCGGTCGAAGTGCTCTTTCAAGACATGGCGCGTGAGCAGATAAAAATAACATTGCGGCGAAACGCGCAGCGGACCGCTCTCGCCGTCCCCCCCGGCGTGCGCGCCGAGCGCCTTCACGAGCCGCTCGCCATCCAGGATCGCGTCGCGCGCCCCGGCGTCGGTCAGGAGACGGGCGAGGCTCACCGACTCGTTGGGAGAACGGGCCAGCGTGCGGATGAGAAAATCAAAATCGTCCGCCGTCAGGCGCTCCCGGCAGTTGGGAAGGATCAGCATTTCTGGCACTCCGGTTCCCCCTCAAGGAGCATCGTCCGTGCCACGGCGGAAAAGCGGGTCGCCGTCGCGAGACTGGTCTCGCGTGCAAGGCCATGAACGGCCCGCCCGCTTATTTCGACACCGTGCCGGAAGTGCTCCGTTTATAATGGATTTGCCCTTTGCCTTTGAGCGGCTGGGATTCGTAAATTTGCTCTCCGCCTTCCCGCAGGAGCAAGATCACGTCCACATCGTCGCGATCGCTCACCACCGTGACTTCTTCGAGGTACTGGCCGACAAAAATGGTAGACATCGCCTTTTGGGTTCTCTCCACGGGGACTCCGCTCGCGTTGTATTTGATGTGGATGGCGACTTGATCCCAACCCTTGCCGTTGATCGTCACGCCGAGTTGTCGGTCCTTCGGCCCGTTCCAGTGGAGATCGGTGGTTTTGCCCGTCACCATGTAGTAACCGCCGTCGATGATCGCGTAAGGGACGATCATCTTTTGCGAGGCGGTATTCTGCCCGTGGGATTTGACGGAGACCTCCACGACGCCCGTGATCGGGTGCGTCGGCTCGGTGCGCTTCCCAAAGCCGATGCGGGTCTCGGGGAAATCCGCCGGGATCGGCACATCGGTGAGCTTCTCAACGGTGTCGAAGCTCTTGAGCACCATCGGCAGGGTGCGCTCCGTCATCTTCCTGTCCCAGTCCGAAATCCCTTTTTCCCAAGTGAGCGCGTGGATCTTCGCGATGTCCTTCGCTTCGTAGGCGGCGCGTACCGCCGCAAAGAAGGCCTCCTCCGTCCTGGGAGGCGCCGCGAGGCAAGTCACATGAGCGAATAGTCCCAGGAGCAGGCAAGTCAGTCTCTTCATGGTTGAAATCATCGGGCGTCGCCGCACGGAAAAGAAACGCCATGACCGTGATCCGGTCATGGCGTTTCGCAAATCCGGAATCCGGTTTGTTTAGTCTAGAACCGGATCTGGAATCCGCCGTTGACAGCGTTCGAGGAGTAGTTGTCGCGGCCCATCTCGCCCGTGTAGTAGGCGAAGACTGAGACCGACGGGCTGAACTGCACCGTAGCCCCCGCGTCGAGCACGAGGCTGTCGCGCCCGAGCGGCGTGCCTTCGGCGACGAAGGTTCCCGTTCCACCGAGGAACCCGGATTCCACCGAGGCCGTGGTGTCGAGGTATTCATGCCGCCAGCGGGCGCGGACTTCCGGCTTGATAATTATGCCGCCGAGCGCCCAGGCATACGAGGTCTTCACGCCGAGGAGCGAGCGCAGCGAGGCCTGGCTCTGCCCGCTGACGCGCAGCGGGGCGCTGGAGCCGTCTTCCTCGAAGCCCTGCACATCCAGGTAGGTGTATTCGAACGAGGCGACCGGGCCGATGGAAAACCCGCCGACGCGGTAGTCGTAGCCGCCGCCGAACATCGCGTCGAACTCGCCCCCCTCCGTGCTGCCGCGCGCCTTGCCGCCGAGGGTGACGCGCTTGGAGTCGTAGGAGTTGTAGGCTCCGCCGACGGCAGTGTTGAGGTAGAACCCGCCGCCGAAGAGCGTGCCGTAGAGGCTTGCGCGCCCACTGTTGACCCGGAGATCGCCGCCGTTGGAGAGGTCCGCATCGGTGTTGGCGTAGCCGCCCGCGATGCCGACCACCAGGTTTTCGTTCACCCGGTAATCCCCGCCGATCGTCACGCCGCCGGTGGTGAAGTCGCCGCCCGCCGCGTTGGAAGTGGTTTCCACGTCGGCCCACTCTCCCGACCCGGTGGCGAAGAAGCTCCAGCGGCTCGGTTCAAGCGCCATGACGGTCGCCTGCTTGCCGACCATGCTCTTGCCGTCCCATCCCGCGATGGTCAGGCCCTCGCGCCCGTCAACCGGCGCGCCGTCCGCGTAGAGGGAGCCGCGCGGGCTGGAGAGCGAGAGGCCGTTGGAGTCGCCCCCGCCTTCGCGCAAGTCGTTCATCCGCCATTCCAGGTTGCTGTTCTGGATCTGCGCGGTGGAGAACCCGAGCTGGAAGATCTGTGTGAGTTCCTCCGGGGAGAGGAGCGAGAGCACGCCCGGAATGTCCGAGGGCGGCAGATCGTAAAGCAGATCGAGGATCTGGGAGAGTTTCCCTTGCTTGCGCGCCTTGTCGAGGTTCTCGGCGAGCTTTTGCTGGTTCGGGGTGAGGTCCTGCTCGTTGGCAAAGTCGCCGAGCGGCTTCTCCAGGTATTCGAGCACCACCGAGTCGTCGAGATACTCGACCTCGAACCGGCGCAGGCTGTCGTGATTGTAAAGGAAGTTGTCGAAGGTGCCCTCGATCCCGCAGTCCGCGGTGATGATCGTCATCCGCGTGCCGCTCTTGGGCGCCTTGATCGTGTTGACCGACAAGGTTCCGGCGAGTTCCGCTTCGCGCCCGACGACCAGCCGGTCGTACTCCGAGCCGGAGACATCCACCAGGAAAACGCCGTCGGAGTCCTGGGAGAAGCCTTTGGTGACCCTCAGGGCGCCGGTGTTGCCCACCGAAGCGCCCGGGCTGAAGTACGCGTTGTTGTAGACCCACCCCTTGATGCGTCCCGAGCCGCCCAGGAAGCCGCCTTCGTTGTCCACACATCCCTTGGCGCGGCCATTGATGAGGACCAAGCCGCCGTCGATGT
>CAZYVL010000157.1:0-4434 GCA_964651005.1 uncultured Chthoniobacteraceae bacterium | reverse complement strand
TGGGCCAGAGAATCGGCAAAGGTAGATGCGCCGCCCGGGGCTGTCAACGCCCCCCGGCCAGCCGATCGCCGCCCCGCCTGGAGGCGCGGCCCGGAGATTTTCGGTTGCATCCGCACCGGGGCATGTGAAGGATACCGCGCTATGCCCACAGAGCGCAAAGTCGTCATCACCGGAATCGGGGTTCTCACGCCGGTTGGAAACAACCTGCCATCGTTTTGGGACGCGATCAAAAACGGCCGCAGCGGCGTCGGCACGATCACGGCGTTCGACCTCACCGGGCACGACTGCCATATCGCCGGGGAGGTGAAGGATTTCGACCCCGTTCCCTATTTCAAGAACCCCAAGGATGTGCGGCGCACCGACCGCTACACGCAGTTCGGCATGGCTGCGGCCAAAATGGCGCTGGAAGACTCCGGGGTGGACCTCGGCACGGTGAACCGCGAACGCTTCGGCGTGGTGATCGGCAGCGGCATCGGCGGCCTGCGCACGCTTAGCGACCAGATGGCGACGATGTTCAACAAGGGGCCGGGCCGCATCTCGCCGTTCATGATCCCGATGATGATCAGCAACATGGCGAGCGGGTTGGTCTCGATGGAGCTTGGGCTGGCGGGGCCGAACTTCGCCACCGTCTCCGCGTGCGCCACGGCCTGCCACGCCATCGGCGAGGCGTGGCGGATGGTCCAGCACGGCGAGGGGGATATTTTCCTGTGTGGCGGCGCGGAAGCGACGGTCGTTCCGATCGGCATCGGCGGGTTCGCGGCGATGAAGGCGTTGAGCACCCGCAACGACGAGCCGCAGCGCGCCTCCCGCCCCTTCGACAAGGATCGCGACGGCTTCGTCATGGGCGAGGGCGCGGGCGTTCTGGTCATCGAGGAGTTGGAACACGCCAAACGGCGCGGCGCGCGCATCTACTGCGAACTGGCGGGCTACGGCCTGACTGCGGACGCTTATCACATGACCTCGCCGCTCCCCGAGGGCGAGGGGGCCGCGCGCTGCATGAAGATGGCTCTGGAGAAAGCGGGCGTCACCCCGGAAGAGGTCGATTACGTCAATGCGCACGGCACCTCCACCGGGCTCGGCGACATTTGCGAGACGAAGGCGATCAAGGCCGTCTTCGGCGAGCACGCCAAGGGGAGCGGCAGCCTGCTCGTTTCCTCCACCAAGTCGATGACCGGGCACCTGCTTGGCGCGGCGGGCGCGGTCGAGATGGCCGCGTGCATCATGGCGATCCGCGAGGGGATCATCCCCCCGACGATCAATCTCGATTGCCCCGACCCCGAGTGCGATCTCGACTACGTGGCGCACACCGCGCGCGAGCGCAACGTGCGCGTGGCGGTCAATAACTCCTTCGGCTTCGGCGGGCACAACGCCACGCTGGTCGCGAAGGCGTTTGAAGGGTAGATTGGTAGACTCTTTGTGAGACCCGCCCCGAGGCGGGGAGATGCCATGAACCCGACCAACCCAGACCCGGCCAACGACGCCCGCCCCGCCGTCCAGTACAAGATCGGCAATGAAAAGCTCGTCCGCGTGACGGAAGGGGCCGCGCGCAAGCTCTCCTCGCTGCTGACCCGGCAGGGCCGCCCCGGGGGGGCGCTCCGCGTGGCTGTCATCGGCGGCGGCTGCTCGGGCCTGCAATACAAGATGGACCTCGTGGACGGCCCGGCCCATCGCGACATCCTGGTGGTGTCGCAAAGCGTCAACGTCGTCGTCGATCCCAAAAGCGCCCTCTTCGTGAGCGGCTCCCTGCTCGACTACAGCGACGACTTGCAAAAAGGGGGCTTCAAGGTGACGAACCCGAACGCCGTCGCCCACTGCTCCTGCGGAGAGAGCTTCGCCGCCTGACGGGCTGGCGATGCGCCGGGCCGCCCTCTTCGCGGCTTCGCTCCCGTCCTCCTCCGTGTCTTTGTGCCTTTGCGAGAGGGTTTTTCATTTTAATGAAAATCCAGCGCGCATGTCCGCTTGCAAAGCGAACAAACTGCGAGTATTTTCATTTTAATGAAAAACAACCGACCCGGAGCCTTTCTCGCGGAGGTTGGGGCCTTGCTCAAACAACGCCGTGAGGTCGCGCGTGTTTCCCAAAAGGATCTCGCGGAGCTGACCGCTCTCTCCGTCCATACCCTCAGCGACATCGAGAGCGGCAAGGGCAATCCGACCCTGGAAGTCCTTCACCGGCTTTGCACAAGCCTGGGGCTGGAAATCGCTCTTCGCCCGAGAAGTGTTCATCCCGCCCCTCCTGCCGCATGAACAGAAAAGCGCGCGTGTTTCAGAACGGTTTCCCGGCGGGCCTGCTGGAGTCGCCGCCGGAGGGAGGCTATCGGTTTACCTACGATCCCCCCTATCTCGCTTCGCCCAACGCGAAAGCGATCAGCCTCACGCTTCCCCTGCGCCCGCAGCCGTTTGAATCTCCGCGCCTCTTTCCGTTTTTTGCCGGGCTGCTCGCCGAGGGGCAGCTCAAGGAAATGCAATGCCGTCTTTATAAAATTGATCCCGACGACGATTTCACCCGCCTCCTCCTGAGCGCCGGGGGGGATGTCATCGGAGCCGTCACCGTGGAGGCCCTCGACGCGTGAACATTCCCTATCCGGCCAATCTCTGTCTGGGCCTCCTCTCGCCGACAAAAGGCAAGCCGTACGGCACAAAGGCGATCAGAACCCTTTGGAATGGCTCCCGGCGGGTCAGCCCGATCCTCCCCTTCCCCCGGGAGGAATACGCCGCATTCCGCAAGGAATCCGCCAATCGCATTTCCATTTCCGGGGTGCAGGAAAAAATCTCCGTCAAACTGGAGAAAGGAGTTCTGGTCCCGACAACGCGGGACGGCGACTACATCCTGAAACCAGTCCCGCAAGCTCTGGCCGATACGCTGGAACTCGTGGAGGATGTTCCCGCCAACGAGCACGTCACCATGCAGATCGCGGCGCAGGTCTTCGGCCTGAACACCGCGCCGAACGGTTTGGTCTTCTTCCGGAGCGGAGAACCCGCCTACCTCGTCCGCCGCTTTGATCGCGACGAGACCGGCAGAGGCAAGCTCCTTCAGGAAGATTTCTGCCAGCTTGCGGGCCGCACCCGCCCCGCGCATGGAGAGAACTACAAATACACCGGCTCCTACGAAGAGCTGGGGCGGCTTCTCAAGCGGGTTTGCCCCGCTTTCCAGATCGAGATCGAAAAGCTCTTCTCGCAGATTCTCTTTAACTATCTCTGCGGCAACGGCGACGCCCACCTGAAAAACTTCTCCCTGCTGGAAAGCCCAAGCCCCTTCGGCGACCATCTTCTCAGTCCTGCCTACGACTTGCTCTGCACCTCCCTGCACCTGCCCCATGAGTCCCGAACGGCGCTGGAGTTCTTCGATGACCACGAAACCGAAAGCTTCCAGAGAAACGGCTTCTACAAGCGCGCGGATTTCATCGAGCTGGCCCGCCGCTACGAAATTCCGCCGAAGCGTTCGGAGGGCATCCTGAATCGCTTTCAGGGCAGCGCGGCGGCGGTCGGGGGACTCGTCGGGCGTTCCCTCCTCTCCGAACGGGCCAAAGCGCGGTACTGCGCCCTGGTCCGGGATCGCCTTGCGGCCATCTGGGACTAACGAAAACGCCGCTTAGCCGCAAGCGGGTCATTCTTGCGTCCTTTTGCTCCGGGTGTTTTTGGAAAGGCTGCGGAAAATCGTCCCGGAAATCTCTCGAAGCGGCCTCCGTTTTTGTTGGGTTTCATTTTATCCAGCGGTTTCATAAGGCTCCGCTCCGGGCTGCTCGCCCGGGCTATCTATCTGGGTTGTTCATTGCATGGGGATTGTTCATTTTCCCTATATGTAAAATGAAAAATGCCCTGCTTTTGCCCTCGTCCGGCCCGCATTTTGCCGCGCGGTATCGGGCTGCGGCCCCCCTGCGCTCTTGGGCCTGATCTGCTGCTCGCGTGGCTGTCGGAAGGGTGTTGGCAAGCCGACCGCAGCGTAGGGGCGCCTTGGAATACTCTGGAGCGGCCTGGAAATGCGCTGGCTCTTCCGCGTTGCGTTGCATTGCGCCGGATTGCCGAGTCACCCCGTTTTTCGCCGAAGCTCCGGGTGATCGGCCTCCCGGACGAGATCCCCGAGGAAAACTCCGAACGCCCGTTGCCTCTTTCCATGAGGGGGAATTAAAAATTCCATAAAAATGTTGACGGGGGTTCGGGAATCCGGTTTCCTTGGGCCGCAAATCAAGACAACCCCGTAAATGAAAACCAACCCATCTCCCAACAACAACGGCGGAAACGCTACCTCTCCCCTGCGCTCCACGCTGAACGGCCGGAAGGCTTTCCCCGGTGGAAAAACGGCCCGGATCGCCCTGTTCGCCACGGCGGCGGGTCTGCTGAGCGCTGCGGTCGGCCAAGCAGCAGGCTGGACCAATACGGATACGACATGGCCGCCTAATTCGGTGACTCAAAATTGGACGCTGGGGAGCAACTGGG
>CAZYVL010000156.1:0-4438 GCA_964651005.1 uncultured Chthoniobacteraceae bacterium | reverse complement strand
GAATCGAAGGTCTGCGGACGGTACTTGCGGGCAAAAACCTGGTAGCTGCTCACTGGAAAAACGGGGACGAAAGGCGTTGGCGGAAGAAGGGGAATCTATGCGGCAAACGGCGGAAGAAAAACCTTTTTCGATCACGGATTATGCAGGAGCGATGGGAATGCGGTCCCCCCGGCCCGGATCACTCTTCTCCGGCGCTCTCCGCGCCACGGCGGGAGTCAGCCAGGCTGCAATAGCCCCGCTTTTTCGCCTCCGCGATGAAGCGGAAGAACGCGGCGGCGTCCTCGCCCCAGCCGCGCTCCCCGGCGGCGGCGAGCGCCTGCGCGGTGTTGAGGCCGCTTTTGTAGAGGAGCTTGAAGGCTTCCTTGATCTCCCGGCGGCGCGCCGCGTCGAAGCCGCCGCGCCGCAAGCCGACGACGTTGAGGCCCGCCACGCGGTTGTGCCGGCAGGCCAGCAGGAAGGGGGGGACATCCTTGCTCATCGCGCTCTGCCCCTGCACGATGGCGTTGCGGCCCACGCGCACGAACTGGTGAAAGACGCACCCGCCGCCGATGAAGACTTCCGGCCCGACCTCGACATGGCCGCCCAGCAGCGCGTTGTTGGCGAGGATGGCGCGGTCGCCGACGCAGACGTTGTGCGCCAGGTGGACGCCACCCATGAGGAAACAGCCGTTGCCCACCTGCGTGCGCGATCCCGGCGCGGTGCCGCGATGGACGGTCACGTATTCACCCAGGCGGTTGTCATCGCCGAGGACGACCCAGCTCTCCGTTGCCGGGTCGAAGGCGGCGTCCTGCGGGTCGCCGCCGAGCGCCGCGCCGTAGCCGATGAGGTTGCGCTCGCCCATGCGGACGGAGCCGGTGAGGATCGCGTGCGCGGCGATGACGCTCCCCGCGCCGATCTCCGCCGGGCCGTCGATGACGGCGTAGGGGCCGACCCGGACGCCGGGGCCGAGCCGGGCTTCGGGATGAACAAGGGCGGTGGGGTGGATGGCACTCATGAAAGCGAGGATAAAAGCCCGAGCTTGCGGAAGCTGACGAACCCCGGCGAGCCGTCCGCCCCGGGCGCGCCGATGATGATGTGATCGAGCAGGCCGATCATGAGCAGCTCCGAGGCTTGTTTCAACCGCCGGGTGAGCCGGATGTCCTCCGCGCTCGGGGTCGGGTCGCCGGAGGGGTGGTTGTGCGCGACGATCACGGCGAAGGCGCTGTGGATGAGCGCGGGGCGGAAAATCTCGCGCGGGTGCGCGACGCTCTCGTTGAGCGAGCCCAGGGAGACCTCCTCCACGCCGATGAGCCGGTAGCGCGTGTCGAGCAGGAGAACGCGCAGCGACTCCTTGCGGAGCGCACGCATCTGCGGGCCGAGCAGCGCGTAGACCCGCTCGGGATCGTCCATCGGCTCCCGGGCCACTCTCTCCCGGGCGAGCCGCACGCCGAGGCCGAACGCGGCGGCGAGTTGGACGGCCTTGGCCGGGCCGATCCCCTTGACCGCCGCGATTTCGCCGATGGAACAGCGCGCCAGATTGCCGAGCGAGCCGTACCGCTCCAGCAGCCCGCGCGCGATCTCCACGGCGTTTGCCCCGGGGAGGCCGGTGCGCAGCAGGATGGCGATGAGTTCGCTATCACTGAGGGCTTCGGGGCCGCGCTCGGCCAGTTTTTCCCGGGGGCGCTCCGCGGGGGGAAGCTCATGGATCGTCAGCGGCATGGGTGGGGTTCGGAGTGGGTTGGCCGGGGATTGTTAGCTGAAGCGGGCCGGGCGTGCGAGCGGATTTGCACTCTGGGAGCACTCCCCGCAATCCCCGAAAACCGGGCTTGGGGGGGCAGGAAACCGCATGGTTGCAAGGCACCGGGTTTTCCTCTACGGTTCCCGGTCTTTATGCGGCACCCCCTGATCCTCCTCTCCGTTCTTTGCGCGGTGGCCTGGGCGTCCCTTTCGTTCACCCCGTGCGCCCGGGCGGAATCCGACCCCTCGGAGATTTTCCTGAACGCCTACATGAGCGTCCAGCAGGCGGAGAAGCTGGAGGGGAACGGGAATTACCAGGCGGCGCTCACGAAATACCGCTACGCCGGGAGTTTGCTCGACCAGCTCCACGAACGCAACCCGCAGTGGCAGGCGCTTGTCGTCGCCTACCGCAAGAAAAAGACTGCGGAAGCCATCGCGAAGCTGGAGCGGTGGATCGCCGCGGAGCAACCGGCCTCCACCGCCATCCCCGATGCGCCCGCACCGACGCCGGGGGGAGGGTTGGACCCGGGGCTTCTGCCGGGCGTCTCCGATCTTCCTGAAAACCCGCTGCCGACTTCCGCCGAATCCGCGTCGACGGGAGGGGACACGGCGGCTCCGGCTGATCTCGTGGAAAAGGCGGCCCAAAAGGTTCGCGAAGAGATGGCGGAACTCCGGCGGCAGCTGAAACTCTCCCAGCAGCAGCTTGAGGATACCCGCACGGAAAAGGCGGCGCTGGCCAGCCAGCTTGAAGAGGCCGTGGAGCGCGCGAAGCAGTCCGCCCCGACCGAGGCACCGCACGAGACCCCGGACGCAACGGCGCAAGGAGAAGGCACGCCCACCGAACCGCCCGAGGCGATCCAACAGCTTCGCGAGGAACTGGAGAAGGCCAAGGCCGCCGCCGCCGAGGCGAAAAGCCAGTTGGAGAAAGCAAAGGCGAGCGAGAAGGAACTCAACGCGCAACTCGCCCAGGCGCGCAGGGAACTGGAAACGGGAGGGCCGGTGGCCAGCGCGAACGCGAAAGAAGAGATCGCAAAAATCCAGGAGGCGCTCGCCGACGCCAGGGCCGACCGCGAGGTGGCCGAGGAACAGGGCGAAATCATGGCTCGCAAAATGGCGGACCTCGCCAAGCGCCCCGATCTTTCCGGCAAGCTCGCCGACGCCGAACGGAAGGCCAAGAGCCTCACTGCGGAAAACGAGAAGATCACCCAAAAGCTCACCGAGGCGCGCGAAAAGATCGAAACTTTGGAGAGCACCGGCAAGGAGCTCACAAAAGAGCGCGATACCGAGCGGCAGAAGAACGTGAAACTCGCCGGAGAACTCGCCGACGCCCAAAAGGAGGCGGAGAAGAAGGAGAAGGAACTGGCCGAGGCGGAACGCAAGCTCATCGCCACGGCCAAGGAGCGCGACACCGCGCTGGCCAAGCTGGAAAAGGCTTCCCACGCGGAGGGCGACCTCAAGAAGCTGCTGGCGGAACGCGATGCCCTGGCGACGAAGCTCGACGAGGCGCAGAAAACGATCACCTCTCTCCAGGGGAGCGCCCCGGAAAAAGAGAAGGAGATCGCCGGGTTGAAAGAGCAGCTCGCGGGCGTTCAGCAGCAGCTAACCGCCGCCAAGGAGGAGAACGAGAAGAGCGGCGAGGCGATCAAGAATCTCCAGGCGCAGCTTGAGGCTACCAAGACCGCCACCCCCGGCTCCGGGGCCGAACCCGCCGACCCGGAAGAGCAGCAAAAGCTCTCCCAGGAGAACGAACTGCTGCGCGGGATTGTCCTGCGCGAGCTTAAGAACCAGGCGCGCCGGGAGCAGGCGCGCAAGCTCATCGTCTCCGAACTCGACCGCCTCCAGGTCCGCTCCAAGGCGTTGAACGAACAGGTGACGCTCCTCGGGCAACCGGCTGTGGAGCTGACCCAGGAGGAGCGCGGGCTTTTCAAAGCGCCGCAACTCGAAATCGTCGATAACGAGACCAACGCGATGGCGATCTCCATCGTGGCGCCGCAGATCCACCCCGAGGGTGGCGACGCGGCGAACCCCACGGCGAACCCCGCAGCGGCCCTGCCTCTCCCGGAGGCGAAAACCGGCGAGGCGCCGCTTGTCGAAACCGCTGCGGCAAATCCGGCAGACACGGTGGGTACGTCAAACACGGCAGACCTTCAGCCGGATCTTCCCGAAGCCTTGCAGCCGCTGGCGCGCGAGGCGAAGGAGAAATTCGACCAGGGCCACTATGCGGAGGCCGAGCAAAGCTATGAAAAGCTTGCCGCCAAAGCGCCGTCGAATCTCTACGTGCTCTCCAATCTCGGGGCTGCCCGCTACCAGGCTGGGAAGCTTAAGCAGGCGGAAGAGACCTTCCGGAAAGTGATCGCCATCGCCCCGGAGGACGCCTCCTCCTACACCACGCTCGGCATCGTCTATTATAAACAAGGGAAGTACGACGACGCGGTAACGAGCCTCACCCGCTCGCTCGCGATCAACCCGAAAAACCCGACCGCCCATAACTACCTCGGCGTCACCGCCGCGCAAAAGGGGTGGAAGAAAGCCGCGCAAAAAGAGATCGAGACGGCCATCCAGATCAACCCCTCTTACGCCGACGCCCACTTCAACCTCGCCGTCGTGCTCGCCACGGCGCAGCCGCCCGACAAGGAGAACGCCCTCAAGCATTACAAGAAAGCGGTCTCGCTCGGCTCCGCGCCGGACAAGACGCTGGAGGAGATGCTTCGCTAGTCACCGC
>CAZYVL010000155.1:0-4495 GCA_964651005.1 uncultured Chthoniobacteraceae bacterium | reverse complement strand
ACCCCGAAGAACAGCAGAACGCCCGCGCGCAGCTTCGCCGCATGCTTCACTATGCGGAGACAAGTTCCTGCCGCCGGGCGGACCTGCTCGAATACTTCGGCGAACGCTACACCCCGGGCGAAAACGACGGCGGGAGTGGCTGCGGCGGCTGCGACAACTGCCTGGAACCGCGCCAGACCTACGACGGCACCCTCGCCGCGCAGAAGCTCCTCTCGTGTGTCTACCGGGTCGGCCAGGCCAGCCGGTTCGGCGTCGGCCTCAACCACATTGTCGAAGTGCTCACTGGCGCAACCACGGAAAAAATCCGGCGTTGGGGGCACGACAGCCTGAGCACCTACGGCATCGGCAAAGAGGCGTCGCGCCCGGAATGGGCGGCCATCGGGAGGGAACTCATCCGGCTCGGCTACCTGGCGCAATCACCCGGCACCTACCCGACCCTGGAGATTACCTCCGAAGGGATCGACCTGCTGAAAACCCGGCGCGGCGTCACCCTCACGCGGCCGCTCGTCGTGCCGAAAGCGCGCCGCTCCGCACCGCAAGACGGCGCGATCGCCTGCGACGAACGCCTTTTCGAACGCCTCCGGATGGTGCGCAAACAGCTCGCCGACGAACGGGGCGTCCCCGCCTACGTGATTTTCGGAGACAACACGCTCCGCCAGATGGCGCGCGACTGCCCGGCAGACACCGAGGCTTTGAGCGCGATCAGCGGCGTGAGCGAGAAAAAGCTGGCGGAATTCGGGGCGCTCTTTGCGGAGATCATCCGCGGCTACCTGGCGGAAAAGGAGGGGTGAGTGGGGGTGGCCCCCTTCCCGCCAGTTCATCCGTGCCTCCCTGCAAACATTATTTTCCAAAAATGCCCAAACTCATCGCCGGCCTGTTGTTGTCGAATCTCACTGTGCTGTGGTTTATCTGCTGGCCTTTTGATGAAAGGGTGACACGTGATTCCAAATGGGCTTTTCCCTTGGTCAAAGCGGTATTCTTTGTCGCCATGGTGCTGATCGACAGCGGTGCTGCTTATTTCTTCGGGATGGCTCACGGGACTGCGGATTAAACCCATCCCACGCCGCAAGCGGCGGGGTATTGCAGACTCCCGCCATGAACTTGCGCCGCCAGCGGCGGAGAATTGAACCCACAGAGATTAAATCAGCGATTCCTCAGGGTCGCGTAAAGATGCGCCTATTCTGCCTGCCCCTCGAAAAAGCCCTGGAACGCCTTTTTTATAAATGGGTTGTGCGTTAGCTTCACACATGCTATACCCAATGGGTGAAAAAAGCTGAAATTATCGATTCGGTGGCTGCGGAGATTGTGTGGTGGATTGGCGAAAGGCACAAAAAGCTGAAGGGGCTGAGTCATGAAACGATGTCTGTAAATCCATTTCTATTGCCTCTAGTTTTAGGCATGCACTCCTTCTCGAACATCGAAGAGCTTTCAGACTTTATTGTGGCTGCGCATTTTGCAACCGGCTATGCTACCGGCTTCGGTAAGCTAATGGATGAAAAAATTCTTCCAAGGGTGTTCAAGTCGAAGAAGCTTGATAAGGCGGTGCGGCGAGAAGCTCCTTTTAACCTGCCAGCATTCAACGAGATTGATCATATCGTCTTGGGTGCCAATGGTTGTCCTAACAAGCTGCTGTCGTTGAAGGCGGGACGGTGGACTATTCAGCTAACGATGGCGATGAAGCTTAATGAAGCTTTCCATGAACTCTTGACTTTGCGTGATCAAGGAAAGTTAAACGGCTTCTCATTCGATGAAATTGTCGTTGGCGTTTTCTACGGAACCAAGGAGGGATTAACCGACAAATATGATATTCTTCGAGGCATCAATCGCGGAGCAAAGCACAATGTAATTGACCTGACTAGGCACGTAAATGTTTATGCGGGGAAAGAATTCTGGACATGGTTAAACAACGGAGAGGAAGACACTCACCTCTGGGTTCTCGAAGGGATTCTCTGTGGATTTTCTACGGCGGAACAAAAGTTTGGAAAGATGAATGAGCTGATTTCAGAATATAAACATGCGTTTTCAAAACAATACAAACAGTTCATCTCGCCGTCTGGAATTCCAGACTGGAAATCGATTATTCAACAAGTCAATGGATAGATTCGGCTTTTGGCCTAAGCTCCTATAGATAGCTCCAGTTGGTTTCGCATCACTTTATTGCGCCCTCCATAATATGAAACCTCCCCGGAAATAACATCTCCATCTCGAAAGTAACTTCGGGTACGAACGTGGGGTCGAAGGTGAATAATCTCGGCTGAGTGTGACGGGGCTTTCTCTGAGACTCGAAATCGTTTAATCTGGCCTAATAACTCCGTTATCACTTCGCCCGCCACTTCGCCCAAGCGCGGGGGGACGGCGTTGCCAATTTGTCGGCATTTGTCAGACACAGATCCGACAAACTGCCAATCCGAGGGGAATTCTTGTACTGCAGCCATTTCTCCAACACTGAGCGCGCGAAGTATACTAGGGTGACACATGCTAGTTCCCGCATGATTTGGCATGGTCACGACCGTAGGGCAAGGGTAATCAAATGACAAACGACGCCAATAAGCACTCCGGCCACCTTTTAGATACCAGCTCTTCCCCATTGACTCCTTTTGAATTTCAATCGGTAGACTTCTCCAATTCCCACCAGGTGGAACTAAACTGAGGTATTTAAGCTTTCGCGGACTAAAATCGAGAACCTCAGGATTAGAATCAATGAAGCCAGGTCCGATCACATCTCCCAGTGTTCGAAATGGGGGTAGGTTGTCCTCTACGCGATTACTGAACTGCGGCTTGGGAAAGTTTGCCTTGAGGTCGAACTTATTCCCTATACAGATCAAACGTTCCCTTATTTGCGGTGCGCCATAATTCACAGAATTGACGAGGAAGCAGTCTACGCGATACCCAGCTTCGTTGAATTGTCTTAATAACTCTTTGAGCAGTGAACCTGGCTCACGAGCCTCATGGGGAATTTTCGAATTCTTTGGTTCAAGCCCCTTCGGGGCAAGTGGCATCGAATGTAGGCCACGTACATTCTCCATGAGAAATACTTTGGGCCGTATCTCATTCACAAGACGAACAAATTCAAAGATCATGCGTCCTCGTCCGTCGAAAAGGCCTCGCCTTTGACCAAATACACTGAAAGCTTGACAGGGAGGGCCACCAGCTAAAAGATCTATTCCTTCGAGTCTAAATCCTGATAGCAGTGAGAGTGTGTCGATATGCACATCTTCGACTGATTGGTGAAGTATCGGTAAATTAGGCCGATTCAGCTTGATTGTCTTCACCGCCAATGGGTCAATTTCATTACAAACAACCGGGGTGAAACCGGCCCGCTCGAGACCAATATCGAGCCCCATCCCGCCTGTAAAAAGGGAGATATAAGTGAGCGATGAAGGCTTGCGTGTCGTATTTTTATCTAGAGCCGTTGCCATAATTGAAGATGTCAAGAGTTGTTTAAACTTTTTCTTGAAAAAGCGAATTCATCACGAGCCTGGAGGCCTTCCGTCAAGGCTATGAGCGTATGCGTAAAGAACGTCTAGCGTTTTTTGGTCAAAAACACGCCACCCGTTTCTATTTCGAGGCACGTCGCCAAACTTCTTTTGCCGAATCCAACGAAGCAGCGTAAGCCGATGGACTCCAGCGTATTCCGCTGCCTCAGCGGAGGTAAAATATTGGTTTCCGTCGATTTCGATTGGCATACATTTGACTATATGCAGGGGTACCACCCTGTAGTCAATTTTTTCTTAAAAGGCAGGTAATTTTTTACATCGTTGGGCCAGTATGGCTCCCAAAATTTGGCAACTCGCCTGCTTGAGATGGTCTCCCGGTGTTCAGAAAAAGGGTAGCCGTAGAATTGACGTGCCACTGTTTGGAAAGAGCGCGGTGCCGTTTTTGCGCTCGCGCCTACACGGGGGGCCGGGTTAGAACCGGGCTTCAGCGATGAAGATCGTTCTTGCCACCACCGGGGCCAGCGGGGCCGTGTATCTCCAGCGGCTTCTCGATTTGCTCGCGCCGCAGGGGCATGAAATCCACCTCCTTTATAGCGCCTATGCCCGGCAGGTGATCGCGCAGGAGCTGGGGGAACTCCGTGTGCCGCCCGGCGTGGCCGAGCACAATGACCGCTCGATGAACGTTCCTTTCGCCAGCGGCTCGGCGCTCTTCGACGCGATGGTGGTCATCCCGTGCTCGATGGGGACGCTCGGGCGGATCGCTGCGGGCGTCTCCGATACGGCGCTGCTGCGTGCCGCCGATGTGTTTCTCAAGGAACGGCGCAAGCTGCTGCTTGTGCCGCGCGAGATGCCGTGGAACCTGATCCACGCCCGGAATGTCGTTACGCTGCTGGAGGCGGGGGCGGTTGTGCTGCCCGCCTGCCCGGGGTTCTACAGCCGCCCGGAGACGGTGGAGGCGGTGGTCGATACGGTGGTTTCCCGCGTGCTCGACCAGCTCGGCGCGAAAAACCCGATTGCCTTTCGCTGGCAAGCCGGGGAGTAGTAGGGGCGCGCGGTTG
>CAZYVL010000154.1:0-4628 GCA_964651005.1 uncultured Chthoniobacteraceae bacterium | reverse complement strand
GGTTCCTGAACAAGAATAAGGACAACATTCGCGAGATCGGCGCGATCATGATGGCAGGCGGCGATGGTCCGGGCAAGGAAGCCGGCCTGCAAAGCATGAAGGATATCGCCGAGGCAAGAAACCCAAGGCGGCTACCGAATGACGATACGCCGGCCATGCGCGAAGCGGGAGCGATGGGCTACCGGCCCGGCACGCCCCAGTTTAATGACTACGTTCGCCGCGCACGATTCAAGCCCACCTTCATGATGATGGGCAATCCCGAGAATGGGCAGCAGATCGTCAACCCCGAAGAAATGGGAGGCGGCTCTGCGCCGGAGGTTGGCGAGGAACAGGATGGGTATATCTACCTTGGCGGCGATCCTTCGCTGGCCACTTCGTGGAGGCAGCGATAATGGCAGGGCCATGGGAAAAATATGGCAACCGTGGCGTCGTGGCTTCGACGCCGGGCGCGGGGCCGAAGCCGGCGACAGGCCTTCGCGCAAACCCGGATGGCAGTCAGAGCTACATTCCGGGCAGCAACGAAGATCCGGTTATCATACGGCGCAATGCGGCTATCCAGGCCGCCGTACAGGCGGAAAAAGATAAGCAGCTCGCGGCGTATCGCAACAGCCTTGAGCTTGGCGCGGACGCCACCAAACGAGGGCGCGAACGGGCCGCCCCGCTCGACAGGCAAAAGCTTGCCAATATCCGCGCGGCGCAAGGGCAATTGGATAGGATTCGGCACCTCTATAATAAAGGGCCGGGGCGCACCAAGGGCTTGGCGGGCGTCTTCGATCTTCTGCCTAGTTCGGAAAACGCGCAGTTTGACACCGCAGGCGCGGGCCTTGGCGAAGTCGGACTCGCGGCGTTCCGGGTGCCCGGCGTCGGCGCACAATCCGATACCGAGTTGAGGGCCTTTATCGATGCGAACCGGCCCAGCGCCCGCGATTTCGATTCGAGGATCACTGAGAAGGTGGGAAATCTTCAGAACCGCCTTGACCAAACCTATCAGGCCTATGGGATGAAGCGTCCGCCCGCCAAGAAAAACACAGACGAGCCGCGCGTCATCGACTTCAACAGTTTGCCGGATTAATTCTTATGCCCGATGTAAGGATGCCGGACGGCACGATCATTCGCAACGTGCCCGAGGGTACGACCAAATCACAACTTCAGGCGCGCTATGCGAAAGCCAAGACCGGAGACACCAGCTCAGCTTACAACAAGAGCAACGTCTCGCAGGGCTTGTCCGGTATGAACGAGGGCGTTGCGGACATCCTCGGCGCACCGGTCGATCTGGCAAATAGCGTCCTTGATCTAGGCGCGCGCGGTGTCAACGCCGTTGCCGGAACCAATCTTAGGATGCCAGCCAAGCCATTTCTTGGCTCTGACATGATCGCCGACACGATGCGCAAGGCGGGCTCGATCGGCCCGGCAACTGTTGCACCCGACAATCGTTTTGTCCGCCGCACTATGCGAAGCGTTGGCTCTGCCATGGTCCCGGTCGCAGCGGTGGCTACCAAGCCCATGCAGATAGCTCGTGCGGCGCTTCCTGCCGTCACGGGAGGTATGGGAGCGGCGACTGCGCAGCAGATGTTCCCAGGAAATCCGATCGCCGAACTTGGCGGCGAACTGCTCGGCAGCGGCGCGGGCCTTACCAGCGCCTATCGGAGCATGAAAAAGGTTGCCGGTCGGAAGGCGGCGGCCGCCGTCCCCACCATTCCCCAATTGAAGACGCGGGCAAGAGACCTTTACGACAAGGCAGAGGCCAACGGCGTCATGGCCAGCCAAGAGCTTACCGGCGATCTACATAACCGATTTAAGACCATCGCGCAGGATGAGGGGCTGGTCAGTCCTACGGGCCGTGTCTCGTCGGCCTATCCCAAAGCCAAGGAAGCATTGGAGCTATCGGCCGATTACGCCACAGGAACCATGTCGCCCAAGCAGATGAAGACGGTCCGAAAAATTCTTTCCGAGGCAGCTTCATCGAATGACAATTCAGAGCGCCGCCTCGCCAGGATGATGCTTGGCGAGTTCGATGATTGGGCGGCACCTCTAGCCCCTGAGTTTGCGCAGGCGCGACAGGTTTCTTCCAGATATATTAATTCCCAGAAGCTTCAGGAAGCGATGGAGCAGGCGCGCCGACGCGCTGGGCAGTTCAGCGACTCCGGCTATGAGAACGCCTTGCGCACTGAGTTTCGCGGCCTCGATCGGAAGATTGTCAACGGACAGGAGCGGGGCTTCAACGAGGCCACCCAGAAGGCCATCAGGGAGGTTTCCCGAGGCACGACAGCCTCTAACATCGCGAGAAATGTGGGGAGATTAGCACCGAACGGCTTGGTTGGCGTGGGGATCGGCACCGGAGTGCCATTTGCAATTGGAAACGCAATCGGTGGGCCGGGGATGGGCGCGGGTTTAAGCGCGGCCGCACGAGGCGTCGGCGAGATTGGCCGGCGTAACGCGACGAAAATGACTATTAATAGTGCGGATATGGCCGATCTTATCGCGCGGAATGGGAAGGCTCTGGAAGCGGCGCCGATCTTGTCGCCTGAAGATCAGGCTTGGATCACAGCGCTGCTGAGCGGCCAGCTAGCCCCCAAAGTAGCTCGCAAGAAGGAAGAAAAATAGTATCCAAGCTAAGCTGCAAAGGGTTGATTGATTGTCTGACATCGGCGGATGTTACTCCGCTTTCAGCCCCTTTTCAACAAGGCGGCGGATAGCCTCTGCGCGGGCCGGGACGCCGGGTTGTTTGCCACGCCACTGATCGACGCGCTCAAGCCACTCGGACGGAGCCTTCATTTCGAAGCGCTGCATAGGTTCGGTCTTTTCCATACGGGCAGTACGTATCAGCCGTTGACACCGTTTGCAAGTAGCCGTACTACCCGTATCGGCCGGGTAGGAAGTTGACGCTTCCCACCCGGCCTAACCGCAACGATCCCAAGGAGATCGATATGGCTGCTGCTGTTTTAGCATTCCCCCCGCGTGGAGGGAACGGTTTCAATATTCCCGCTCGGACGAAGTATAAGCGCTTGGACATCACGAATGTCTGTTCGCTCAATCTGGCTCGTAGCATCAGGGAGAGCCAGAAAGCGATTCCAGAGGTTCGCGACTTTACGTTCGAGCGGACGCCGGAAATGCTGATCTGCATGGCTTTGTATGAGGCCATGCCAACTGACCAACGATCTCGCGCGCTGGCGAGTATAAACGAAGTGCACATGCGGCATTGCGACGAGCCGTCGCGTATTGCTGGCAACATTCTGGCGGCGATCACCTTGGCGGAGTTTTCAAATGGTCGCCGCTAAAACAACCGCAATCGAGTTGCCCGCGCTCAAGATCGAGACGGTCCAATTCATGCTGATCGGCGATAGCCCGCTGATCATTCACGCTTGGTCGGAAAAGGCCAAGAAACAGATGCTCGACAAGCAGATGAAGAAGGCCACGAAGGCGCGGGAGGCGAAAGACCCGGAGGCCGACTATGAGGCTTGCTTCTACAAGTTTCCGGATGGCCGAAACGGCTTCCCGGCAATCGGCCTGAAGGCGGCGATGGTGTCGGCTGCGCGGTTCGTTGATGCCAAGATGACGGTGCTGCGTGGCGCGGTCCATATCGACGCGGAATTGGTCGAAATCATCGGCGAACCCAATCCGCGCGAGGACATGGTACGGGTGGGTATGGGCACGGCCGATATCCGCTACCGGCCTGAGTTCAAGGCGTGGCGGATGCCGGTCACGGTGAAGTTCAACAGCAGCGTGATCTCTGCCGAGCAGATAGCGAACCTTCTCAACAATGCCGGGTTTGGTGTCGGTATCGGCGAATGGAGGCCTGAGAAAAACGGCTCCTATGGCCGCTTTCACGTCGGCTCCAGCGAGGAAGTTTCCTGATGGGCATGGTCTACACATGGAAGAGCGCTTGCCATGCGACGATGGACGCACAGGTGGCCGGCGAAGAGCTTGAACGCATTCGGGTCCGCCAGAACGGGCGGCTCGATGCCAAGGATGTGGTAGAGGCATCGCGCTCGGAGGATGCGCCCTTGCACGGCGCTTTCGAGTGGAACGATGCGACCGCCGCCGATGCCTACCGGGTCGATCAGGCGCGATATCTCATCCGCTCGATCGACGTGGTCATCCAACAGGCCGAAGAGACGAAGGCGGTTCGTGCGTTCGTTTCAGTCAAGCGAGACGAGGACCGTTCGTACACGTCGCTCGCCCACGCGATGAGCGATTCACAACTTCGGGCACAGGTGGTCGCAGACGCCTTGGCCGAACTGGCAGCGTGGCGGAAGCGTCATGCGGAGCTGGTCGAACTGGCGCAGATATTCAGCGTCATCGATCAGGCTCAACCCGGCCGATAAGCGGGTGAAACATGGCAGGCGGGGCTAGGTGGGGCACGGCAGGGCACGGCACGGCACGGCTCGTCTAGGCAGGCAAGGTAAGGCGAGGCACGGCTTGGCCGGGTGAGGCGTGTTACGGCAAGCCAGGCACGGCTAGGCAAGTTGTGGAAAGTCTAGGCAAGACAAGGTGAAGGGTCGTCCGAAAGGGCGGCCCTTCTTCGTTTGAAGGAACGCACATGACGAAAGCAGCCGTTGGCGATTGGAGCACCGATCCGGACCAGAACACGGACGTAGGCGGCGTGAACCTGGCCGAAAACTGCCCCG
>CAZYVL010000153.1:0-4638 GCA_964651005.1 uncultured Chthoniobacteraceae bacterium | reverse complement strand
TGCGCGAGGCGTCCACGCGCGACATCTGGCCCGCGCCGATGCCGAGCGTGCGGTCCTTGCCCGCGTAGACGATGGCGTTGGACTTCACGTGCTTGACCACCTTCCAGCCAAAGACCATCGCGCGCATTTCGTCGGCGGTCGGCGGGCGCTGCGTGACGACCTTGCTTTCGAGATCGCGGAGTTCCTCCCGGTCGCGGTCTTGCACCAGCAGGCCGCCGAGGACCGAGCGGATGTCGAGCGGCGGCTCCTTGGTGGCGGGCGGGGCGAGCTTTTTCATCAGCCGCAGGTTTTTCTTCTTTTGCAGGAGCGCGCGCGCTTCGGCGTCGAAGTCGGGGGCGATGATGACCTCGGAGAAAATCTCGCTGATCGCCCGGGCGAGTGCTTCCGTCAACGGACGGTTGCAGATGATGATCCCGCCGAAGGGGGCTTGTTTGTCGGTCGCAAACGCCTTGTCCCACGCCGCGCGCAGGTCGGCGTCGCTGCCGACGCCGCACGGGTTGGTGTGCTTGAGGATCGCCACGGTCGGCTCGGAAAACTCGTCGATGAGCTGCGAGGCCGCCGTGATGTCGAGGATGTTGTTGAAGGAGAGCTCCTTGCCGTGGAGCTTCTGGAAATAGTCGTCGAAGTTGCCGTAGAGCGCGGCGTGCTGGTGCGGGTTCTCGCCGTAGCGCAGGCGCGCGGCGATCGGCATGGAGACGGAAAAAGAGCAGGTGGTCTCCTGCTCCTTGTTGAGAAAGTTGGCGATGGCGCCGTCGTAGCGCGAGGTGGTGACGAAGACCTTGATGGCGAGCCGCTCGCGCAGCTTGAGCGTCGTGCCCCCCTCGTTGTCGTGGATGCTCGTGAGGACATCCTCGTAGTCCGCCGGGTCCACGACGACGGTGACGGAGCGGTAGTTCTTCGCGGCGCTCCGCAGCATGGAGGGGCCGCCGATGTCGATCTGCTCGATGGCTTCCTCCAGCGTCACGCCCTCCTTGGCGACGGTCGATTCGAACGGGTAGAGATTGACCACCACGAGGTCGATCGGCTCGATCCCGTTGGCCTTCGCTTGTGCTTCGTGATCCTCGTTGCCCCGCAGATAGAGCAGGCCGCCGTGGACCTTCGGGTGCAGCGTTTTCACGCGGCCATCGAGGATTTCCGGGGAGCCGGTGAACGAGGAGACCTCCACGCAGGCGATCCCCTCGCGCTGGAGCAGCCGGGCGGTGCCGCCCGTGGAAAGGATTTCGACGCCGAGGGCCGAGAGTTCCCGGGCAAACTCGACGAGGCCCGTTTTGTCTGAAACAGAGATAAGAGCGCGCTGAATCTTCATGAAAAGAAGAAGCCTAGAGGAGCCTTTTCCCGGGGTCAAGAAAGCGGAAAAGCGGCGCGGGGGCGGGAGAAACGGCTTGCTTTTCGCCGGGAGAACGCGCGGGATGCGGGCGCTCCCCAGCCCCTTTTTCTTCCTTTTTCCCCCTTTTTTGCATGAACCGCCCTCCTGCCCAGCCTGGCGCCCGCGCGAAAATGTCGGTCGCGCTGCTGCTGGCCATCAACCTGCTCTGTTACCTCGACCGCTATCTCGTCACGGCGGTGCTCCCGCAGATCAAGCTGGAGTTTCTTTCCGGAGAGGCCGATCCGAACTTCAAGGCGGGGCTGCTCGGGACGGCGTTCCTCGTCAGCTACATGGTGACCGCGCCGATCTTCGGCTGGCTGGCGGATCGGTATTCGCGCTGGAAGTTGATCGCCCTGAGCGTCGGGATCTGGAGCCTCGCCTGCGGCGGGTCGGGCCTGGCGGCGAGCTTTTTCGCGCTTCTGCTCACGCGCGTTTTCCTCGGGATCGGCGAGGCAGGGTACGGCCCCGCCGCGCCGACGCTCATTAGCGATCTCTTCCCGATCGAAAAACGGGGGCAGGTGCTTTCGTGGTTCTATGTGGCGATCCCGGTGGGGAGCGCGCTCGGCTACATGTGGGGCGGCTGGGCGGTCTCGCACCTGACCTGGCGCTGGGCGTTCTATCTGGTCGCGCCGCCGGGGTTGTTCCTGGCGCTCTGGGCGTTTTTCATGAAGGGGCCTTCCCGGAAGCAGGGCGATGGCGCGAAGCCGCGCGCCGCGCTGGCCGATTACCTGCGGCTGCTGAAAATCCCCTCCTACCTCGCCAATGTCGCGGCGCAAACCGCGCTCACCTTTTCCATCGGCGGCCTCTCCTTCTGGGTGCCGACGTACCTTTCCGAAGCGCGCAATGTGCCGCAGTCGCAATCGACGCTCCTCTTCGGCGGGATTGTCGCGGTGGGCGGGTTGATCTCCACGCTGCTCGGCGGCTGGCTGGCGGACCGGCTCCGCTCCCGCTTCCCCGGTTCGTATTTTCTCGTTTCCGGCTGCGGAATGCTGATCGGGTTCCCGGCCACGGTGGGGATTCTTTACGCTCCGATGCCGCTCGCCTGGATTTTCGTTTTCCTGGCCATTTTCTTCCTCTTCCTCAATACCGGCCCCTCCAACACCGCCATTGCGAACGTCACGCCGCTTCCGATCCGCGCTTCCGCCTTTGCGGTAAGCATCCTAATCATTCATGCGCTGGGCGACGCCATCTCCCCGCCGCTCATCGGCTGGATCAAGGATCGTTCGAACTGGAACGTGGCTTTTCTTTCCGTTTCACTCGTCATCCTGCTGGCGGGGATCATCTGGCTCGCCAGCATGAAGGCGCTCGTCCGCGATACCGAAGCCATTCTCCGCGAGGAGGAGGCCCGGAGCGGGGAAGGCGACGGGTGCGCCTGTGGGGCCCCGACGCGGGCCTGAACGGGGCTTGCACCGTCGGCTCGACTCCGGGGACGCAGGCCGGTTATCCTTCCCGGCGCGAAAAAGAACGATGCCTACTTCACCTGCCGCGCCGACTGCCGAACACCGCCGCCTGGCCGAAGCCGCCCGGCGGGAGAAGAATTGGCAACGCTGGGGGCCGTACCTCTCGGAGCGCCAGTGGGGGACGGTGCGGGAGGATTACTCCGCAGACGGCAAGGCGTGGAACTACTTCCCCCATGACGCCGCCCGCAGCCGCGCCTACCGCTGGGGGGAGGACGGCCTGCTGGGGTGGACCGACCGGGAGTGCCGCCTCTGCTTCGGCATCGCCCTCTGGAACGGGCGCGATCCGTTTCTGAAGGAGCGTCTCTTCGGGCTTTCCAACCCGGAGGGAAACCACGGCGAGGATGTCAAGGAGTGCTACTACTACCTCGCCTCTTCGCCGACGTACTCGTACGCCCGGGCGCTCTATAAATATCCGCAGGCCGGGTTTCCCTACCGGAAGCTGCTGGCCGTCAACGCGCAGCGCACGCGCGAGGAACGCGAGTACGAGCTGGAGGATACCGGCGTTTTTGCGGAAAACCGCTATTTCGACGTGACGGTGGAGTACGCCAAGGAGGGGCCGGACGATACGTTGATCCGGCTGACCCTCGCCAATCGCGGCCCGGAGGCGGCGACGCTCCATCTCCTGCCGACGCTCTGGTTTCGCAATACCTGGTGCTGGGGCAATCCCCACGAACCGTGCAACGAGAAGCCGTGCCTGCGGCGCGACCCGGACCGGGAGAACGAACTCCTGGCCACGCACGAATCGCTCGGCGCGTTCCGCTTTGCCCTCGAAGAGGATGACGCGGAAGGTACTGAAGGCGCCGGGGCCGTATCCTGGCTCTTCACCGAGAACGAAACCAATAACGAGCGGCTCTTCGGCGCGCCCAATGCCGGGCCGTACGTGAAGGATGCCTTTCACGATTACGTGGTGGGCGGGCGGCGGGATGCAGTCAACCCCGCCGGGTGGGGGACGAAAGCGGCGGCGCATCGCGTCCTGCATCTGCCGCCGGGGGGCGAGGCGGTGGTGCGCCTGCGGCTGACGGGGGAAACGGAGCCTGCCGCGCGCGAGCCGGATCGCTTTGCCAACTTCGACGCGCTCTTCAAGGCGCGGGAGGAGGAGTACGACGCTTTTTACGGGACGCGGCACGCCCATCTTCTCACCGCAGAGCAGTGCGCCATCGCCCGGCAGGCGTATGCGGGTCTCCTCTGGTCCAAGCAGTTTTACTTCTACGTCGTGGAGGATTGGCTCCGGGGCGATCCCGGCTCGCCGCCGCCTCCTCCGGGGCGCGGGCGGATTCGCAACGGAGACTGGGGGCATCTCTACAGCCGCGATCTCCTTTCGATGCCCGACAACTGGGAGTACCCGTGGTTCGCCGCGTGGGATCTCGCCTTCCACATGCTCCCGTTCGCGCGGATCGACCCGGAGTTTGCGAAGGGGCAGCTCCAGCTTCTCCTGCGCGAGTGGTACATGCACCCCAACGGGCAGATCCCTGCCTACGAGTGGAACTTCTGCGATGTGAACCCGCCGGTGCACGCCTGGGCCTGCTGGCGCGTCTACAAGGTCGCCGCGCGCAACGGGGAGCGCGGCTTGCGCGACCGCCTTTTCCTGGAACGCTGCTTCCAGAAGCTGTTGCTGAATTTCACCTGGTGGGTGAACCGCAAGGACGTGGAGGGCAACCATCTCTTTTCCGGCGGTTTTCTCGGGCTGGATAATATCGGTCTCTTTGACCGTTCCAAGCCGCTCCCCGGCGGCGAGCGGCTGGAGCAGGCCGACGGCACCGCCTGGATGGCCTTTTACTGCGGGACGATGCTCTCCATCGCCCTGGAGCTGGC
>CAZYVL010000152.1:0-4677 GCA_964651005.1 uncultured Chthoniobacteraceae bacterium | reverse complement strand
ATGATCGGCTGGTACGGCACGGCGATGCTCTGCTACGTCACCCCGAAAGAGCACCTCGGCCTGCCGAACAAAAAGGACGTAAAAGAGGGGGTCATCACCTACAAGCTCGCCGCGCACGCCGCCGATCTGGCCAAGGGCCACCCCGGCGCGCAATACCGCGACAACGCGCTTTCCAAGGCGCGGTTTGAGTTCCGCTGGGAGGACCAGTTCAACCTCTCGCTCGACCCCGAAACGGCGCGCGAGTTCCACGATGAAACGCTCCCGCAGGAGGGTGCGAAGTCCGCCCACTTCTGCTCCATGTGCGGCCCGCATTTCTGCTCGATGAAGATCACTGAGGAAGTCCGCCAATACGCCGCCGAGCACGGCGTCGGCGAGGAAGAGGCGCTCCAGCAGGGGATGGAGGAGAAATCGCGCGAGTTCGTGGAGAGCGGAGCGAAGATATAGCTATATTCCCGAACCTGAAAATGCGATCTACTGAGTCGAAGGGGATGGCTCCTGGCATTTTGATCGTTTATTCGATCAAAACTGTTCCGGCATGGCGTCATGCCTGCGTGATTAAATCGACAAATTGTCAATACTAAGGACCGACCCCTTTCCCGACCCCTTGCCCTATGCCGAACCGGCGTTCTATGGCTAAATTTGAACGCGAGTTAACCGCACTCGACGAACCCGCGCCACTCAATTACCTTAGCCGCATTAAGCAATGGCCACAGCCGAACAAATCAAATCCCTGATTCGCTCTCACCTCAGTGAGGATGATGAGCGTTTTTACACCCTTGCACTGCAGGTGGCAGCGCACGAGGCCCAACAAGGGCACCCGGCACTTGCTCACGATATTCGCGAGATTGTGGACAAGGGGCGGAAAGCACGAGGGAGCAACACGCTGCTAAGATTTCCCCAAGATCTGGCTGGGATGGTGTTGTCCGAAAAATCCGACACCCCCATGTCGGCACTGGTCATTCCCGACGCCTTTCGAGACCGGATTCATCGAATTGTCCACGAGCACCGGCAACAAGAGAAATTGAAGAAACACGGACTTTCAAACCGCAGGAAGATCCTTCTCTCCGGGCCGCCTGGGACTGGAAAAACCCTCACGGCACGAGTTTTAGCGCACGAACTGCGCCTGCCACTGCACACGATTCAAGTCGACAAACTCGTGACGAAGTTCATGGGCGAGACAAGCGCCAAACTGCGACAGATATTTGATCTTATCCGAGATGAGCATGGCGTTTATCTTTTCGATGAATTTGACGCCATTGGCGGAGAGCGATCGCTTGAGAATGACGTCGGCGAAATGCGGCGAGTTCTCAACGCCCTCTTGCAGTTTATTGAACAAGACACCTCCGAAAGCCTCATCATTGGAGCAACGAACAATCCAGCTCTATTGGATCGAGCACTTTTCCGGCGGTTTGATGATGTGCTGCACTACGGATTGCCCGATGAAGCGTCTCGCCGCCGGTTGATCGAGAACGTCCTAGGATCGTTCATGGGCCGTCTCGGATGGAAATCGATCATGGCAGAAAGCGCGGGATTGAGCCACGCAGAGATTGACCATGCCTGCCGCGATGCAATCAAAGAGGCGATACTTGCAGATAAACAGAAAGTGGAGACCAAAGTTTTGGTCAGGACGCTTCGCGAAAGAAATCAAACACACGAGCGCAAGTGATCCATGGCTGATGATCGATTTCCACATTTGTTCCTTCGCGGACCATCAGATAGCCGAGACGACTACAGCAGTCCCCGAAGGGGAGGTGACGGACCGAGGCTTCGGGCGCAGGATCGTCCTACCCATGCAGAACATGTTAAAACTGCATTGGAGAACGCTTGGAGGCAGGCGCAGAATCGGCAGGCTGTGGCACATTCTACGCGCCAAGGCGTCTATCTGGAATTCACAAGCGAACCGGGATTCGATCTGGTCTTCCGCAGCTTGGAGTCGAGACGGGCTGGAATAAAACTCCTGAACGTCCGGACTGAGGGGCCGGAAGGATCAGAGATTACGCGTGCGACGGTCTTTATTCCCCAGGACAAGAGTTCACACTTCCTCCAGAAAGCGATCGCCTACGCCACGGAGGACAATCCTCCGAGAATGGATGGGACATCCACCCCCAAGAATGCTCCATTGATCGAAAGCATTGGCGATGTCCGCGCTGCCATTCTCGAGTCGTCATTTTGGCAGGACTCTCCGGATCGCATTCCAGGGGAATTTCCCGAATGGGTGGAAGCATGGCTCAGCAGCGAAGACCTCGGAATCATTGAGGCGTTTGATCAAATCTGCATCGAACATGGAATCGAGCGAGGGGAAGGTTCCCTTTCATTTCCGGAACGAACGGTCCGTCTGATTCTGGTGAACCGGCAACAATTGGAGGCTTTAATCGAGCATTCTGATTCGATCGCTGAATTTCGAAGAGCCCGGGAGGTCGCCACATTCTTTGTCGAGCAAGAGAATACCGACCAAACCCAATGGGTGAACGATCTCCTCGCGCGGACTTCGATAGACCGGACCAACGATGTTTGTGTGCTGGTACTCGACCATGGCGTAACCAATGGGCACCGTCTTTTGGAGCCCGTTCTTCCAGATGTTGACTGCCATGCGGCTGACCCGGCTTGGGGAACTCATGACGATCACGGCCATGGGACTTTGATGGCCGGAACTGCGGCATACGGCGATCTTCTCCGCTGCCTCGAGACGGAACGACCAATCGTGATCAGGCATGGGTTGGAGTCTGCAAAAATTTTACCTCCGCCTCCGGAAGAAAATCCACGCCGCCTTTGGGGGCACTTTACCGCTCGTGGGATTAGTCGAGCCGAAATTCAAGCACCCCAACGGAGGCGCGTGATTTGCATGGCTGTAACGAGCGACGACGAATTGAATTGCGGCAGACCATCTTCCTGGTCCGGCCAGATCGATGAGCTTGCCTCAGGTTATCAGGATGACCGGAAGCGTCTCCTCATAATAAGCGCTGGAAACGTCAAGAACCCTGAGGATTGGAAGCGCTTCCCTCATTCCAATATCACTTGCGAGGTCCACGATCCTGCGCAGGCATGGAATGCATTGAGCGTCGGTGCATTCACCGAGAAAACGCGGATTGCCGATCCGACACTGACCTCCTATGCGCCCATCGCTGAATCTGGCGACATTTCACCTTTTTCATCCACGTCTTCAACTTGGCCGGATCGGAAATGGCCGATCAAGCCGGACGTTTTGTTCGAGGGGGGCAATGTTGCCTCCGGTCCCAATGAATCAGTCTTCGATACGGATGACCTGAAACTGCTTTCGACGCATCACGCCCCACAGGTAGCGCAATTTTCTTCCTTTGACGCAACAAGCGCAGCCTCTGCACAGGCAGCTTGGATGGCTGCGCGGCTGCAAGCAGAGTATCCCGATGCATGGCCTGAGACAATTCGCGGCTTGATCGTGCATTCTGCGGACTGGACGGACACGCAGAAACGCAACTACCTACGAAATGACTCGAAGGGCGCCTATTACCGACTGGCCAAAATTTGCGGTTATGGGGTTCCGGATATCGAGCGCGCTCTTTCGTGTGCCGCGAACTCCCTTTCGCTGATTTCCCAAGCCGTGATTCAACCGTTCGACAAACATGAAACGCAGAGTCGTTACATTTCGAAGGACATGCATGTTTACCGATTGCCATGGCCGGTCGATGTGCTCCGAGGGCTCGGTGAGTTGCCTATTCAGATGCGAGTAACCCTTTCTTATTTCGTCGAGCCGAGTCCCGGAGAGGTCGGCTGGAAGGATCGCTATCGTTATGCCTCCCATGCACTCCGCTTCGAGTTAAATGGTCCCGGCGAGGAGGAAGAGGAATTTGTTCAACGAGTGAATCGAAGGGCACGCGATGATGACGAGCATCCCGGAACCGAAGGAGCGTCCGATCATTGGCTGTTGGGGGAAACAAGGAATGTGGGATCCATTCACTCGGATATTTGGTCTGGAACCGCCGCTGAGCTGGGAGGTTCAAATTTGATTGCGGTTCATCCAGCAGTTGGATGGTGGCGTGAGCGCCCGCATCTGGGCAAGTTTAACAAACAAACACGTTATTCATTGATCGTATCATTTTCCCTCCCTGGACAGAAAGTCGATATTTACACGCCGGTTGCGGTGCAACTGGGAATCACTACGCCGATTGCGATCACCGTTTAGTCGACGGCCACTCCCACAGAATACAAAAACCATCCAAGCCACATCCTTCCCTACGCGTAAAAAACCGGCTGCATCTTCGCATCACGCTGATTGACCGCCTTCAGCGAACTGAGGTGAATGCTCTTCAAAGGGATGACGTGGCTCCAAGTGGTTTATACCGCTGGGCGGATTTTTTTCCCGCAGGGCCACTCGATTTTGGAAAACGCCTCGCACGAGTGTTTACCGGCGTCTTCGTGATCTAGAAAAGCGGGGTGGCTCATCAAAACGGGGAAAATGAACGCAGTGCGCTGCGGAATCGCAGATCACCTCTCTCATTCTGGGACAACTGAATCTGGAACAACTGAAACAAGTTGAGCAGGGTTCAGATTCGGCAAAGAATCCCTGAAAGCTCCCGCAAGGGCGTAGTGTTACTGGAAAAGCCATCTCAGTGTAACCGCCCGGCCAACCGCATCTACCGGATCAAATCAGGAGCAGGCAAGCTTCGGGCATGTTATCCATAGGCCCGGCAACACGAGTAT
>CAZYVL010000151.1:0-4713 GCA_964651005.1 uncultured Chthoniobacteraceae bacterium | reverse complement strand
AATCCTCCAAAAATGCGAAAGACAGCTCAGTACAAAATTCTGGAACAAAGCTCTTCTGCTATTTGGAAAGCCGCTGTTGATAATCTGTCGAAAGTGGCTCCCACCGACAATGACAAGGAGATCTTGTTTCAATCATTCGAGGGACTTTCTCCTTCTGAGTATATGCAGTTTCTGAACAAGGCTCTTGACCTATATTCCCAGCACAAAATCAACTCAGGAGTCTTAAATAGCATTCTTTATCCGGCAGGAAAGATGCAACTTTTTGTCTCCCACAACTACGATCGGCCCGAAGTGGATGCCTTTTTGAAAAAGGCATTGAAAGTTCTCGACAAGGAAGGTGATCCTCTCGCGGCTAATGTTGAGGAGATGCGCTCCGGAAAGATGAAGCAACTCAACGACGCAATGAGAGCAACCGATCCGGAATTGGCCAAACTGCCCATTCCAAGACTCGATTCGCCAACCGCACCATCTTCAAGCGATCCCACAACCGCTCCGCGCCCATCGACTCCAACGCCCCGCGCTTCGCCATCCGATGACGGAGGCCGAAACCAGAGCCATCCATGAATTCTCCCGGATCAGCGTGCCTGTAGGGCAGGCCGGGTAAAGATTCTTTAGAAACGCCGATTAGCTGAAGCCGGGGCAGGTCGCAAAGAGGCAAAGCATGCGCCCCTTGTATGCACCAACTGCGCTTGATGCGCTTTCTTTATGTGCGCTAATTGCCCTTCCCGCAAGAGGCTGTAAAAGGCTCTCGAACATTCCACGCTGTGCGGCATGACCACGTCAGCTTTCCGATCCGGATATCGAGAAGACGTTCGCCCGTTCCTCGGGCCCGGGCGGGCAGCATGTCAACAAGGTCTCCACGGCAGTCACGCTCCGGCACACCCCGAGCGGCACCGCCGTGACCGTCCAAGACTCCCGCTCGCAGGCCGCCAATCGCCAGCTCGCCCGCGAGCGCCTCGCCGACGCGCTGGAGGAAAAGCGCCGCACAGCCGCGGCAACCCGGCGCGCCGAGCGGGAGAAAGTCCGCCGACGCAACCGCCCCCGCCCCCGCGGCGTCAAGCGGCGCATCCTCGACTCCAAGAAAAAACGCGGCGCGGTCAAAAAGCTGCGCGGGAAGGTTTCCGACGGATAAAAGGGAGGTTCTGCCCAACCCCTTTTTGATTCCTCGAATGGCAGTTTGCGGAGAAAAATCCCACCTGAAACGAAATTTTTCTGATGGTTTTGGAAATAAAATTTTGTTAAGTCATCAGTCGGGTTCATCTTGCATATCTGGCAGGCCACCGGATGCAATCATGCCCACAACCTCATTTCCCTCAATGACTTTTCCCGCCAAATCAATAATCGCCACCATTTTAGCAGGGTTTCTAGTTGTGGCTCCGGGGCACTCGGCGCCGTTGACTGAAGAATCCATCTCCGAATCCCTTGCGTGCCGGGGGAACCTCATTTCCATGCTGAAGGAGATCCAAGTCATGTCTGCGAAGGATCAGGAACAAACAATCCGGTCGGCGTTGGAATTAGCAAAAAAGCTTTATGAAGAGCGAACATCCGAGATCAATCGCTCCAAGCTGGCCGAGCTCATTCCTTTCCTGCCGATTTTAGGGTTACCGAAGGAGACTTCAGCATATTTGGTGCCCATGATTGATTGCGAAGATTATCATATCCGATCGAGCGCATTTCAGGCCCTTACCGAGCTCAATCAGGACGCCGGTCTTGTTGTCGTCATCTCCAAAATAAAGGATCTGATTCCGAAATTCCCAAGCATCGATGCTTTGGATGCCCATCTCTCGGATGAAGAAAAGGACCGAATCAATACCGACATAATTTCTGTTATTTACGGACTGAAAGGTTTGTTTCTCTCAAAATCGATCGACAACCGAAAGCAGGGTTTCGATTTCCTCGGGCAACTGCGACAGAAATATTCAACCAGCGAAAAGGGAAGAGAAATATACTCCCAAATCATCGCTGCCCTCGAGAAGGTTGGGGTTCCGCATGATCTGATTGATGGCGACATCTCGAATGCCAAGCAAAGAGCCTCCAAGGCTCCTCCAGAAAGAGCCGAAAAATCCCTTCAAAACTCAATCCCTGTCCCAAGCGGGATTGAATAGCTCGCAGGTCAGACCTAACCTGCTGACGGAAATCGGTGTCAAAAATCTCAAAAAGGCATTGCAGCGGATCAATCGGGATTAAAACGTTAAAAGCCACTGGACCCGGATATGATTCTGAATTTTACGCGCCAGAACTCAACGATCGATTAAGATGAGAATCCTTATTTTAACCATCGCACTGATGTTTCCCCAATTTTGGAATTGCGGATTTCACTCCTTTGTCCACGTTTCCAGATCTCAAAACAGCAGAAGGGATACAGATAATCACACCGGGGTCTTGGTATTTGACGATAAATAAGGATGGATCGGCCGATCTTCAATTTGGCTCTCTTTTAATCGATTCCGCCGAGTGTCCAACTGGAACATTTGTGTTCCGCGACATCTATAATCTATTGACTCCGAAGCTAAAGAAAACGGGGGACAAAGATGATGTCGCCGTTGCAATATTCACTCGTAAACCAGCCGTTATAAGGTCAAAATATATTAACTTATCTCATGTAAAGCAAATATTTGTCACAGCATTACAACATGCCGTGCCGTTTGACAAAGCCCGCTTCGAGTCTATTTTGAAAGATTATCCGGTAGAAGTTCCGAAACAGGAGGGGAAACCGCAACCGGAGGGGCAGTCAACCGTTCTCGATCAGTTGGATAAGAAGCTGGAATAAACTACGTCGGGCCTCTCAACGGGGTCAACCTCAACGGGGTCAACGCTTGACACTTGACAGCAGGGTTGGGTTCTGGCCGAGTGCAAATGCTCCGAATCTTGCCGGAAGACAAAATAAGCCATGGAAGGCATGGCGCAGGGCAAATTACGAAAAGAGCGCCGCATTGACGCAGCCCGATCACTCAGCTACAAAGAAGGTAGTGCTGTGACCAAAATCCTTAAACGCCTGAAAGTCCGCATCGCTGGAGACGCTTCCATCGAAACATATGCCGAAGTTTCGATCGAACGGCTCGAGAATATATCAAGTGTCAAACGTTGACCCTAGTGATAGGAGGTTATTAATTTATATGAGAATCATTATTTTAATAATTGCGTTGATGTTTCCTTGTTTTGGAGTTGCGGATATTACTCCTTTATCTTCATTCCCAGATCTCAAGACAGCGGAAAGGATAAAGATACTCACACCACGCAGTTGGTATTTGACGATAAAAAGAGACGGGTCAGCCACCCTTCAATCGGGCTCTCTTTTGATCGATTCCGCCAAATGCCCAGCGGGAACATTTGTGTTTCGCGACATCTATAATCTATTGACTCCAAAGCTAAAGAAAACGGGAGACAAAGATGATGTCGCCGTTGCGATATTCCCTCGTAAACCAGTCGTTATAATGTCAAAATATATCAACTTGTCTCATGTAAAGCAAATATTTGTCACAGCATTACAACATGCCGTGCCGTTTGACAAAGCCCGCTTTGAGTCTATTTTAAAGGATTATCCGGTAGAAGTTCCGAAACAGGAGGAGAAATCGCAACCGGAGGGGCAGTCAACCGTTCTCGATCAGTTGGATAAGAAGCTGGAATAAACCACGTCGGGGCTGGTTTGCGGAGCGGGAGAAATCTGTTTTTGGCAAGCGTTGCGGCGGGGGTCGGTCGTGCTCCGGCAGCCATTGACCGTTGACGCCGCCAGCCTCCGCGCCTAGGTTCGCCCTTTCCATGACCGTTATTTCCAGCGCCCCGCTTCTTGCCACCAACCTTGTTCTTGTCGGCTTCATGGGCAGCGGAAAATCGTCGGTGGGCCGCTTTTTGGCGACGCCAATCAACGGCCTCAACTGGGTCAACGCTTGACACTTGACAGCAGGTTTGGGTTCTGGCCGAGTGCAAATGCTCCGAATCTTGCCGGAAGACAAAATAAGCCATGGAAGGCATGGCGCAGGGCAAATTACGAAAAGAGCGCCGCATTGACGCAGCCCGATCACTCAGCTACAAAGAAGGTAGTGCTGTGACCAAAATCCTTAAACGCCTGAAAGTCCGCATCGCTGGAGACGCTTCCAGCGAAACATATGCCGAAGTTCCGATCGAACGGCTCGAGAATATGTCATGTGTCAAGCGTTGACCCTGGTGATAGGAGATTATTGACTTATATGAGAATCATTATTTTAATAATTGCGTTGATATTTCCCTATTTTGGAGTCGCGGATTTCACTCCTTCGTCTACATTTCCAGATCTCAAAAAAGCGGAAGGAATAACGATACTTACAGCACTACGCAATTGGTCTTTGACGATAAAAAGAGACGGGTCAGCCACCCTTCAATCGGGCTCTCTTTTAATCGATTCCGCCGAATGCCCAGCGGGAACATTTGTGTTTCGCGATATCTATAATTTTTTGACTCCGAAGCTAAAGAAGACGGGAGACAAAGATGACGTCGCCGTTGCGATATTCCCTCGTAAACCAGTCGTTATAATGTCAAAATATATCAACTTGTCTCATGTAAAGCAAATATTTGTCACAGCATTACAACATGCCGTGCCGTTTGACAAAGCCCGCTTCGAGTCTATTTTGAAAGATTATCCGGTAGAAGTTCCGAAACAGGAGGGGAAACCGCAACCGGAGGGCTGGTGTAAAAGTCTTTCTGTAAAAGTGCTTGGCTCTCTGAGCGCCCCCTGCG
>CAZYVL010000150.1:0-5050 GCA_964651005.1 uncultured Chthoniobacteraceae bacterium | reverse complement strand
CGACGTGCTCGACCCGGCGCTGCTGCGCCCGGGGCGCTTCGACCGGCAGATCACCGTGAACCTCCCCGACGTGAAGGGGCGCGAGCAGATCCTGCGCGTGCACGCGCGGCGGGTGAAGATCGAGGCGGGGGTCGATCTCGGGGTGATCGCCCGGGGGACGCCCGGCTACTCCGGCGCGGAACTGGCGAATGTCATCAACGAGGCCGCCCTGATGGCGGCGCGCCGCAGCAAGAAGGCAATCACCATGACCGACCTGGAGGAAGCGCGCGACAAGGTGCGCTGGGGCCGGGAGCGGCGCAGCCTCGCCATGAGCGACAAGGAGAAGGAAAACACCGCCTACCACGAGGCGGGCCATGCCCTGCTCTGCGAAGTCGTGGACAACATGGACCCGCTGCACAAGGTGACGATCATCCCGCGCGGCCCCGCCCTGGGGCTGACGATGTATCTCCCGGAAGGCGACAAGTACACAAACCGCAAGAAGGAACTGCTCGACCGGCTTGTCGTCATCATGGGTGGGCGCGTCGCGGAGGAGATCGTCTTTGGCGACGTCACCAACGGCGCCAGCAGCGACATTCGCCACGCCACCAATATCGCCCGCCGGATGGTGTGCGAATGGGGGATGAGCGAGAAGATGGGGATGGTCGAGTACGGCCAGCACGAGGAACACGTTTTCCTTGGCCGCGATTTCAATAAATCCCGCGATTACTCCGAGGCGACGGCGCAGGAGATCGACCGCGAGGTCCGCACTCTGTGTGACGAGGCATACGCCCGGGCGAAAAAGCTCCTGACCGATTACCGGGACAAGCTGGAACTCATCGCCAGGGCGCTGCTCGAATACGAGACGCTCGACGGATCGCAGATCCGCGACATCATCGAGTGTGGAAGCATGAGAAACCCGCCGCCACCGCCGTCGGAAACCGGCTCCAATACGCGGCCGGAGCCGCCGCCCCATCCGCACGAAGGGACGACCGTGGCCCCGGAATACCCGCACGGCCTGACGGAATCTCCGGCTTAGGCTCCAAGTTCACACCAAGCGCGCGGGCGGCTTGCGCCCGCTCCAAAATGGGAGAGGATTCAGCGGCAGGAACGCGAGGCAGGAAAAACCGGTCGGGCGTGGATGCCATTCCGGAGCCTGTCGTCATCCTGAACAAGGCGGGGCGGATCGCCTCCGTCAACCTGGCCTGGCGTCGCCGCGCCCGCGAGGAGGGGGGGCAAACCCCAGCCCCGGGGGTCGCCTATCTCGATCTCTGCGCGAGCGGCTCCCCGGGGGTTTTGCTCCCTGCGGCGGAAGCGGTTTCCACCGGATTGCACGCGGTGCTGGAAGGGAAGCTCGACCGTTTTTCCCACGATTATTGCCGCCAGCCCGGCCTTCGCGGGGCGGAACACCGCTTTCTCGTGAGCATCGCCCCGCTTCCGGGGAAAAGGGGGGCGATGGTGTCGCACTTCGACCTCGGCGAGCGGGAGAAAGGGGCGCTCTGCCGCAGCCGGGTGCTTTCCGAGGCGATCCTGAACGAAACCGAGGATGCCGTCTTTTTTTGCGATCCCAAGGGGCGCATCCTGATGGCCAACGCCGCGCTGGCGAAGTGGTTCGGCAGCGCCGTGGCCAGCCTGACCGGGAAAAAAGCGGCGGAGGCGCTTTCGGGGGAATGCAGCCGCTTTCTGCTGGAGCAGAACGACGAGGCGATCGCCGACGGCAAGACCCGTACGTTCGAAACGAGCCTCGCTTCGGCGCAAGGCTTCCGCACGCTGCTGGTCACCAAGGGGGTGCACCGTTCGGCGAACGGGAAGATCAAGGGGATCTTCGGCATCGCGCGCGACATCTCCGAGCTGAAGGCGATGGAGCGCGAGATTATCGACACGAGCGACAAGGAGAAGCAGCGGCTCGGGCAGGAGCTGCATGAAAACCTTTGCCAATACCTCGTCGGCATCTCGCTGCTCGGGAATGTCCTCTTCGAAGATTTGCTGCGCCTCAAGCTCAAGGAAGCGGAGGATGCCCGGCAGATCACCTCGCTCGTCAAGGACGCCATCGCGGAGGTGCGCGCGCTGGCCAAGGGCCTCGCCCCGATGCACCAGGAGCAGGAGGAGGGGTTGATCGTCGCTTTGCAGGAACTCGCCGAGCAGGCGCGGGTGATCGGCAAGATCCGGTGCAGCCTCCGGGTGCCGCGCAGCGCGAGCTTCGTGGATGAGCCGACTTCCATGCACCTCTTCCGGATCGCGCAGGAGGCGGTGCACAACGCCATCAAGCACTCCCACGCCAAGCGCCTTCAGATCGCCCTTTCCAACTCCCGGCGCGAGGTGGTCCTCTCCGTGCAGGACGATGGGGTCGGCTTCAACCAGGGCGACCCGCCGAAGGGCGAGAACAGCTCCGGGCTCGGCCTTCACATCATGAAGTACCGCAGCCGCGCCATCGGCGCCGATCTCACCATCCGCCGCCTGCCCGATGGGGGCACGGCCATCGTCTGCACGATGCCGAAGGCGTGAGGCGTGGTTTAGAGGCGGTTCTCGCTTTGCAGCGACGCTCCGGGCGGTAGGGTGTGTGGAGTATGGCCATTGATTTGACCGAGCGCCTTTTGATGGACGCGGGCGGCTGGCAAGCTCTCAAGCACGCCCGCGCCCTGCTGGAATCTGGACGGGTGGTGAGCGCCGCCTATATGCCGCCGCTGCTCAAGGGAGTGGTGAGGGAAGGGGACTCCGAATTCCGCGCGGGGCTGAAAATCGCCTCGAAAGGCGACATCGAAAATCTTTGCACCTGCCGCCCGTCGCGGGAGTGGGGGACCATCTGCCCGCACTCGCTGGCCGTCGGCCTCGCCGTGCTTGCGCCGAAAGGCTCGGGGAGAGCCGCGCCTGCTTCCGCTGCCACCGTTGCTGCCTCACGCGGCTCGGCGACTCCAGCCGCCGCCCCGGTGCCAGAACTCCAAAAGGGGCCACGATTCGTGACCGACCCCGGTGTTCCCGGCGAGCCGGTGACGCTCTCGGTCGTCTTCCCGCCGCAATTTCTCGCCGCGTGGGAGCGGGGGAACGTCACCGTCGGGGTGGAGGCGCAGATCGGGAGCCGCCGTGTGCTCGTCGGCGCGCTCAACGAGCGGGGGACGTTCCGCTCTTCGGAGGCTGATTTCCAGCTCGTCGAGACGCTTCGGAAGCTCAATAACGGGGCCGTGGCCGGGATGCTTTCGCTGCCGGGTGAGGCGGCGCTGGCGCTGCTGGAGGGGTTGCGGGGACATCCTCGCGTTACTTTCGGGAAGAGCACGGCGGTCGAGGTGTCTGCCGCGCCGGTTTTGCCGAAGCTGGAGGCGAATACGGACGGGCAGGGGAGGCTCTCGCTGCGCGTGGCCTGGCCGCCCGAAACGCATCCGCTTTTGGGGAGCACCCGGGCGTGGTGCCTGCACGGGACGGTTTTCGCCCCGGTCGCGCTGGGGTTGCCCGCCGCATACCTGGAACTGCTCCGCAAGGAGATCGTGCTCCCGGCGGAACAGGCCGGGGCGTTTCTCGCCAACGAGCTTCCCGCGTTGCGCACCTGTTTTGAGGCGGTCGGCAACGCCGTTTCCGGGGAAGCGCCGAGGCTCGTGCCGGAGCCGACCGCTTTCTCGCTCGCGCTGGAGGGGTCACTTAACCATCTCACCGCGCGGCTCCAGTGCCGGTATTCCGCGGGGCGGATCGTGACGCTGGGCCGTACCCCCGCAAGCGAGAACTGGGCGCGGCCCGATCCCGATGCCCCGGCGCGAATTCTCTGCCGCAACCTGGAGGCGGAGCGCGCGGCGCTGGCGCGGCTCGCCGCGTACGGCTTCGGCGCTCCAGACCGCGACGGGGAATGCGTCCTGCGGGGCGAACGGGCGATCCTGGCGTTCTTCGGCGAGGGGTATCCGCGCCTGCAACGGGAGTGGGAGGTGTCGCTCGGGGCGCGCTTTGCCAACGTCACGAAGAACGTCGAGCGGATCGCGCCGCGCATCGAGATCACCGGCTCGGGCGAGGAGTGGTTCGAGCTTCGGTTCGACCTGGAGGCGTCCGGCGGCGAACGCTTCCCGGCGGCGGAGGTGCAGCGGCTGCTCCAGCTTGGGCAGAACCACGTCCGGCTCAAGAATGGAAAGATCGCCGTCTTCAGCGCCGCGCTGCTCGATGACTTCGGGAGTGTCCTGCGCGACTGCGACCCGCAGCAGCCTCGCCCCGGTGCGTATCGGATCGGCCAGGCGCACGCCGGGTATCTGGAAGCGGCGGTGAGCGAAGCCGGGTTCGCACTCGCCGCCCCGGGGAAGTGGCGGGAGTGGGCGCAAACGCAGCGGGGGAACCGGGAGATCGAGCCGTTGGCGCTCGGCGATCTGGAGCCGGTCCTGCGCGGCTATCAGAAACAGGGGGCGTCGTGGCTCAAGTTTCTCGCCGACCACGGGCTGGGCGGAGTGCTCGCCGATGACATGGGGCTGGGCAAGACGCTCCAGGCGCTCGCGTTTTTGCGGACGCAGCCCGGCCCGGCGTTGCTCGTCTGCCCCTCCTCGCTCGTGTTCAACTGGCGGCGGGAGGTCGAGAAGTTCACGCCGGAGCGGCGGCTGCTGGTCATCGAAGGCGCGGCGCGCGCTCCGCTCTTCGCGCAGATCCCGGATGCCGATCTGGTGGTGACGAGTTATCCGCTGCTGCGGCGGGATGCGCCGCGCTATCGCGGGTTCGAGTTTTCAACCGTGATCCTCGACGAGGCGCAGCATATCCGCAACCCCGATACGCAGAACGCCCAGGCGGCGGGCCTGCTGCGCGCCAGGCGGAAGTTCATCCTGACTGGTACGCCGGTGGAAAACTCCGTGCGCGACATCTGGTCGCTCATGCACTTCGTCATGCCCGGTTATCTGGGCGACCGGGATGACTTCCGCGAGCGGTATGAAATCCCGATCTCCCGCCATCGTTGCGCCGAGGCGATGGCGCGGCTTTCCAAACGCCTCCGGCCCTTCCTGTTGCGCCGACGCAAGGAGGAGGTCGCCGCCGATCTTCCGCAAAAGCTTGAGCAGGTGGTCTACTGCGAGCTCAACGAAGCGCAGCGGCGCGCCTACGCCGCGCTGCTCCAGGGGGC
>CAZYVL010000149.1:0-5131 GCA_964651005.1 uncultured Chthoniobacteraceae bacterium | reverse complement strand
CCCCCGGCCAGAAGGGAAGCTCCGCCATGCCGCACAAGCGCAACCCGATCACCGGGGAGAAACTCAGCGGCCTCGCCCGCGTCCTGCGCGGCAACGCCACGGCAGCTCTGGAAAACGTCGCCCTCTGGCACGAGCGCGACATCTCGCACTCCAGCGTGGAGCGGATCATCATGCCGGACTCGACGATCCTGCTCAACTACATGCTCACGCTCCTGGCGAAGCTCGTGGAGCGCCTCATCGTCTACCCGGAGAACATGAAGGCGAACATGGAGATCACCAAGGGTCTCTACTACTCGCAGTCGATCCTCCTGAAACTCACCGAGCGCGGCCTGGAACGCAAAACCGCCTACGAGGCCGTCCAGCGCGCCGCCATGAAGACCTGGCAGGGCGAGCATTCCCTGAAGGAGAACCTGCTTGAAGAACCGGAGATCACCGCGAAGCTCTCCCCCGAGGAGATCGAGCGGTTCTGCTCGCTGGAGATCCACTTCCAGCACATCGACGAAACCTTCCGCAAGGTGGGGCTCTAGGGATTTCAAGCCCCCCCGGGGGTCGGGAAAACCGGAAAAGCGCGGCGGCGGCAACCCCTGCTCCCGCGCCGTTCCCAATTTCCGGTTTCCGGTTTTCCGTTTCGGGTTTATCCTCTGCGGCCCGAATGAAAATCCGTTCGCCCCGCCTTTTCGCGCTCTGCCTCGCCCTGGTCGGCCTGGCCGTTGTCGCGTTGATCCGGCTCGGCTTCCACAAAACGGCAAAGCCCCCTCCCCCCAAGCCGAAGCCCCCCCTCGGGGTCATCGTCCTCTGCTACCACCGCTTTGAGGAAACGCCGGGCAATTTCGCCGTAACGCCCGGGGATTTCGAGCGGCAGATGCAGACACTCCGGGACCGGAAAATCCCCGTCATCCCGATGCGCGACTTCCTCGCCTGGCGGCGCGGGGAGAAGCGCCTGCGCACCCCGAGCGCCGTCATCACCATTGATGACGGCTACATCTCCGGCTACAAGATCGCCTGGCCGATCCTGAAGAAATACCGCTACCCGTTCACCCTCTTCGTCTACATCAACTACATCGGCGTCGGCGGCAAGGCGATCACCTGGGAGCAGCTTGCGGAAATGCGCGACGCAGGCGTGGACATCCAGTCGCACACCTACTCGCACCAGAACCTCCGGGGCACCGGCGCGCTGAGCGAGCAGGCCGCCGGGGAGATCAGCCGCATCGGGTACGAAGCCTGGCTCACAAAGGAGATCGCCGGTTCGAAAGAAATGCTGGAGCACCGCCTCGGCATCCGCGTGAACGCCCTCGCCTACCCGTACGGCTTCTACAGCAGCAAAGTGGAGGAAGAGATCCTCCATTCGGGCTACGAAGCCGCGTTCACCGTCTTCGGCCAGCGCAACGAGTTGAAACACCCGGTCGCGACCCAGATCGGCCGCTACGCCATCAACTCCAAGCATCCCGAAGTCTTCCAGGCCGCCTTGCACGCCCTCTTCCGCCTCCCCTCCACTCCAAGCCCCTCCGCATCCCCCTCCGCCTCCGCAACCCCGGCGACAAAACATCTGGAACCGAAGGTCGGGGAACTTTTAAGCTCGCCTTCGCCCACCCCGCCCGTCACCACTCCAAACCCCTCCCCCTCCCCCTCCCCCTCCCCGATCTCCGCCACCCCAAGCCCCGACCCCGACCCCACGCCCCAGACTCCCCCCCTGCCGCACCTCAACGCGGAGTAACCGCTTTCCCAGAACCAGACCGAAGCCCAAGCCCAGCCCAGCCCATCCATGTTCAGCCAGCTTTCCGACAAACTTCAGGATGTCTTCAAAAACCTGCGCGGGCAGGGGAAGATCTCCGAAACCAACATCACCGAGGCGCTGCGCGAAGTCCGCCTCGCCCTGCTGGAGGCCGACGTCCACTTTCAGGTGGCCAAGGATTTCATCGCCCGCGTCCGGGAAAAGGCGCTCGGCGAGGAGGTGCTCCGCAGCGTCACGCCGGGGCAGCAGATCGTCAAAATTTTCCACGATGAACTCGTTCTCCTGCTCGGTGGCGACGCCGCCCCGCTCACCCTGGAAAAACCGGCGCGCATCCTGATGGTCGGCCTCAACGGCGCGGGCAAGACCACCTCCAGCGCAAAGCTCGCCCGCTGGCTCAAGAAACAGGGGCGCTCCCCGCTCCTCTTCGCGCTCGACTTGCACCGCCCCGCCGCCATCGACCAGCTCGCCACGCTCGGCGAACAGATCGGCGTCCCCGTCTTCCGCCCCACGCCGGGGGAAACCGACGTGCTCCGCGCCACCGAAGAGGCGCTCGCCTGGGCCGCCACGCAGGGGGGCGACGTGGAGATCTACGACACGGCAGGCCGCCAGGAGATCGACGAACCGCTCGTGCAGGAGCTCAAGCGCGTCAAGGAACGCCTGAACCCGGGCGAAGTCCTCCTCGTCGCCGACGCCGCCACCGGCCAGCAGGCCGTGAGCGTGGCCACGCACTTCCACGAGGCGCTCGGCGTCACCGGCCTCGTCCTCACCAAGCTCGACGGCGACGCGCGCGGCGGCGCGGCGCTCTCCATGCGGCAGGTCACGCAGCGCCCCATCAAGTTCGCGGGCGTCGGCGAAAAGACCGACCAGTTCGAGCCGTTCCACCCCGACCGCCTCGCCGGGCGCATCCTCGGCATGGGCGATGTCGTCGGCCTCGTGGAGAAAGCCGCCGAAGCGATCGACGAAGCGGAGGCGAAGCGGATGGAAGAGAAACTCCGCACCGCCACCTTCGACCTCAACGACTTCCTCGCCCAGTTCCGGATGATCCGCAGGCTCGGGCCGCTGGAAAACATCCTTGGCATGTTGCCCGGAATGAGTAACCTGAAAGGCTTCTCCATCGACGAGAAGCAGATGAAGCGCGTCGAGGCGATCGTGTTGTCGATGACGTTGCAGGAACGGCGCAGGCCCGACATCCTCAACGCCCGGCGGCGGCAGCGGGTGGCCCGTGGCAGCGGCACCTCGGTCACGGAGGTCAACGACCTCATCTCGCGCTTCGGCCAGATGCAGAAAATGATGAAAAACATGGGCAAACTAAAGAAAATGATGGGCCGTTCCGGCGGAATGCCGCGCATCCCCGGGATGCGTTGACTCTCCGTTCGCCGCAAAAGCCCGAAAAATTTAGTTCGACCATTTGCACAGACTCTTTATAAGACCCCCCTCACCTTTACTTTCAGCCACCATTTCCTATGTCAGTATCCATCCGACTGCGCCGTGAAGGCGCCCTCAACGCCCCGTACTACCGCATCGTTGTCGCCGATTCGCGCGGCCCGCGCGACGGCAAGTTCATCGAGCACATCGGCAACTACGACCCGAAGAAAGCCGGGGAGAACGCCAGCATCGACCTCTCCCGCGTCGATTACTGGCTCGCCTCTGGCGCACAGCCTTCGGAGACCGTCCGTAGCATCATCAAGAACGCCCGCAAGAAGGCGACTGCCACGGCCTGACCCCGGGGCAACGCGATCTCATCGCCCGCCTCTCCGCCACGTTTTTCCCCGTGGAAGAGTTTCTGCGCTACACCATCGGAACGCTGATCGGCAACCCCGATGAGATGATCCTTTCGCATACCGAGGCGGCGCGCAAAATCACGTTTCGCCTCCGCATTCCGAAGAGCGAAACCGGCAAGGTGATCGGGCGGCAAGGCCGCACCATCGCCGCCATCCGGGGCCTCCTCTCGGCAGGCGCGGCCCGCCACGGCCAGCGGGCGCTGCTGCAAATCGAGGAGTAGAGGAAGAGCGGCGCTAGTCCAAAGCCCGCCAAAGCCCGCCCCGGACGCTTTTCCCTTGTCCCTCCTCCCCCCGGCGGCTACGTAGAGGAGCGTAGTGCTGTCCTGGATTGTTACTCTCTTCATCGTGGGATTCGGGGCCGCCCTGGCCCTGAAACGCTCCACATGGATCGTGGACTACGCCACCGCCGTCTTCGTCTTCAATCGCGGACTGCGGCGGCTGCTCGACTGGGACGCCGGAGCGTTTAACCGGCTCTCCCCCATCAGCCTCACGCCGCTGCTCGTGGGCCTGCTGATGTTCCTCCCCTTCCTGCCGCGCTACCGCACGCTGCCGCGCCCGCTCAAGGCGATCTTCGTCTCCCTCGCCGTCGCGCACGGGTACGCCTTCGCCATCGGGTTTCTCCGCATCCAGTTCGGAGCGGTCTACGCGCTCGCGGAGGCGCTCGCGCCGTTCGCCGCTTTCGGCTTCATCCTCACGGCGGCAGCCCCGCCCTCCGTGCGCGACCGCTGGATCCGCACGGCGGCCTGGTGTGCCATCTTCGCGAGCGCCTACGGCTGGTACCAATACCTGACGATCCCGCCGTGGGACGCCTTCTGGGTGCGCGCGGTCGGCTTCGTCGGCTATCTCGGGCAGCTCCGCCCCACGGAGATGACCGTCTTCTCCACGATGGCCGAGCGCGGCCCGCTCTCGGCATACCTCGCCTTTGCCGGGGTGGCGATGATCCTCTCGCCGAAATGGCGCACGGTGTTGAGCTGGCCGGGGGTGGTCCTGGTCTTCTCCGTCCTTCTGTTGACCCTCTCCCGCGCGGGCGTCATCATCGTGGGAATGTCGATCCTCACGCACCTCTTCCTCAACGGCGGCAAGGGAGCGATGCGCGTCGCCCTCGGGCTGGCGGTCCTGTTGATGGCGCTCGTTTTCGGACTGAAGCGGATGCCCGGCGCGGAACGGGTCGTCACCCGGTTTGAAAGCCTCACCCACATGACCGAAGACGGCTCCTACAAAGGCCGCGCCGAACTCCGCGATGTCGGCCTGCGGCAGACCCTCTCCAACCCGCTCGGCTACGGCCTCGGCGCCACAGGGATCGCCGGGCGCGTCAACACCGGCTCGCTGGAGGGGCAGGCGACCATCGTGGATGCGGGCTACTTCGATCTTCTTTCCACGTTCGGGCTGCTCGGAGCGGCGTTCTATGGCCGCGCCATCTGGGGGATCTGGGCGGAGCTCTCCCGGCGCTTCCGCGCGGGCTACCGGACGGACGCAGTGCGGCTCGGGCGCACGTTCATGGTGGTGCTCATCCCCGCCACGTTCGCCGGTAATTACCTCAGCGGCTATTCGCTCCTCTGGATCGTCTTCGGCGTCGCCCTCTGCCCGTGGGGCTTCCAGCGGTTTCTCCGTTCCCGCC
>CAZYVL010000148.1:2362-5145 GCA_964651005.1 uncultured Chthoniobacteraceae bacterium | reverse complement strand
TCTACCCTTCCAGGGCTGCCTGGGTGCCGCTTCCCTTCATGTCCGCCACGAGCTTGTGCTCGTTGTGGCGGCTCCACCAGAGGACGATGGTGGAGGCGATGAAGATGGACGAGTAGGTGCCCACGACGATGCCGACCATCATGGCGAAGGAGAAGTCCTTGAGCACTTCCCCGCCGAAGAAGTGGAGCGCGGCCACGGAGAGGAAGGTCGTGCCGCTGGTGAGGATCGTCCGCGAGAGCGTCTCGTTGATCGCCTCGTTCATCAGCTCCTGGACCGACCCCTTCCGGCCACTGTGCAGGTTTTCCCGGATGCGGTCAAAGATCACGATGGTGTCGTTGATCGAGTAACCGGCGATGGTCAGGATCGCGCCGATGATGACGAGGGTGAGTTCCTTGCCCGTGAGCGCGAACATGCCGATCGTGAGGATCACGTCGTGGAGCATCGCCACGATTGCCCCGATGGCGAAGGCGACCTCAAACCGGACGCTGACGAAGATCAGGATGCCGAGGATGCCGAGGCCGAGGGCCAGCAGGGAGGTCCGCGCCAGTTCGCCGCCGACGACCTTGCCAACGCGGTCGTGCCGCTGCTCCTTGAAGCCCGCGTCGGGCATCGTTTCGAAGAGGTGGTCCTTGATCTGGTCGCCCGTATTAAGCGGGCTGCGGATGGCGATGTATTCGCGGTCGCCCGTCGATGCCTTCTCCTTCTGGATGGGGACGTCGGAAAAGCCGATATCGGCCAGCGCATCGCGCACCTGCCCTTCGGAGACTCCCTTGTTCACCTCCAGCACGAGGAGATCGCCCCCCTTGAAGTCGATGCCGAAGTTCTTTTCGCCCCGGATGACGAAGGCCGTCACGCCCGCCAGCAAGACCGCGCTGGAGATGGCCATCCAGAGCCGCCTGCGGCCCAGGAAGTCGATTTTCATGCCGGTGGGGATCAGGTGGAGCATTGAGACGCGCTTGAGGCCCGCGCTCATCCCCCAGCCGAAACAGACCCGCCCGACGACCATCGCGGTGAAGACCGAGCAGATGACGCCGACCGTCAGCGTCACGGCAAAGCCCTTGACCGGCCCGGTGGCCTGCCAGAAGAGGATCGCCGCCATGATGAGCGTGGTCACGTTGGCGTCGAAGACGACGGAGAACGCCTTGGAGTAAGCCCCCTGGATCGCCGCACCGAAGGTTTTCCCGGCGGCAAGCTCCTCGCGCAATCGTTCGTAAATGAGCACGTTGGCGTCTACGGCGAGGCCGATGGTCAGGATGATGCCCGCGATGCCCGGCAGCGTGAGCACGAAGTTGAACATCGCCATCACGCCGAGCAGCGCGAAGATGTTCACCGCCAGGCCGACCATCGCGATCAACCCGGCCATCCGGTAGTAAATCATCACGAAAATGAGCACGGCGGCGAACCCGCCGATGCCCGCAAGGACGCCGCTGCGGATCGCTTCCGCGCCGAGGGTGCTCGACGCGCTGCGCATCTCCTCGATCTTCACCGGCACGGCGAGCGGATTCTCCAGCACGCTCGCGAGCGTGCGCGCCTCGGTTTCGCTGAAGTGCCCGGTGATGGAGGCGTTGCCGCCGTAGATGGCGTCCCGGATGACCGGCGCGCTCTGGATTTCGCCGTCGAGCATGATGGCAAACCGCTCGCCGACGTGTGCGGCGGTCAGCTTGCCGAAGAGATCGGCCCCCTGGGAGTTAAACTGGAGGCCGACGCCCCAGCCGCCCTGGTCATTGAACGGGTAGCCCCCCTTGACGTCCTTTCCCTCGATGTCCGCCTTGGAGTGGACGAGCAGCTTGCTTTCGCTGACGACGTTCCCCTTCGCGTCGCGTTCCCGCATGATGCCGATGGTGAAACCGTACGGCATCCGCTGGCGGCCCTCCTCGATCTCGCGGATGAGCGCCTCGCTGCTCTGCGAGTGCACCAGCCGAAGCTCCAGTTTGGCCACTTTCTGAAGCTGCTCGCGCGCCTGCTGGATCTTGTCCGCATCCATCCCGGGGATCTGGACCAGAATGCGGTCGTTGCCTTCCGGCGTGATGACCGGCTCGCTGACGCCGAACTTGTCGATGCGCTTGCGGATCACCTCCACGGCCTGTTCGAGCACCTTCGGGTCCACCTCCTGCCCCTCCACTTTCACGAGCCGCAGCAGGAACGAGGTGCCCCCTTGCAGGTCGAGGCCGAGGCGGATCTTCTCCTTGACGGGGTAGACCGACTGGAAGGCGATCACCAGGACGACGAGCGTCAGCAGCGTCCCGACCATCCTTTTGCGGCGCTGGGAGTCGGTCGCCATGTACCAGCAAAACAGAATGAGGGCCAGAAGGCCGGAAAGGAACGTCGAGAGCGCGGGACTCATGAGCAGGGTGCGGGTGTTAAAATGGAGTTAAAAAGAACGATACATTACCGCAAATGACGCAAAGCGCCAAAAAACCGGGCCGTTTCTTTAGTCCTGCGCCTTTTTCTTGACGGTGGCGACGGCGGACTTCTCGAACTCCAGCTTTACGTTGTCGGCCACCTTGACGATCAGGGTCGTCTCCTTGACGTTCGTGACGATGCCGTGAATGCCGCTGCTGAGGACGATCTCGTCGCCGGTTTTCACCGAGGCGATCAAGGCGTTCTGCTCCCGCACCCGCTTCTGTTGGGGGCGGATGATGAGGAAGTAGAAGATGACGGCGATCAGGACGAACGGCATCAGCGCCGTGAGCGGGCTTTGCGGAGGGAGCGCATCGGAGGCGGGGGTCGCCTGGGCTTGGGCGAGAAGGACGGTCAGGTTGGGTATCATAAAAAAGGGGTTT
>CAZYVL010000148.1:0-2262 GCA_964651005.1 uncultured Chthoniobacteraceae bacterium | reverse complement strand
GATCGCAGGGGTTTGGTGAAGTTTCGTTTCTTTCCCCGAACTTCGGGGTCCGGGAAACGTGCGATCAGGGGAGCCGTGATCCCCCGGTGCCGCATGGATTTCCCCGGAAAAGACGATGCCGCGCCGTGCCCTGCCGGAAAAAATGAGCCGTAACTTATGCAGGGTTCGCGCGATTCGTCCATTGATTTCTCCCGCCTGCCGGGGGGGCGGGGACCGGGGGCGGGGCGTTCGGAATCGTTGGCAACCGGGCGGTTCGCGATTATGATGATCCAATCCGCTTCGATCCTCCCTTTTTGATTCTATGAGACTCGACAAACTGACGGCCAAAATGCAGGAAGCCTTTGCTGCGGCGCAGGATGCCGCTTCCCGGAACGGACAGCAGGAACTCACTGCGGAGGGGGTTCTTCTCGCGCTGCTCGACCAGGGCGACGGTGTGGCGCGCCCGCTGATGGAGAAGCTCGGGGTGCCGAGCGCCCCGCTGCGCGAGAAGCTCGAAGCGGAGACGGCCCGCCGCCCGCGCGTCCAAGGCTCCAGCCAGATCTATCTCGGCAACGAACTCCAGAAGACCCTGGAGACGGCCGAGCGGGAGATGACCCGGATGAAGGACGAATTCCTGAGCGGCGAGCACTTCCTGCTCGCGCTGGTGGACAACGGCACGGCTGCCGGGCGTTTCCTGAAGGAAGCGGGGGTGACGCGCGACAAGCTCATGCAGGCGCTCGTGCAGGTGCGCGGTTCCCAGCGCGTGACGGATCAGAACCCGGAGGGCAAATACCAGACGCTCGAAAAATATGGGCGCGACCTGACCGCCGCAGCCCGCAAGGGGAAGATCGACCCGGTGATCGGTCGCGACGACGAAATCCGGCGCGTCATGCAGGTGCTCTCCCGGCGCACCAAGAACAACCCGGTGCTCATCGGCGAGCCGGGCACGGGGAAGACCGCCATCGTCGAGGGGCTGGCGCGCCGGATCGTGAGCGGCGATGTGCCCGAGTCGCTCAAAAACAAGCGGATCGTGGCGCTCGACATCGGCTCCATGCTCGCGGGGGCGAAGTTCCGGGGGGAGTTTGAAGACCGGCTCAAGGCGTTCCTGAAGGAAGTGACCGACTCGCAGGGCGAGGTGATCCTTTTTATCGACGAGCTGCACACCATCGTCGGCGCGGGTGCGGCGGAGGGGGCGGTGGACGCCTCCAACATGCTCAAGCCGCAACTCGCCCGGGGCGAACTGCGGACCATCGGGGCGACCACGCTCAACGAATACCGCAAGTATATCGAGAAGGATGCCGCGCTGGAGCGCCGGTTCCAGCCGGTGCAGGTGGACGAGCCGACCGTGCAGGACACCATTGCCATTTTGCGCGGCCTCAAGGAACGCTACGAGGTCCATCACGGCGTGCGCATCCAGGACGCCGCGCTGGTTGCCGCCGCCGTGCTTTCGCACCGCTACATCAGCGACCGCTTTCTGCCCGACAAGGCGGTCGATCTGGTGGACGAGGCGGCCTCGCGCCTCAAGATCGAGCTCGACTCGATGCCGACGGAGATCGACCAGGTGGAGCGCGAGGTGATGCAGCTCGAAATGGAGCGGCAGGCGCTCAAGAAGGAGAAGGACGAGGCAAGCCGCGAGCGGCTCGGCAAGATCGAGCGCGAACTGGCCGACCTGCGCGAGCAGAGCGCGCGGATGAAGGCGAAGTGGCTCGGGGAAAAGGAGCAGATCGACAAGGCGCGCAAGCTCGGCGAGGAGATCGACCGCCTCCGCACGGAGCTTGAACAGGCGCAGCGGCGCGGCGACCTGAGCAAGGCGAGCGAAATCCAGTACGGGCGCATCCCGGAGCTCACCCGCCAGCTCGACGAGCATAACGCCAAGCTGCACGCAATGCAGGAAGGGGGCCACCCGATGCTCAAGGAGGAGGTGACGGAGGAGGACATCGCGGAGGTCGTCTCCAGTTGGACGGGCATCCCTGTCTCGCGGCTTCAGGAGAGCGAACGGGCGAAGCTCGTCCAGATGGAGGAGCGGCTTGGCGAGCGGGTGATCGGCCAGCGGCCGGCCATCGTCGCCGTCTCCAATGCCGTCCGCCGTTCCCGGAGCGGCCTGGGCGACCCGAACCGCCCGATCGGTTCGTTCATCTTTCTTGGCCCCACGGGCGTCGGCAAGACGGAGCTGGCGCGGGCGCTCGCGGCGTTCCTTTTCGACGACGAGGAGAGCATGGTCCGCATCGACATGAGCGAATACATGGAGAAGCACACCGTCGCGCGGCTCATCGGCGCGCCTCC
>CAZYVL010000147.1:0-5208 GCA_964651005.1 uncultured Chthoniobacteraceae bacterium | reverse complement strand
TTAAAATCCGTTTTCGCGAAAGCGGAGTGTGGGTTCGAGTCCCACCGTCGGCAGCTCGGTTTTCGCTCCCGGACGGAGGCAAAGCCGCTTCTTTCATTTCCGTTTTTACCGAAAGAAAACATCCCCCCTCTTCGACGCTTGGCATCCGGGTTTTCCGTACGCAACACTGCGGGAATGCCCCGCCTGTTCGCTGTCTCCCCGCCTCTTCGTTCTGTCGCTTCGCTTCCCCTGCTTTTTCTGGCTGCCTCGTTCCTGGGCGGCTGCGCCGGGCAGGGCTACTACACCTACAAATATATCCCGGGCAAAACTGCCATCGTCCGGTGGGACGGTCTTGCCGTCGCGCCGCCCTCTGCGCCGCGTGCCGTGCAGGCGATGGTGGAGGCGGGAAACCGGATCAACGGCCTGCCGTACCGCTGGGGTGGGGGACACGGGAGCGGCGCCAACAAGGGGTACGACTGCTCCGGGGCGGCTTCGTATGTCCTCAAGGCGGGGGGCAAGCTCCGCTCTCCGATGCCCTCCCGCTCGTTCCGCTCCTACGGGGAGCCGGGGACCGGAGAATGGGTCAGCATTTATGCGCGCAAGGATCACGTCTTTCTGGTGATCGCCGGGTTGCGGTTCGATACCGGCTGGACCGGCGCTGCAGAAGGGCCGCGCTGGACGGAAAACAGCAGGCCACTCCAAGCGGCTGTTGTCCGCCATCCAGCGGGTCTTTGAAATGGATAATTTTTGCGTAAAAACAACGGTAATCATCTTGTTTTTAGAAGGATGAATCTGTTTTTACGATAAATTAATGTTTTTATAATTCCGAGAAAGGAGCGACGATCCGCTTTCCTCTGGCAAATCGGGGATCGCGGCGCATCTTATCCTTATGGAGAGGGAAAAGCCGCCGCCACTGCCGCCGCAGCGGGAAGTCCTGGTGGTGGGAGCTGGTCCGGTGGGGCTGGTTGCGGCGTGTGAACTCGTCCGGCGCGGGGTGCGGGTCCGGATCGTGGACAAGGCTCCCGCGCTCCCGACGACCTCCCGTGCGCTTGCGCTTTTCCCCCGGACGCTTGAAACCTTCGCGCTGATGGGCGGGGCGGCCCCGTTCCTGGAAGCGGGGCGGAAGCTGGAGGGGATCTCGCTCTATAACGAGCACGGTCTGCTGGCGCGGCTTGATTTCGGAGCGCTCTCCACGCCGTACCCTTTTATTCTGAGCCTCCCCCAGAACCGGACCGAAGAGCTTCTCGCCGGGCAGTTGACCGCGCTGGGGGTGGAGGTGGAGCGCGGGGTGGAGCTGATCGGTTTCGCGCAGGATGAAGAGGGGGTCCGGGCTGTGCTGCGCCACCCTGTTAGCCGGGCCGGCGGTGCGGCAGAGGAGAGGGTCCGCGTTGCGTGGCTGCTCGGCTGCGACGGCGCGCACAGCACGGTGCGCCATCTCCTCGGGGCGGCGTTCGAGGGGAAACAGCGCCACGAGGCATTTGCGCTGGCGGATGCGCGCGTGCACGACGCGCTCTCACCCGAGCAGGCGCACTTTTTTTTCTCCCGCCAGGGGATGCTCGGCGTGGTTCCTTTCCGAGAAGGGTACGCGCGGATTATCATCAATCGCCCGGGCGTCACCGCCGAGGAAGCCGCCAAACGCCCCGATCCGACGCTGGCGGATTTTCAATCGTGCGCCCGCGAACGGGGAGCGGAGAGCCTCCGGCTGAGCGACCCGCTCTGGATTTCGCATTTCAACGTCTCCTGCCGGATGGTCCGGGCGTACCGGCACGGGCGGGTGTTTCTCGCGGGCGACGCCGCGCATATTCACAGCCCGGCGGGAGGGCAGGGGATGAACACCGGCATCCAGGACGCCTTCAACCTCGCCTGGAAGCTGGCGCTTGTCGCGCGGGGGCGCTCTTCTTCCGCACTGCTCGATACCTACGGGAAAGAACGCGCCCCGGTGGCGCGCGGCGTGCTGCGTTTCAGCGACGGGCTTACGCGCCTGGCCACGACCCGCAACACCCTCGCGCGGCGGGTGCGCGATTGGGTTCTGCCCGCGCTCTTCCGCTCCCGGGCGTTCTCCGACCGGGCTGCCCGCCGCATGGCGGAACTCGATGTCCGCTACCGGCACGGCTGGCTGAGCGAAGACCACGGCGGCGAGCCGCTCCGGGCGGGCGATCGCGCGCCGGATGCGCTCTTTGTCGATCTCCTCACGCGGAAGCGGGTGCGCCTTTTCGGCCTGTTGCGGGAGGGGCGGCACCTGCTGCTCGCCTTCGAGGGGCTGCACGCGAAGCCGGAGGCGCGGGCGGAGATCGAGAGCCTCCTGCGCGAACTCGAAGCGCCGCTGGCCGACGTGATGACGATTCACCCCGTCGTCCGGGCGTTTGCCTTTCCAGAGGCCGCCGCGCTGCTCGACCGGAGCGGGGCCGTGCATCTTCTTTACGACGCCGACGCGGGGGGCGTGGTTCTCATCCGGCCCGACGGTTATCTCGGCTTCCGGAGCGACTGGAAACGGGCGGGAAAGCTCCGAGCGTACCTCCGGCGGCTCTTCCCCGCGTAAAGGATCACGACGTCAGGATCCCGGCGTGGGCCGTGGCCCCGGCTCCGGCGCGCGGTTCTCCGGCCCCAGCCCGTGCCGGAAGGGGAAGGTGAATCTCCGGATGGCGCTCGCCACCAGCTCCGGGTGGGTGAAATGAACGCAGTGCGCGCCTTCCGGCAGCGAGGCGGCCCGCGCCCCGGGGAGCAGCCCGGCGGCGTGGCGGGTCCACGGCTCCGGGGCGATCGGGTCGCACCGCCCGCGCAAGACCAGCGCCGGAGCCTTGATCTCGGGGAGCTTCGTCTCGATCCGGTCCCGCAGCAGCTCCCGGAACGCGCCGAGCCTGCGGTAGAGCGGCCCGCGGGCATGGCCGGTCCAAAGCCGCAGCGGTTCGCGGGCCAGGCTTGCGAAGAGGCGCGCCGCCTGCTCCCGCACGCCACGGGCGGAGGGGTCGAGCGTCGGGCCGATCAACGTCAGGCTCAGGACGCGGCGCGGGTAACGCGCGGCAAGCTCCACGGCAACCTGCGTGCCGAAAGAGCTGCCGACCAGGTGCGCCCGCGTCACCCCGACTAGCCCCATCCACTCCACGAGCGCCGCCGCGAGCGCCTCCACGCCGGGGAAAGCCACGCCGAGGCGGTTCAGCCCGCTCAACCCGAACCCAGGCAGGTCCGGGGCGAGCACCGGCGTCCACCCCGCGATCGCCTCCGCGAGCGGCGCGAGCGCCGCGCTGGTGACGAGCAGGCCGTGGACCAGCACCACCGGCTGCCCGGGGAAGCTGTCGCGGCTCTGTTTCCAGTGCCAGTGATGCCCGCCGCCGTAAGCGTAGCAGCTCACCAGCGCGGGGCGTGCCCCGGCTGGCGGGCCGTTGCGGGGATTTGGGCGGCGTCCCTCCGGGATCACGCAACGGAATCGCAACCCGCCGTGCCGCGAGCTGTTCCGCCGCCCCTCTCAAAAAGCCGGGCGGGGGCCGGAGCAAGGCACATCCCACATCCCCGTTCGACACCAGGCGGGAACTCTCCTATCCTGTGGAACGATGGAGTTTGAACTCGCTTCCCAGTACGAGCCGAAGGGCGACCAGGCCCAGGCAATCGCCAAGTTGACGAAATCGGTCCTGGCGGGCAACCGGCATCAAACCTTGCTCGGCGTCACCGGCTCGGGCAAGACCTTCACCGCCTCCAACGTCATCCGCGAGGTCAACCGCCCCACGCTCGTCATCGCGCACAACAAGACGCTCGCCGCGCAGCTCTACAGCGAGTTCAAGCAGTTTTTCCCCCATAACGCCGTCGAATACTTCGTCAGTTACTTCGACTACTACCAGCCCGAGGCGTACATCCCGCGCACCGACACGTACATCGAGAAAGACTCCTCCATTAACGAGGAGATCGAGCGCCTGCGGCTTTCGACCACCTCGTCGCTCCTCTCGCGGCGCGACGTGATCGTCATCGCCAGCGTCTCGTGCATCTACGGCCTCGGTTCGCCGGAGGATTACCTCAACATGCTGCTGATCCTCAAGGTCGGGCAGCCGATCACCCGCGAGGCCGTGCTGACCAAGCTCGTGGATATGCTCTACGAGCGCAATGACATCGCCTTCACGCGCGGGAAATTCCGCGTCCGGGGCGACGTAGTGGAGGTCTACCCGGCCAGCGCGGACGAAGAGGCGGTGCGCATCGAGTTTTTCGGCGACGAGATCGAGCGGCTCTCCACGTTCGACCCGCTCACGGGGCGTCTCTTTGCCGAGCACGCCACCCTCTCTCTCTACCCGGCCAAGCAGTTCGTCACCCCGTACGACAAGCTGCAAAAGGCGATGCGCACCATCCGGGAGGAACTCGACGAGCGGATCGCCTTCTTCGAAAAACACGGCAAGCTGCTCGAAGCGCAGCGGCTCAAGATGCGCACGGAGTTCGACCTGGAGATGATGCAGGAGATGGGCTTCTGCAACGGGATCGAAAACTACTCGCGCCACCTCACGGGCCGCCCCCCCGGCTCGCGCCCGTTCACGCTGCTCGATTTTTTCCCGAAAGATTACCTCTGCGTCATCGACGAGTCGCACGCGACGATCCCGCAGATCGGCGGCATGTACGAGGGGGACCGCTCCCGCAAAAACGTGCTCGTCGAGTACGGGTTCCGCCTTCCGAGCGCGATGGACAACCGGCCGCTGAATTTCCCGGAGTTCATGGAGATGACGCACCAGCTCCTCTACATCAGCGCCACGCCCTCGGCCTTCGAGCTGCGCAACAGCTTTGTCGGCAACACCGGGTATATCCCCGCCAAGAGCGAACGGCAGCCCGGCGAACCGGCCGAGCCGTCCGCGCTCGCCCGTCTCCCGTCCACCGAGCAGGACGCTGGGGAATTCGACGTGAGCACGCCGCGCGCGCGGCTCGTCGTCGAGCAGATCATCCGCCCGACAGGGCTGCTCGACCCGAAGATCGCCATCCGCCCGCTGGCGCACCAGATCGACGACACCATCGAGCTTTGCCGCCAGCGCATCGAGGCGAACGAGCGCGTGCTTGTGACCACGCTGACGAAGCGCACCGCCGAGGATCTCACCGACTACCTGCGCGAGGTCGGGCTGAAGGTCCGCTATCTTCATTCCGATATCGACACTATCGAGCGCGTCGAGATCCTGCGCGCCCTCCGGGCGGCGGAGTTCGACATCCTTGTCGGCATCAACCTGCTGCGGGAAGGGCTCGACCTGCCGGAAGTCTCCCTCGTCT
>CAZYVL010000146.1:0-5336 GCA_964651005.1 uncultured Chthoniobacteraceae bacterium | reverse complement strand
GGGCGCGGGGATGAACCGCTTGACGCCCCGGTTCCCTTCCGGGCATTCTCGCCGCCGCATGTCCTTCCCCTATTCCGAACTGGCCGAGGCGTTGCGCGCGCGTCGGGAAGTCATCGGCGATTGGGCGTTGCGCGACCGCGACCCTGAGGCGCATCTTGCCAGGCTCCGCGAAGCCTCCGAGCGCATTGAGGCGTTGCGGCGGCAGCTCCCCCTGGACGCGCCGCCGCAACTCGCTCATTTTCTCCAGCACGCCTCTTTCGATAAGGCCTTGGCCTTGGTCGAGGCGCTCCGGTAGGCCGTAGCCAGCTCGGCCCCCGCTAATTAAGCAAGACTCCCGGAGCCAAATTCTGGCACTCTGGCCCGATGCCCCCGCCGTCTTCATCGTCCCGAGCGCCCGCTCCTTCCGGGGGCGGGGGGGATCTCTTTGGCGCGGTCCTGGCGTCGGTTTCGCGCTCGTTTTATTTGACCATCCGGGTGCTGCCCGCTCCGGTGCGGCGGCCCGTGGCGCTGGCGTATCTCCTCGCCCGGACGAGCGATACGGTGGCCGACAGCGCGGGCATTCCCGCTGCCGAAAGGCTCGGCGTGCTGCGGGAGTTTGGCCGTGCCATTGCGGCTGCCGCCGCCGCGAGGAGCGCGGAGGGGCGGGTGGCGGAGCGGATTGGGGCCCTTGCCGGTCCCGGGGGCGGGGTGGACGACCCGGCGGAGCGCACGCTGCTCGGGCACGCGGGGGCGCTGCTCGCGCTGACGCGGCAGCTGGAGCCGGGGGACCGGGCCGAGGTCGCCCGCGTTCTGGGGGTTATCGTGCCGGGGCAGGAACTCGATCTGGAGCGTTTCTCCGAAGGCTCGGCGCGCCACCCCGCCGCCCTCGCCAGCGCGGCGGAACTCGATGATTACACCTACCGGGTGGCGGGCTGCGTCGGGGAGTTCTGGACGCGGCTCTGTTTCCGGCATCTTCCGCGCTACGCAGCCGGGGGGAGAAGCGAGGAGGAGATGGTTGCCCTCGCCATTGCGTACGGGAAGGGGCTGCAACTCGTCAACATCCTCCGCGACCTCCCGGCGGACCTCGCGGCGGGGCGTTGCTACCTTCCCGCAGAGGAGCTGGCGCGCGAGGGGATCGCCCCCGGAGAGCTTCTCGCCTCCCCGCGCCGGGCGCGCCCGGTGGTGGAGCGTTGGCTGCTCCGCGCCCGGGGGCACTTGGCCGATGGCCGCCGTTATCTGGAAGCCGTGCGGCCGTGGCGGCTGCGGTTCGCCTGTTTTCTGCCGTGGGCCATCGGGGTGAGGACGATTGCGCTGCTGGAGGCGCACCCGCCGCTGGAAACCGCCGGGCGGCTCAAGGTGCCGAGGCGGGAAATCCGGCGGCTGCTCGCCTGGGGAATCGTGGCCGCGTCGGGCAACGGCTTCCTGGCGCGATTCGCGCCGCCCGGGCCGGAAAAAAGGGGTTGCAAAGATGGGCCTCCCGGAGTGTAAAGGAGGCCTTCCGCAGCCGGGCAGGGTGGAGGTTCCATTCTTGCTGTGGAGAGGATTGAACGCTAAAATTCGGAACGTGCTATGGCGAAAATGACCAAGAAGGATCTGGTGGTCCGGATCAGCAACGAAACTGGGATGGTTCAGAACAGCGTCTTCGAGGTGATCCAGAAGACGCTCGACTGCATCACCGAGTCGCTGGCCGAAGGAAATGATGTCGAGCTGCGGAACTTCGGCGTGTTTGAAGTGCGCCTGGCGAAGTCGCGCATCGGAAGGAACCCGAACGCGCCGGGCGTCCCGTACCCGATCCCGGAGCGCGCCACGGTGAAGTTCAAGGTGGGGAAAGTCATGCGCCAGAAGGTTTCCCGGATGACCTCCACGCTCAAGCGCAACGGCGATCGCGCGGGCTAAGGACGCGCCGAGGTTCCGTTCCGGCCTTGCCACGCACCCCGCTCTGGGTGAATCTTTCCCCTTGTCCCGGAATCATTTTCCTCCGGGGCTTTTTTTCCGATCGTGGGCAATCGAGCCGAACATTCCATCCAGATCCGCGGCGCGCGGCAGAACAACCTCAAGGGGATCGACCTCGACATTCCGCTCGGCGAGTTGACGGTGATTTCCGGCCCGAGCGGCAGCGGCAAGTCGAGCCTCGCCTTCGACACCCTCTATGCCGAGGGGCAGCGGCGCTACGTGGAGACGTTCAGCCCCTACACGCGCCAGTTCCTGGAGCGGATGGACAAGCCGCAGGTGGACGAGATCGTCGGCATCCCCCCGGCCATTGCCATCGAGCAGGCGAACTCCGTCAAGACGACCCGCTCCACGGTCGGGACGATGACGGAGATCAACGATTACCTGAAGCTCCTCTTCCCGCGAGTGGCCCGGGCGTTCTGCCCGTCGTGCCGCCGCGAAATCCGGCCCGAGAGCGCGCAGTCGATCGTGGAGCACGCGCTGCGCGAGGCGGCGGGGGAGAGCGCGCTGGTCACCTTCGGCGTTCCCGCGCCACCGGGGACGAAGCCTGCCGATTTTTTTGCGTTCCTCCAGCAGCAGGGGTATCTCCGCGTCTGGCTGGAGGGGGCGGTTTTCCGCACCGACCAGCCTGAAACCGCGCCCAAACGGCTCCCGGCTGTGGTGCGGGTGATCCAGGACCGGATCGCCATCGGCGAGGAGAACCGCACCCGGCTCGCCGAGGCGGTGGAAACGGCGCTGCGCTTCGGCAAGGGGCAGATCGCGTTCGTCATCCCGGGGGGCAAGCCTGGGCAGGGGGAGGCGCGACTTCTGCCGCATTCGGCGGGGTGGCACTGTGCCCATTGCGATCTCGACATCACGCCGCCCAGCCCCGGGCTTTTCAGCTTCAACAATCCCTTGGGCGCGTGCCCGGCCTGCCGGGGGTTTGGCCGCATCATCGCGATTGACCTCGAACGCGCGATCCCGGACCAGAGCCTGAGCATTGCCGACGGAGTGGTGAAGCCGTTCCAGACGGAGAATGGCCGGGAATGCCAGCGCGATCTCCTCAAGGGATGCGCCGCGCGCGAGATCGACATCCGCGCTCCCTACCGGGAACTCCCGAAGGCGGACCAGGATTTCGTCCTCTACGGCGAAGACCCGGCTGCGCCTGCCGAGGAGCTTTGGACCCACGGGCGCTGGTACGGCGTGCGCGGGTTCTTTACCTGGCTGGAGTCGAAGTCGTACAAGATGCACGTCCGCGTGCTCCTGAGCCGGTACCGGAACTACACGCTCTGCCCCGAGTGTCGCGGCGGGCGCTTCCAGCCTGCGGCGTTGCATTTCCGCTATGCCGAAAAGACGCTGCCGGAGCTTGCGGCGCTGCCGGTTGCCGAATTGCACGAGGTTTTCGAGCCGTGCGAGGGGGAGGATTCCACCACGGCGATGCTGCGCGGCGAAGTGCGCGCGCGGCTGCGCTACCTGCGCGAAGTGGGGCTCGGCTACCTGACGCTCGACCGCCCGACGCGGACGTTGAGCGGCGGCGAGACCGAGCGCGTGACGTTGACGACCTGTCTCGGCGCGTCGCTTGTGAACACGCTTTTCGTCATGGACGAGCCGAGCGTCGGCCTGCACCCGCGCGATGTGGGGCGGCTCATCCGCATCATGCGCGACCTGCGCGACCGGGGGAACACGCTCGTCGTCGTGGAGCACGAAGAGGCGGTGCTGCGCGCGGCGGATCATTTCGTGGAGATCGGGCCGGGGCGCGGCGAGGGAGGGGGGCATCTTGTCTACAGCGGGCCGCTCGCGAAGCTGCGCCGGACGCTCACCGCCGATTACCTCACGGGCCGCAAGGCGATCCCCGTGCCCGCGCGGCGGCGTGAGCCGCAGGGGTGGCTCCGCGTGGAAGGGGCGGCGCAGAACAATCTCCGGGAGATCGACGTCGCGTTTCCGCTCGGCGTGTTCGGCTGCGTGACCGGGGTTTCCGGCTCCGGGAAGAGCACGCTTGTGCATGAGGTTCTTTACCGCCAGCTCGAAGCACTCCGGGGCGGCGGCGGGAGCGGCGAGGAAGCGGCGGGGAGGTGCCGCCGGATTGCGGGCGCGGAGGCGCTCGCCGGGGTGGTGATGGTCGATCAGTCGCCGCTTTCGCGCACGCCGCGTTCCAGCCCGGCGGTTTACCTTGGCGTGTTCGACGCGATCCGCGAGGAGTTCGCCATGCTCCCCGAGGCGCTGGCGGCGGGCCTGAGCGCCAGTTCGTTCTCCTTTAACACCGGCAACGGGCGGTGCGACCGCTGCTCGGGCATGGGCTTCGAGAAGATCGAGATGCAGTTTTTGAGCGATCTTTTCGTCCGCTGCCCCGAGTGCAACGGCCGCCGCTACCAGGCGCATGTGCTCAAGGTGCGGCTGCGCGGGCGCTCCATCGCGGAGGTGCTGGAGATGACCGTGAGCGACGCCATCGGGTTTTTCACGCCCGCAGGGGAGGAGCCGCCCAAGGGATCCATCGCCGGGCTGCTCGCCGCGCTCAGGCTGCTCGACGAAGTGGGCCTTGGCTATCTCCGGCTCGGCCAGCCGCTCAATGTCTTGAGCGGCGGCGAATCGCAGCGGCTCAAGCTCGTCCGGCATCTTGCCGAACAGAGCGGCGGCGCGAAGACGCTCTTCATCCTCGACGAGCCGACGACCGGCCTGCACTTCGACGACGTGGCGATGCTCCTGCGCCTCTTCGACCGGCTGGTGGAGCAGGGGAATACGCTGCTGGTGATCGAGCACAACCTGGAGGTCATCAAGTCCGCCGATTACCTGGTCGATCTCGGCCCGGAAGCCGGTTCGGGCGGCGGGCTGGTCGTTGCCACGGGGACGCCCGAGGAGGTGGCGCGCACGGCGGCCAAAACCGGGTCGCATACTGGATCATACCTAGCCGGGATGCTCAAACCGCGCGGGGAGGCGGGGAAGGCAAGGGAGGCGCTGCGCAAGGAGCCCGCCCGCGCGCGGAAGGCGGCGTTGCCCGCCATTGGCGTGCACGGGGCGCGGGAGCATAACCTCAAGAATTTCTCCATCGAGATTCCGCGCGACCAGTTGGTCGTCATCACGGGCCTGAGCGGCTCGGGCAAGAGCACGCTCGCCTTCGATCTTCTTTTCGCCGAGGGGCAGCGCCGGTTTCTCGACAGCATGTCGCCGTACGCGCGGCAGTTCGTGGAGCAGCTCGAAAAGCCGGATGTCGATCTCGTTACGGGATTGCCACCGTCGGTCGCCATCGAGCAGCGCGTGACGCGTGGCGGCGGGAAATCGACCGTGGCGACGGTGACGGAGGTTTACCATTTCCTGCGCCTGCTTTTCGCCAAGCTCGGCACGCAGTATTGCCCCAAGTGCAACCTCGCCGTGGAGAAGCAGAGCTTCGCCGCGCTGCTCAAGAAGGCCGAGGCGGCGGTGCGCAAGCGGGG
>CAZYVL010000145.1:3663-5405 GCA_964651005.1 uncultured Chthoniobacteraceae bacterium | reverse complement strand
CAGAACCCGATCGACTCCTCGGCGCTCTTGCCGGGAGCGAGCACCACCGGCCTGAGGGCAAGCCCGAACGCGCGTGCGAACTCCAGATCGCGCTCATCGTGCGCGGGGACGGCCATGATCGCCCCGGTGCCGTACCCCTGGAGCACATAGTCGGCGATCCAGATGGGGATGCGCTCGCCGTTGACCGGGTTGAGCGCGTACGCCCCGGTGAAGACGCCGGTTTTTTCCTTGGCGAGTTCCGTCCGCTCCAGGTCGCTCTTGCGCGCGGTGCGCTCCCGGTAGTCGCGGATCGCGGGCCCCTGTTCCTCGGCCGCGATGGCGTCCACGATCTTGTGCTCGGGCGCGAGGACCATGTACGTCGCGCCGAAGAGCGTATCGGGCCGCGTGGTGAAAACGGGGATCGCCGGGCCGCCGTCGGCGACCTGGAAGCGGACCTCGGCCCCCTCGCTGCGGCCAATCCAGTTGCGCTGGAGGAGCTTGATGCTCTCCGGCCAGGCGAGGCCGTCGAGTTCGTCGATGAGCCGCTGGGCATAGGCGGTGATGCGGAGCATCCACTGGCGCATCGGGCGGCGCTCCACGGGATGGCCGCCGATCTCGCTTTTGCCCTCCATGACCTCCTCGTTCGCCAGCACGGTGCCGAGCGCCGGGCACCAGTTCACCGGCGCTTCGCAGACGTAGGCCAGGCGCACGGCATCGGGATCTTCGCCGCGATACGTTTCAATCGGCTCGGCCCGGTTCGTCTCCGGGTTGAACCAGGCGTGGTAGAGCTTCAGGAAGATCCACTGCGTCCAGCGGTAAGTGGCCGGGTCGCTCGTGGCGATCTCGCGCGACCAGTCGTAACCGAACCCGATCGCCTTGAGCTGCGTCTTGAACCGGGCGACGTTCTGCGCCGTCGTCACCGCCGGGTGCTGCCCGGTGCGGATCGCGTACTGTTCCGCCGGGAGGCCAAACGAGTCCCACCCCATCGGATGCAGGACGTTGAAGCCTTTCATCCGCTTGGTGCGGCCAATGATGTCGGTGGCGGTGTACCCCTCCGGGTGGCCGACATGCAGCCCCGCGCCGCTCGGGTACGGAAACATGTCGAGCACGTAGAACTTGGGGCGCGAGGCGTCGAACCCCGGCTCGCCCGGGTTACGCACCCGGAACGTCTCGTGTTTTTCCCAGTGGGCCTGCCATTTCGGCTCGAAAACGTCGAAGGGATACGGTTTGCGTCGGTCGCTGCTCATGAAGGTTCAGAAGATGGAGGCACTCCCCGGGCGGGGAAAAGCCAAAAATGCCACGCCCCCTCCAGACGAGGGGGGCGGGGGGGACAGCAAAAGCGGACGAGCCTACTCCTCGTCTTCCTCTTCCCCGGAAGATTCCCCCGGCTCTCCCGATTCTCCTGGTTTCTCTGGCTCGCCTGGCTCGGTGATGTTCCGGAGCGCCTCGCTCATGTCCTCCACTTCGTCCCAGACCTCCCGCGTGACGTAGATCGGCGCGCTCTGCTGCACGGCAAGGGCGATGGAATCGCTCGGGCGGGCGTCGAGCTCGATGATCTTGCGCTCGTGGAGTTCGTTCTCCGCGCTCAGGATGAGCCGGGCGAAATAGGTCGCCGTCTTGAGGTCGTTGATGATGACCCGCTCCACCTTGGCGCCGAGCGCGGCCATGAGGTGCCCCATCAGATCGTGCGTCAGCGGTCGCTCCTTGGGTGTTCCGCTGATGAACATCGTGATCGCGTCGCCAACGGTGGTGTCCACGTAGAT
>CAZYVL010000145.1:0-3563 GCA_964651005.1 uncultured Chthoniobacteraceae bacterium | reverse complement strand
CCTGCTCGACGATCTGGACCCGAAGGACATCCCGGAAGCCCTAAAGCGCCTCAAAGCGCAAAAGACCGGTTACAACCTGATCCAGATCGAAACCGATCTTCTGCGCGACTGGGCGGAAACCGATCCGGCGGCGGCGCTCGCCTACGCCCGGAGCGTCCCCGGCATCTTCCGTTCCACGATGGTCTCCGCCGTCGTCACGGCCTGGTTCAAAAAAGACAAAGCCGCCGCGCAAGCGTGGCTTGATGGCCTTCCCAACGGGGATCTCCGAAGTATGGCGGAGCAGGGGATGTTGAACGCCATGGCCACCGAAGACCCTGCCAAGGCTCTTGAACTGCTCCAGAGCAAACCCCAGCTCGGCAGTCAGGGGGGGTGGCACACGCTCTTTAGCAATCTTGCGGCACAAGATCCCCGCAAGGCGATCGAACTGGCGCTTTCCCTCCCCCAGGGAAGAAATCAGGCCATCGCGATCTCCGCGCTCGCTTCCACCTGGGGCTTTTCCGATCCGCAGGCGGCGCTCTCGTGGGTGAAGGAACTCCCCTCCGGCCCGGCCCGCCAGCAGGCGCTTCGAAACCTGACTTCCTCGCTGGCGTGGCAGGACCCGGTCGCAGCGATCAAGGTGGCGATGGAGGATCTGCCTTCGGGATGGGCCAAGAACAGCGCGATCGCCCAAGCCCTCGGCCAATGGATGCAAAAGGACGCAGCGGCGGCGCGGGCCTGGGCCGAGCAGCTCCCCCCCGGCGCGCTGCGCAACCAGGCGCTCACCTCCGTCGTCTCGAACCTGGCGCAGAACGACCCGAAAGCCGCCATGCAGTACGTCATGGAGACGCCCAAGGGGCAGGCCCGCGAGTCGATGTTCCAGACGACGTTGGATCAGTGGTTCCGCAACGACACGAAGGGTGCCATGCAGTGGCTGGACGCGAACGCCGCCAGCGTGAAGCCGAACACCCTCTCCAACCTTCTCAACAATCTCTCCTATCAGAACAACGAGGCCGCCGCCGCGCTGCTGTCCCACATTCCCGAGGGCCACCTGCGGAACAACGGCGCCCGGAACGTCGCCAGCCAGTGGGCCGCGAACGACCCCGCCGCCGCGGACGCCTGGTATCAGCGGATGCCCGAGGGACCGGAGCGCGAGCAGTTCCTTCGCGGGATCATCTCCGGGACGGGGCAGTACGACCCCACCGCCGCCAGCCACAAAATCGAGCTTCTGCCCGAAGGAGCAACCCGCGACGAGGCCACCACCGACCTCGCCTCCACCTGGGCGCAGAGCGACCCGGGCGCGGCCTTCGAGTGGGTTGCGAACACCGCTTCGGAAAAGGCATTCGAAAGTGCCATTGTCAATATCGCCTCCCAGTGGACAAACCAGGACGTGGACGGCGCCGCCGACTGGCTGGGCACCCTCCCGGAGGGAAAGCTGCGGGATAGCGCCGTCCAGCAGTTCAGCAACCAGGCCGCCACCAACGACCCCAAAACCGCCGCCACCTGGGCGATCAGCATCGGGGACGAAAATACCCGGCGCAACGCGCTTTCCACGGTGCTGTGGCGCTGGTCGCAGGAAGACAAGGAGGCCGCAAAAGCCTGGGTCAACGCCGCCGCGATCCCCCCGGAGTGGAAAGCGAGCCTGATTCCCAAACGGTAAACCGATCCTTGCGATGCGACCAACCCTCCTCCTGAAACCGTTCGCCCTCCTCGCCGCCGGGGCCGCCATCGGCTTCGCCGCGGGAGACCAGTTCGGCTCCTCCCCCACCCGCACCGGCGCTTCCGGTGGTTCGCCCCCCGCCCTGGCCGCCGACGCGGCTCCCGGGGCGCAACGCGCCGTTGCTTTGGGAGGCGGCAGTCTCTCCAGCGCGCTCGATACCGCCCTCAACGAACCGGACAAACGCAAGCGCGTGCGGACTCTCCACCGCCTGCTCGACGGGCTCGACCCGAAGGAGATCCCGAAAGCCCTGGAGCACCTCAGGGCGCGGAGGGCCAATTACCGCTTTATCGAAATCGAACTCAATCTTTTGAGTGACTGGGCGGCTGTCGATCCGGCTGCGGCGCTCGCCTTCGCGGAAACGCTCGATGGCCAGCAACACTTCGCCGCGATTTCCAGCGTCTTCACCGCCTGGTTCAAAAAGGATCGAGCCGCCGCGCAAGCCTGGCTCGATCATCTCCCGCCCGGGGAGCGGCGGAACGCAGCGGAGCACGGGATGCTCAACGCGCTGGCTGCCGAAAACCCCGCGCAAGCCCTGGAAATGCTCAAGCACAACCCCGCCCTTGGCAACCGGGGAGCCTGGAACACGTTTTTCAACAATCTCGCGGCGCACGATCCCCGCAAGGCGATCGAACTGGCGCTCTCGCTCTCCCCCGGGAAAAACCAGGCCGACGCGATTTCCGCGCTGGCTTCCAGCTGGGGCTTATCCGATCCCGTGGCGGCGCTTTCGTGGGTGAAGCAACTCCCCGCTGGCCCCACCCGCCAGCAGGCACTCGGACGCACCCTCTCCATGCTGGCGTGGAAGGATCCGGCAGAAGCGGTGAAGGTGGCGATGGAGGAGCTCCCTTCGGGATGGCAGAAATACAACGCGGTTTCCCAGGCGCTCGGCAAGTGGATGGAAAAGGACGCGGCGGCGGCAAGGGCCTGGGCCGAGAAACTCCCGCCGGGCGATCTGCGCAACCGGGCGCTCAGCTCCGTCGTCGCGACCTGGGCGAAAAGCGACCCGCAAGGCGCGCTGCGGTACGTGATGGAATCGCCCGACGGGCAGGCCCACCAGTCGATGCTCCAGACAACGCTGGTGCGGTGGATCAGCAACGATCCGAAGAGCGGCTTGCAGTGGCTCGACGAGAACGCCGCCACCATCAAGCCGAATACCCTCTCCAACCTGCTCACCAGTCTCTCCTACCAGAACAGCGAGGCTGCGGCCACGCTGCTGTCGCGGATTCCCGAGGGCGATCTGCGGAATCGCAACGCCCGCAATGTCGGCAGCCAGTGGGCCGCAAGCGACCCCGCCGCCGCGAACACCTGGTATGAGCGAATGCCCGAGGGACCGGCGCGCGAGCAGTTCCTTCGCGGGATGATCTCCGCCATCGGGCGCTACGATGCCCCCGCCGCCAGCGAGAAGATCGAGCGTCTGTCCGAGGGGACGATCCGCGACCAGGCCACCACGGAACTCGCCTCCACCTGGGCGCAGAGCGACCCGCGCGCCGCCTTCGAGTGGGTGGCCAACACCGCTTCGGAAAAAGCCTTCGAGGGCGCCATCGGGAATATCGCCGCCCAGTGGGCCGGGCAGGACCCCGACGGTGCCGCCGACTGGCTCAACACGATCCCGGCGGGCAAACTGCGGGACAACGCCGTGCAGCAGTTCAGCATCCGCGCCCTTTCCGACGATCCCAAAACCGCCGCCCTCTGGGCCACAAGCATCGGCAACGAGAGCTCCCGGCGCATGGTGCTCTCCATCGTGATGAGCCGCTGGTCGGCAAACGACAAAGAAGCCGCCCAGGCGTGGCTGGCAGCAGCCCCGGTTCCCCAGGAGTGGAAAACAAGCCTGATTCCCAAACCGTAGCCCGAACCTTGCGATGCAACCGGC
>CAZYVL010000144.1:0-5438 GCA_964651005.1 uncultured Chthoniobacteraceae bacterium | reverse complement strand
GATCTGGTCCACCAGCACGCAGCAGCCGAGATCGGTCCCCGCCCAGAGCAGCCCCAGCAGCGCGAACGCGGAGAGAGCCATGATCCGGTTCTGCGCCCGTAAAAAGGGACGACCAAGGAGATACGGGATGAGCAGGATGAAGAACGTCAGCGCGGCGAGGTGGAGCCACCAGGCCGGTTCGAACGCTTTTTCGCCCCGGGCCTGGAGTACCGCTGCGGAACCGACCACGGCGAGCACGAGAAAGAGCGTGGCGTAGAGGCTCTGCCGGGCATCGTAGTTCACGGGCCGGGGCCGCCGGTGGCCTGGCCGGAGCCGGAGATACGCCCATGTGGCGATGCCAAGGCCGACGAGCGGCCACACCGGGTAGCCTTCCGTAAACCGGCAGGCGTAGGCGACAAAGGCCTCCATCGCCAGCCAGGCCATGACCAGGAGCAGCGGGATGCGGAGGAGAAGTTTCATGGCGTTTTGCCCTGGGGGTTACCGGGGTTTCCGGGGCTACCGATTCCAAAAAGCATCTCCCGGGCCACCGGGAAAAAGGCGCTCACGGGCCGCCCCCGGATCGCCTGAAAAACACGCCTTGCTAGCCTGAAACGATGGAGTCTCATCGAAAAACGCCGGAAAAGCGGCGCTCGGTTATCAAAAACAAGAATTCTTTTATTTGCGACGGCGGGGATGCAAAAAAGGGAAGCGAAGCGGTATCCAGCATCCTGGAGAGCGCGGCGCTTTGGTTTGCCACCTGTGGCCGGATCTTGACGAAAGATCAACGCCTGGTGCGGCCCGATCCGAATCTCTACCAGCTTCGCATTCTGGAGGCTTACGAGTGGTGCATGGCGCGCGGGGTGCCGTGCCGTCTGCTGGCACTCAAGCCGAGGCAGAAGGGGAGCAGCACCGTGAGCGCGGCGATCGTCTACCACCATTGCCGCCGGTTCCGCTCCCGCGCCGTGCAAATCGCCGACCGCTACAAGAACTCCGATAATCTCTTCGCGATCACCGCGCGCTACGCGGAGAACGACGACTTCCCCTGGGGCACGCGCTGGCAGGCGACCACCACGAGCGCGACGCTCACGCGCCACGGCAAGCTCTGGAGCCGCATCGACAAGGACACGGCGGAAAACCCCCGCGCCGGGCGCTCGGGCACCTTGCAGGTGCTCCATGTCTCCGAGGCGGCCCATTTCCCCAACGAAGGGGAGAAGTGCGCCGAGAAGACGATGCTCTCGCTCCTCAACTCGCTGGCCGATGTGCCACGGAGCGTCGCCATCGTGGAGACGACGGCCAACGGCGCGGGAGGGTGGTTCTACGAGCGGTGGCTGGAGGCGGCGGCGCTGGACCGGTTCGCGGCGGGCGAGCGGGGGAACGGCTGGATCCGGATTTTTGCGCCGTGGTTCGCCTTTGAGGATGGGTGCGTGCCGGTTTCCGAAGCGGAGGCGGCGGCGATGGAGGCGGCGCTGAACGAGGGGGAGCGGCAAGGGCGGACGCTTTACGGCTGGAGCCCGGGGCAGATCGCGTGGCGGCGGCGCACGCTGGCGGAGAAGTGCGGAGGCCGCGAGGAGCTTTTCAGCCAGGAGTATCCCGAGGACGACCGGAGCGCGTTCTTGAGCAGCGGGCGGCCCCGGTTCTCCACAACGGGGATGACGCGGCTGCGCGCGATGGCGGGCACGCAGCCGCCGCGCACCGGCTTCCTGCGCCGGAAGGGGGAGGAGATCGCGTTTGAGCCGCATGAAGCGGGCTGGGCGCAGCTCTGGGAAGAGCCGCGCGAGGGGCGGCGCTACCTGATCTGGTGCGACACCGCGACCGGGCGCGAGCAGACGCGCGAGAGCCACAACCCCGACCGGCATTCCGTGCTCGTGCTGCGGCAGGCGTTTGCCGACCCGGACGGGACGCATGGCAACGCCCGGCTAGTCGCCCGGCTGCGCCCGCCATGCCTGGACGACTGGCATGTGCTGGAGGAGAAGGTGATCGCGCTCTGCCTCTACTACGGGCGGTGCCTGGTGGGCGTGGAGGTGCCGATGGGGCTGACGCTGCTCGAAGGGCTGCGGCGCGCGGGGATGCCGCTCTTCAAGCGGCGCGCTGCCTCAGGAACAGGGGCAATGGGCGTGGAAGGGGGCGGCCAGCTCGGCTTCCAGACAAACGCGGCGACCAAGCCGCTGGTGGTCGCCTCGCTGAGCCGGGCGATCGACGGCGACCCGCCGCTCGACCTGCACGACCCGCACCTGGTGGACGAGCTGGGGAGCTTCGTCGTGCACGAGGATGGCCGCGAGGCGGCGCTGCCCGGGCGGCACGACGACGACGTGATGGCGCTGGCAATGGCGGTGCATCACCTCGCCCGGGCCACGCCGTACCGTCCGGTGCGGGCGGTTCGTTCCCGCCCGACAAAGCCCGCCGATCTCCACAGATGGAAGCCGCTCCACCGGTAGACCGGGGGCGGCTTTGCCGCTGCCGCTATGCCTCCAGCAGTTCGCGCATGTAGCGGGGCTGGAAGTTCTCGATCAACACCTTCACCTCGCCATCCTTGAACATCCGCGCCTGGGTGACGTTGACCTCCGGGGTCTTGTGCGGGGCGAAGAGAATGTCGTCGTGCGTGGCGTTCATCTTGTTGGCGAAGAGATCGGGCGTGAGATGGCCGCCGAGATGGTCGCTGCGGCCTGTGGCGACGTGGAGCGTGCCGAGCACTTTTTCATCCTGGATGTCGCGGCCCGAGACGGGGAGTTCCTGCGTGCCGAAGCCGAGCTCGCCCAGCGCGCCGGTGATCGGGTCGGACTGGAGCTTGGCGTTGTGGGCGGCGATGGTCTCCGGGTTGCCGTTGAGCAGCGTGGCCTCGACGACCCGCCCGCCGGTGACGCGCATCAGGCCGAGCGTTCCGTCCTCGTACTTGAGCGGGAACTCGCCTTCCGCACCGGTCGGTACGAAGTAGATCTCGCCTGCGGGGAGGTTCGCCACGTCGGGGCCGCCCCGGCAGAGGCCGTGGCTTTTCTGCGCTTCCTGGCGGCCAAGCTCCAGCCGGAGCGTGTGGCGGCGGCTTGCCACGTCGAAGTCAATCTCCACGGCGTCGGCCTTTGTCATGCCGAGCCGGAGTTTTTCCGCGTCGCGGCTCACTTCGTCGTAATCGACGGCAAGGCCGGAGGAGAGGATGATCGGGTTCACCCCGTGGAGCGTCGCACCGCGGAAGCCGTACTTCTTGGCGAAGGCCGTCAGCGGGGCGGTGGCCGAGTAGGTGGAGATGCAGAGGATCAGGTCGTAGTTCGCGCAGATGTCTTTCTCCAGCGAGAGCTCCCGCCCGTCCGGGGCGACGGCGAGTTCTGGGAGATCGAGGTTGCTCCCCCCGGTGATCTCGTAGGCGTAGAGATTGCCCCCGACGAGGCCGAGTTCGGCGAGGATGCCGTTGCGCAGGGCGAGGTAGAAGTCCTCGTAGGCGTGCCGCTGGATCGTCAGAGCCGGGTCCTGGAGGAAGCGCAGACCGGTAATGTCGCGCGGGTCTTTCAGGTCGATGAGGATACAGATTCGCTCACCCCCTTTCGGGGCAAAAACCGTTTTCAGGAGCCGCGCCAGGCTGAAGGGGGGGAAGGAACGCGAAGAAGAGGGCGGATTGGTGATTGTGTGCATGAGCTTCATTCTGTTTGATACGGTGTGTCCGTGCGGGCCGCGGCGCAATCCCGGAAAGAGAACCTCCCGGAACGCCACGCGGCAGCCGGAAACCACTTGATTCGAAACTGACCTACGATGATTTGGAAGACGAAAAATCGCGAATTTGACCTCACCGCACGCGGGGTGCTCATGGGCGTGCTCAACGTAACTCCTGATTCCTTCTCCGACAAAGGACGCTTTGCCTCGCCCGACGCGGCGCTGGAACACGCCCTGCAAATGGAAGCCGAGGGGGCGGAAATCATTGACGTGGGGGGGGAATCGACCCGCCCGGGGGCCGACCCGATCTCCGAAGAGGAGGAGCTTGCGCGCGTCCTCCCCGTGCTGGAGAAGCTCCAGGGGCGGCTCAAGGCGGCCATCGCCATCGACACCTACAAGCCCGCCGTCGCGCGGGCGGCGCTGGAGCGCGGGGCGGAGATCGTCAACGACATCACGGCGCTGCGCGAGCCGGAGATGCTCAAGCTCGTGGCGGAGTCGGGCGCCGGGGTGGTGCTCATGCACATGAAGGGGACGCCCAAGACCATGCAGGACGGCCCGTGGTACGGCACGCTGATCCCGGAGGTACGGGAATTTCTTAGACAGCGCTGGCTGCGCGCGCTAGGGTCCGGCATCGACCCCCGGTGCATCGTTTTCGACCCGGGCATCGGCTTTGGAAAGACCCGTTCGCACAACCTCGCGCTGCTCCGGCAGCTGGAGGAACTGCGGGTGGAGGGGCGGCCGATGGTGCTGGGGGTTTCGCGCAAATCCTTTCTCGGGAAGGAGAGTCAAAACATGGACATGGAGCAACGACTCTGGGCGACGCTGGCCGTGACGAGCCTTGGCCGCAAGCTGGGGGCGCAGGTGTTCCGCGTTCATGATGTGAAGGCCAACGCGGAGGCGCTTCGCCTGGCGGAGGCGATCCTTTCGGCATGATCTGGGGAGCGACCAGCCAGATTTTCGACTTCATCGCGGAGAACTGGCGTTCTCCCGTGGAGATCGCGATTCTCACGGTCGTCATCTATTACAGCTACCTCTATTTCCGGGGGACGCGCGGCGCGAAAGTGCTCACCGGGCTGCTGGTGCTGCTGCTGACGTTCACGCTGGTCTCGCAACTGCTCCAGTTGCAGGTCATCTATTGGCTGATCCGCTCCTTCACCGCCTTCCTGGCCATCGCGCTCGTGGTCATCTTCCAGCCGGAGCTGCGGCGCGCCCTCGCCGCGCTCGGCAGCCAGCACGTCTTCGCCACCGCCACGCAGAACCGCGAGACGATCGAACTGCTCACCGAAGCGGCGTTCGAACTCTCCAACCGGCAGTTCGGCGCGCTCATCGCGCTGGAGCGCGACACGAACATCCACCCGATGGCGGAAACGGGCGTGAAGATCGACTCGGAGCTCTCCCCGGAGCTGCTGGTGACGGTCTTCCACCCCAAGACGCCGCTGCACGACGGCGGCGTCATCATCCGCAACGACCGCGTGCTGGCGGCGGCGTGCGTCTTCCCGATCAGCCAGCGGCACGATCTCGACCGCAACCTCGGCCTGCGCCACCGCGCCGGGCTCGGGATCACCGAGGAGAGCGACGCCATCGCCATTGTGGTGAGCGAGGAGACGGGGATCGTTTCGATTTGCCACCGGGGGCGCGTAGAGCGCAACTTCGATCCCGACGGCTTCAAGCGCCGCCTTGGCCAACTCTTGCTGCTAGAGAAGTATGAAGAATCTGATTCTGAACAACTGGGGGGCGAAGCTCGTCTCGCTGCTGATCGCGACAACCCTTTGGTTTCTCATAAAAAAGAACATCGATACAACGTCGAGGAGCTATAATCC
>CAZYVL010000143.1:0-5555 GCA_964651005.1 uncultured Chthoniobacteraceae bacterium | reverse complement strand
GACGGTCTGGGCCTTTTTCTTCGAGGCGTTCCGTCTCTCCGAAGCCGAGGCGCAGGCGCGCGCGGAGACGATCTTCGCTACGGCATCGGCGGAGGCTCCGCAGACGGACCGGCAGCATTCCCGCGCGGGGCGGCGGTAGCGCGGTTTAAGCAAAAGGTAGCCGTTTATTGATAGAGTGCGTGCTGTCGTGGTCTGGATCAAATAGAACATTTTCGTCTTTTTCCAAAACCTGGCCCGCAACAAAGAGGCAGCTACTCAATGCATTTTGGGCGGCTATTGACGTGCATTCGCATGGTTGGTAGAAGCCCAGTGACGCACAAACCCTCGATGGCTCTGCTTGGAACAGAAACGACCCATTCCACAATCTGCCTGAGGCCTGTCAGCTCGCTTTTGACAGGCCGATCGGGCAATCCCGCGACTTACCGCATTGCTCATTATCAGCGCGGTTATCGCTGGACACCTCAGCACGTCACCCAGTTGCTGGATGATCTCTGGGAGTTCCTTCAGAAAAGCGGCGGCCGAAACAAAGACGCGTTTTATTGTTTGCAGCCGCTGGTCATCAAACCGGATGGCGATCGTTTTGAGTTGGTCGATGGCCAACAGCGCCTAACGACAATTCTTCTGATTTTAACCTTTTTCAATCAGCAGCGCGTAGAGGAAGAGCGCGAGCAATTATATTCCATCACCTTTGCAACACGGACCGGCTTCGATCACTTCCTTGCGAATCCGTCCGAGGAAGAAGCCGGTAGCAACGTCGATTTTTTCCACCTCTACCATGCCATGCAGGCGATCCGGGAATGGTTCAAGTCGCGACGAACCTACGTCAATGACATCGAATCCGTGCTCCTGAACCGCACGAAGGTGATCTGGTTTCAGCTCGCGGAAAGCGACCATCCCGTGGACGCATTCACCAGGCTTAATGCCGGCAAAATCCCCCTTACCAATGACGAGCTGATTCGAGCCCTCTTTCTTCGGCGGAGCCAGCCAGACAACAATGAAGCTGAAGCCACACAGCTCAGAATCGCGAACGAATGGGACCTCATCGAAAAAGAGCTTCAGCGTGATGCGTTCTGGTATTTTTTAAGCAACGAACCCGGCGCGATGCAGAACCGGATTGGACTTCTTTTCAAGTTGTTGGCCGAGGCGGACGGCATCCCTCCTGAAGAGCAACAGGATCCCTACGCCATCTTTTATGTTTTCAATCGCAGGCTGAAAGAAAGCGCGAAACCCGAAAGCGAGTGGCTCAAGGTCAAAGAAGAATTCATGCGCTTGGAGGAGTGGTTCGAAGATCGCGTTCTCTACCACATCGTTGGCTATCTCGTGAGCGAGAAAACGTCGCTCGGTGAGTTGCGAAAACTGGCCTTGGAGGGAACAAAGAGCCATTTCGACCAGATGCTTCGGCGCAAGGTGTTTGAGAAAATCATCGGTCGCACTGAAGAGTTTTCGCCCGACTCAATCCGCGCCAAGGTAACTGATCGGCTCGCGAATCTGGAATATGATGGTTCGCAGCGGTCCAGGCGAGAAATTCGATCGCTGCTGCTACTGTTCAATGTCGCCACTCTTCTTCAAAGCACGCGCTCAAACATGCGGTTTCAGTTCGACAGTTTTAAAAAACAGGAGTGGAATATTGAACACGTGCGGTCGATCGCCTTCGAGCCACCTCGCTCTCACTCAGAGCGCATAAAGTGGCTGAAGCTTTGTCTGGGATACCTCGAGTCACAAAAGGAGAAGTCCAAGCTAATAGCGGAGATTAAGAGCTTTTTTGCCCATACGCGGCAGGAAACCGAGGATGAGGTCTTTCGCGCGGTTTATCAGAAGGTTTTGGCGCACTTCGGTGAGTCCGAAGATGGTGACGCCGTTCACGGCATCGCCAATTTGGCCCTGTTGGATGAGAGCACCAACAAGAGCTACAAGAACGCACCTTTCGCGGTGAAACGCCAATATCTCCTCGAATTGGACCAGGCTGGCATCTTCGTCCCGCTCTGTACCCGGAACGTGTTTCTCAAGTGCTACAGCCCTCAGGTGGATAACGTCATGTTTTGGAGCGAGAAGGACCAGACCGCGTATCAGAATGCCATTCTCGAAACGCTCGTCAGCTTCTTTACCGCCAAGATGGAGAACATGCCATGAGCGAAGCAGTCGGCAGCCAGATCAGTTACCGCAAACTCCTGCAGCGGCATGGACGGATTTGCATCCCGATGCTTCAGCGCGATTATGCGCAGGGGCGCCCCCAAGAAGGAGAGGTACGTGAGAGCTTTCTCGCGGCGCTTGAAACCGCGCTAAAACTTCCGATTGCCGACCCGGCTCTGCCGCTTAATCTCGACTTCATCTACGGCAGCATCGAACGCTTTGGGAAGGACGCCCGGTTCTCTCCTTTGGATGGCCAGCAGCGACTCACCACCCTTTTCCTCCTCCACTGGTTTTTAGCATGGCAGGATGGAGCCTGGGCAGAATTCGGCGAGCTGTTCCGCGGAGAGGACGGTCGCTCACGTTTCACTTACAAAGTCCGGCAATTCAGCAACGAGTTCTTCGACAAACTGGTTGTTTTTGAGCCGACTGTACGCCCGAAGGACATCCTGTCCGTAACCGATCTGATCGCCGATCAGCCCTGGTATTTTCGCAACTGGCGGCTCGACCCGACCATCCAGTCCACGCTCACGATGCTCGATGCCATCCATGAGCATTTCAAAGGCAGCACCGGTCTGTATGCACGGCTCACGAACGATGAGCGGCCAGCCATCACTTTCCAGTTGCTTGACCTCGAGAACTTCGAACTCTCTGACGATCTCTACATCAAGATGAACGCGCGTGGGAAACCGCTCACGATGTTCGAGACTTTCAAAGCCCAATACGAGCAGGTGCTGGCAGGACAATTCGATGGGAAGTGGTATCGAGTCGGAGACGACAACTACTCCGTCGCGCAATTCGTCGCCCTGCGGATGGATACCGCGTGGGCTGACTTCTTCTGGGGACACCGCGATAGGCAAACCAACCTCTATGATGAGGTAATCATGAATCTGTTTCGGGTGCTCGCGCTCGCTACGTTCGACCCGGAGGACAGAAACTATCTTCGGGATTTGGCCTTGCTCCGTAATGAGGGGAGACCGGCATCCTACTCGATGTTTCACATGCAGGGATGGCTCAAGGAAGAGTTCACCGAAACCTTGATTGCCTTGCTCGAACAGTGGAGCGACCGCAGCCGTGGGAAAAGGGCTTTCCAGCCGCTGCTCCCCGATACTCGCTATTTCGACGAAGCGACTGTTTTCGCAAAGCTAGCCCGCGCCTCCACAAACCTCACTCTCACCGAGATGATCCAGTTCGCCGGGTATGCTCTCTTCGTCTGCAAATATCCGGAAGCGATTGCCACCGATGCTTTTCAAGAATGGATGCGCACGATGCGGAATCTCGCGGTGAATACCCGGATTGAGCGTCCTGAAGATTTACGCAGCGCCGCGCGCGGACTTCATGCGCTGATTCCCTACGCGACGGACATTCTCGCACATCTCGAGCAACTCAAGGAAACGGATCGCATCACGGGGTTCTACCCGCCGCAAGTCACGGAAGAGCAGGTAAAAGCCGGACTCATTCGAAACCACTCGGGTTGGCGCGCATTGATCGACCGGGCGGAGCAGCACGGCTACTTCCGAGGACAGATCGATTTTCTATGCGAGTTCTCCGGCGCGACTGCCCAGTGGAAGAAGGCGCTGACTTTCGCGTGGGACGCACCTACCCACCTCCAGTTGCAAAAGAACTTCGAGAACCATCTGAATAAAGCGGAGGCGATGTTTCGCACGGAAGGGCTTGTCTCCGTGGGCGAATATTGCTGGCAGCGGGCATTGCTCACTCTGGGCGATTACCTCCTGTCCATGGGCTGGACGAACCAGTCCTTTCTCGTCGATGCCGCGACTGATCCTCAAAGTTGGAAGCGCCTGCTCCGGGGAGGTGGCTATTCTCGGGCTCCCGAGACACTCAAGCGTCCGCTTCTGCAAGATCTGTGGAATAAACTCACCGATGGCCCGCCCGTCACAGAGCAACTCAATGCCATCATCGCGGGCGCGTCCGGGCTTCCAGCGTGGCGGGATGTTTTGGTGCGAACGCCAAAAGCCATTCAATACTGTGGCCAGCGAGCGATCCGGCGCGATTCAGACACTCAGATTTATCTTCTCAAGAAGACACGGATGAGCGGACAGCACGCTGAGCTGTTCACCTTCTGCCTTCACGAGACTCTCGACAAGCCGGGGCAGCGTGAGCGTTTGAAGCCACTTCGTCTCGGCACCTACTGCTTCCAAAACGACACTTCGGACGATCCGCATATACGGTTCCACTTTGAGCATCAGGAAGTCTCCTTCTCGTTCTTCGTCTATTTCACGAGCGGCACCTTCTGCACCCGAACGCCGCTCGGCCCACTTGAGCCATTTCCGCAAATCACGAAGCTACTGACCGACCAAGCGGGCTTCGCGGTGGATCACCACAAGAATCGGCTCGTGAAAATTACCCTTCACTCCCAAATTGAAACCGCTCTTGCTGACTTGGCTGCCCTGCTCGCAACCGCCCCGGGGGAACGTGCCCAGCCATGATTCACTCCCGACTCATCCCAAATCTTGGGAAGAAGGATCAAGGGAGCGCGCCGCCGGGGAGCCGGGTTGTCGCGGGGAGTTCGGGAGGGGCGATCGGGATGGGGAGCACCCGGATCGCGTTATCCGCGGCGGCGTAAGCGCCGGTTTCCGCCAGGAACCGCGTGATCGGCTGCGGGTCTTTCAACGTGCCGTTAACGAGGAACGCCGTCAGGATGAGCATGGAGATCATCATCATGAGGCTGCGCCCTTTTTGCAGGCCGAAGGCCGTGATGAACGGGAGGAGGAGCTGGAAAAAGGTGAGCGCGGAGAGGTGCAGGAAGTAAACCGGCGTGAAGGGACTCTCCCCTCTCTTGTCGAGCAGGAAGGCGGAGCTGACCAGGGCGAGGACGAGGAAGAGGAGGGCGTGATCGACATTGCCCGCGCTGCCGGAAGGCGGGGCCTCCCCCCCGCGCCGGGCCGGATCGGAACGGGGGCGCAGCGCCACATAGAGCGCGAAGGCGATCCCCAGCCCGAAGAGCGGCCACGGCGGGTAGCCGTATTCACGGAAGGCGAAGGCGTAGCTTTTCAACGCCGCAAACCCGAACCGGGCGCAGACAAAGAGCAGGACGATGCGGAGGACGAGCTTCGTGACGCCACGGAGATCCCGCACCGGGTGGCTTGGGCGGCTTGCACGGCTGTGGCGGCTTGCATCACCTGCGCGGCTTGTGAAGAGGGGCGGCATGAAATCAAAGGCGGGCGGCGGAACGCGACTTCGGGTACCGGTCCGGGTGCCTCGCGGCGTGGGAGGGGAGGCGGCGGGTGGCCTGCCGCGCAGGGGGCGTTTGGACTGTCTGAGGAGTCCGGGGGGTCTGAGGGTTCGGGGCGGTCTGAAGGGTCCGGGCCGGGCGAACGATTTCGGTACGCGGCGCGGTGCCGGGCAGCCTGATCTGGTCCACCAGCACGCAGCAGCCGAGATCGGTCCCCGCCCAGAGCAGCCCC
>CAZYVL010000142.1:0-5641 GCA_964651005.1 uncultured Chthoniobacteraceae bacterium | reverse complement strand
TCAAGGCCCCGTCGAACAGCCTGCGATCCCACAAGCACACGCAATACCTTGCCGCAACCACCCTCGCATAATAATCAGGCCCCGGGGGGGGGATTCGGCTTTTGAGGATTGGTCGATGGAGGAATCGACCTTGTTTCCGGCAACCGGGTGTTGCCACCACCCCGCGCTGGCCCAAAGGTTTTCGGACATGGCCGAGGTTTATACGTCTTGAATGGAACCAGAAAGGGCGCGGCCAAACTGATCGCCACGGTCAGAGCAATCATCTTTGCTTATCAAACAAAAACCGGCTTTTGTTGAAAACAGGCTTGCTTTTCTCCCCGGGCTTCCGCATAACCTCGTCCAGTATGAAGTTCCTCCTCTCGCTCACCATTTTCGCCGCCCTGGCCACGGGTGCCGTTGCCGATATTCAAGCGCCTCCGATGTCCCGGGAAGGACCGGCGCGGAAATTCGGGCGCGGGCTTTCCAATGTCCTCTTCGGGTTTACCGAGCTGCCCTGCACGATGATGCAGGTCAACAGCCAGGAAGGGAACAGCGCCGCAGCAGGATACGGGTTCCACCTCGGGCTTTCCCGCACCTGCTACCGCTTCGGCAAGGGGTGGTATGAAATTCTGAGCGCCCCGTTCCCGACCTACCGGAACTCGTACCGTTCGCCGTATTACTCGGACTTGATCTGGGGCCAGAACGGCTTCGGGGAGTTCCCGCCGGAGCTTGGCTTCGAAACCCGCTTCGACTACAGCCGCGAGTATAACGGCTACTAGGCTGGCTGCCGGATTGGGGTTGCGGCTCGCTTCGGCAGCGCAATCTCCCTGTGGAATTTTTTGCGGAAAGAGGCTTTCGCACGGCGCGGAAGCCTCTTTTCTTTTTCCCGTTTTTCTTTTGTTCGGAAGATGCAGTTGACCATTCAGGATGTCGCCTTTGGCGGAAAAGGGGTGGGCCGCAGCGAGGAGGGGCTTGCCGTCTTCGTCCCGTTCACGCTCCCGGGCGAGAGCGTGGAAGCGGAGATCACCCGCCGCAGGAAGAACTACGCCGAGGCCGATCTCGGCTCCGTCCTTGCGCCTTCGCCGGATCGGGTTGAACCGCCGTGCCCGTATTTCGGGCGATGCGGCGGGTGCGCCTACCAGCACGCAACCTACCCGGCGCAACTCGCCATCAAGGCCCGGCAGGTGGAGCAGACGCTCCGGCGGGTCGGCAGGTTGGCGGAAGTCCCGATGCGCCAGGCGGTCGCCTCTCCTCTCCCCTACGGCTACCGCAACCGCATCCGGGTGCACGTCGCGGGAGGCGTCGTCGGGTTTTACGCTTTCGGGGCGAACGCGCTGGTGGACATCGAGCGATGCCAGATCGCCTCGGAGGAGGTGAACGCCCGGCTCGCCGAGTTGCGCGCCCGGGTTCCCCGGGAGGGCGACTACACGCTCGCGGAGCGGCGCGGCGGGGCGTACTTCGAGCAGACCAACGACGCCGTGGCCCGGGCGCTGCTCGCCGTGGTGGAAGAGGCGCTCACTCCCGGAGGCCGCCTGGTGGACGCCTACTGCGGGGCGGGCTTCTTCTCCCACCAGATGCGGGAACGCTTTGACGAAGTAATCGGCATCGAGGAGAACGAGTTCGCCGTCGCCCACGCGCGGAGCCTCGCCACGCCGCGCGAGCGGTACTTCGCCGGGGATGTCGCCGTGCACCTGCCCGACGCGCTCGGCAGCCTGGCAACCGCCGCAACCACCTCGCTCATTCTCGACCCACCCGCCGCCGGGGTCAGCGCGCGGGTACTCGACACCATCCTCGCCGCCATGCCGAGGGAGATCGTCTATGTCTCCTGCAACCCGGCCACGCTGGCCCGCGACCTCGCGGCGCTCTCCCGCGCCTACCGCCTGCACGCCGTGACGCCGCTCGACATGTTTGCACAGACGGCGGAGATCGAAGTCGTCGCACACCTGCGGCGGCCATAAACGCTCCTCGCTCTCCAAGCCTTTTACCCTGATTTCCCTCGCCCGCGCCCGGGAATTCCATGTAAAATCATGGATGCGGAAAAAACTCCCTCCGGCTTTTTTGCTTCTCCTCGGCGCGCTGGCAACGCCGCTCCCGGTCGCTCTTTTCACCCCGGCCCCCGTCTCGGCTTCCGACACCCTCGGGGCGGACCTCTTTGATCTCCCTTCCGACGCCGAAGGGATGGGAAAAATCCTTTGCGCGGAGATCGACCTCACCCAGCCCGGCCTGGAAGAGGTCAAACGGCAGGCCGACCAGGGCCAAGGCCATTACGCGGCGGCGCTGACGGCCTGGCGCGACTACAAGGTGGCCTTTCTGCGCAAGGCCGACCCGGGCGATTTCGGCTGGCACGCCGACCAGGTAAGCCAGACCCGCCTTGCCCTGGCCGAAGATCTCCTCGGGCGGCTCTCCGCAGAGCAACAGGCGAAGATCGACAAGCGGATGCGCCTTTTCTTTGTCCACTCCGGGATCGTCGGCGATCCCGATGCCGAAAAGCCTCTCCCGATCCAGTGGCTCGCGCAGGACGACCGCGGAGCGTACTTCGAAAACTACCAGAATTTCTATTTCTCCAACGGCCTCTCCGTCCGTTACTGGCAGAGCGGCGATGCGATTTATCTCCGCAAGTGGTTCCAGATCGCGGCAGATTTCGCCCGCAACCAGAAACACGAAGTCGATGCGCTCGATGACGCAATCCGCCGCCGCATCCCGTGCAACTGGAGCGCCCGGGATGCACAGGCGAGCCTTTCGCAGTCGGACCGGGTGCATAGCCTCATCCGGAACCTCAGCGTCTTCTGCAAGAGCCTGCCGGAGAGCGGGAAACCGGAAAAATGGAGCGGCGTTTGCCGGCCGCTCGCGACTCCGCTCGCCCCGGCGGCCCGCGACGTGATCCCCCCCGTCGAGCTGGCGCAGATCGCCCTCTCGCTGGTGCGGGATCACCCGCCCGCGCTCCTAGAGCGCTACGTGAAAGCCGGGGCGGTTCCCAACCAGCGCCGCAACGGACTCTCCGGCGTCCTGCTCATCGCCGCGACGTTCCCCGAATTTTCCGCAAGCCGCGAACTCGCTGCGCAAGGCGCGGCGGGCCTCGACAGTTATCTCCAGGGGGCGTTCCACCGCGACGGCGGAATGCTGGAGCAATCCTTCAACTACAACCTCGGCGACGCCTCCTCGCTGGAAGAGATGGCCGCCCAGCTGGAACCAAGCCAGCCCGAACTCGCCGCGAAGCTCAGAAAACGGGCGCTCGCCTTTTACCGGATCGCAGCGGCGCTCTCGACCCCCGGGGCGTATCTCCCTGCAATGGCAAGCTACGGCCCCGCCAGCCCGCCGCCGTTCTGGTCCGCCCCGCAAGAACGCACGAAATGGCTGGCAAACCACGCCGCGAAGATGCCCGGCCTCCGCGATCCGCTCGTCGCCCTGATCGCCGGGCAGTTCCAGCAAACGCCCCCCTCCCCCGCCCCGGCGTTCACCTCCATCACCTTCCCCTACAGCGGCTATGCCGTCCAGCGGCGGAGCTGGGGCTGGGAGAGTCCCTATCTATTCATGCAAACGTGCCGCCCCGGGCGGGGGCACCGGAGCATGGGGCACAACGCCATCCAGGTTTTCGCCTATGGCCGTCCGTTTCTGGTCAGTTGCGGCGTCCCGGTTTACAGCCCCGCGCAGTTGCCCGAGGCGATGCGTGGCGACTTCGACGCGATCAACGGCCTCCTGGGCGAAGGTTCCTCCTGGAAAACCAACACCGTGCTGGTCGATGACCGCTCACAGAAAAACAACGTCAAGGCCAACCAAGAGGCCCAGCCCACGCCGATCGAAGCGCGCTGGCACACCTCCAGCCAGTTCGACTTTACGGAGGGCCTCTACGACCTCGGCTATCCCGAGCAAAACATCGACCATCAGCGGCAGGTCATTTTCGTGCGCGACCCCGGTTTCTGGATCGTCACCGACCGGATGACCAACCGCGACGGAAACGAGCACGCCTTCACGCAAGTCTGGAACTTCCCGCCCTTTCTCGATGAGCCGAGGCATCACCTTTGGGGCTTCACGGCGGACCAGGTGGTGACGGACCCGACCGCCCGGCAGCTCCACACCGCCGACCCGAACGGCCCCAACCTCTGGCTCTACCACTTCGGAGCGCCCGCGCTCGACTACGCGAAGCATTACGGCGACAAGTCGCCATATCGCGGCTGGTACACCCTCGGCTTCGGGAGCCTGACCCCCGCGCCAAACGTCAACGTCAGTTGGAAAAGCCCCGGGCATTCGCTGCTGGTCACCGTCATCTGGCCTGCCCCCGACGCCGCAACGCCGCTCCTGATCTCCCGCGATCTCACCCCCCGGGGCGATGCCACGCGGGCGGGCCTCTCGCTCAAGCTCCCTGACGGGAGACTCCTCACCTACCAGGCAGCCCACGATCCGCAAAGCCTCACGGCAAGCCGGTTAACCGTGCGAGCGAAGGGGCTGCTCACCGTCGAGTCCCCCGGCGGCATCACGCACGGCCTAGTTTTGAACTCAAACCCCGACGGCAACACGCCCACCGACTACGAGTTCACCGCAAAGGGTGAAGCAAAAAGCGAAGTGATCCCAATCACCACCCCGCAAGGGTTCCATTGGCAGCAGACCCCCGCCGGCCTCGCCCCCGACTACGGCCCGCAACGGGAAGAGAACCGTTGATTTCGGCTCACGCGAAGGCGCGAAGGCACGAAGAAAGGAGGGTTGACGGCGGCGGGGTATGATTCCATGTGCCCGCTGCCGACAACGCCGTCGTATGCCATCGTATTCGATTTGCAGCCATTTCAGCATGAGCCACCTTTCGATCAAATCTCCGATTGCAAGCATCAAGGACTGACTCCTTCCCACCACGCTGTCGCTACATTTTTTCAACGCCCAAAAACGGCCCAGCTTTCCCCAGAATAAATAAATCTACCAAATGAATATTCGGTATTATACAGGGCAAAGTCATCAAACTGCTCTGGCTCGCCGCCTTCTATTTTTAAGATAAATTTTTTAAGCCTTCCTTCAAAAATAAGCTGAGTTCCCGCTCCCCTCTCTTTAATGACCTTTACATAAGGTTTTAGCTTTTCCATCATATCGATCTTAATAACATAAGATTGCATGGTATCAATTGCCACCAAACGAGAGGTGTTCTTTAAGTTCTGGAGATCGTTCTCATATTCTTTTCTAGGTGATCTATCAGTAGTAAAAACAAATCGAATTCCCGTCAAGGTCTCCAGTCTAGCGGGAGCATCACCTCCTTTATCTTGTAATAGCCAGACCTCCCACTCAACATCGGCTGGGTCGAATTTGCGAATAAAAACTTTGCCTTTTGTTCGATTGAACAGCGTTATAGTTAAAAAACCATCCTTAAGTTCTGATCCAAGCATGACCGGTCGACGGCGAATGTCGATTGCTGCCGCATTTCGAGGCACCAATGCAATCGCCAGAAAGGCAACCTGCAAAAGCCTGATCACTCGGTCGAGTTTCCAAAACATAAATCGATAGTTTAAGGGCAACCCTTGGTGGTGTCAATTACGCTCCAGGGCGCCGAATGATGGCAGAAGTCGTCTGCGGTGTTGCAGGCTGCAAGTACGCGCGTAGCAACTGCCTCCATAACATCCAGATAAAAGCTCATACTGCTCTGCTTCGCCTGGAAAAGTCGCGCTTCAGGCACCCAATCCGG
>CAZYVL010000141.1:0-5697 GCA_964651005.1 uncultured Chthoniobacteraceae bacterium | reverse complement strand
CCTCACTCCCGATGATACGGCAGCCCCGCCTTGATCGTGTAGGCGCGGTAGAGCTGCTCGCAGAGGACGACGAGCGCCAGTTCATGCTGGAGCGTCAGTTTGCCGAGGCTCCATTTCCAGTCCGCCGCGCGGCGCAGCGTCTCGGTGTGGCCCTCCGCGCCGCCGATGAGCAGCGCCACGGTCTTTACGTCGCGCTCCCAGGCGCGGATTTTCTCCACGAAGCCGAGGCTGCTTACCTCCTCGCCCCGCTCGTCGAGCACCACCCGGAACATCCCCTCGCTGCGCTGCAAAAGCCGGGTGCTCTCCGTCTCGCGGGTGGAGGCTTTGAGGAACTCCACCTTCACCGGGGCAAACCCGCGCAGCCGCCCGGCGTACTCCTCCACCCCGGCGCGGGCAAAGCCGAGCTTCGGCTTGCCGATGGCAAAGACGATCCAGTTCATCGCGGCGCGGTTCGGGCAGCTTAACGCCCGTAGAGCTGGCTGTTCTCCTCCAGATCCTTGACCACCGTGCAGAGGTAGACTGGCTCCGGGTAGAGGTTGTCGTACTTGGAGATGCGCGCCTTGTTGAGCACGCGGAAGCCGTACCGCTCGAACATCTTGGAGCCGCGACGGCTCTCGTAGGTCACCATCTGGCCGTAGACGCGCCGCTCTCCCTGCGTGTGGAGATAGGCGAGGTAGGCGTCCATGAGCGCGCGGGTCGTGGCGACCTTGCGGGCGTCGGCCAGGAGGTTGATGTGAAAGTGCGCGCAGCGCCGGGGCGCGGCGGGAACTTCCCGCCAGCCGTTGCAGAGGATCCACTTCACGAAGGCGCGCGACGCCTCGTTGTAGCGCGGGTAGCGGACGATGCCGCGCAGGAAGAGGCTCGCGTTCTGGAAAAAATTGTGGACCTGCTGCCGCATCGGGCGGCGCGAGCCGAGGAGGTAGCCGCGCACTTCGCCGTCTACTTCCAGGACGAAAGAGGACTCCGGCTCCCGGTCGGTGTAGTACGAGGTAAGATAATCGGCGAAGAGTTCCCGGTCTTCGAACACCGGGTCGATGGCGTTGCCCAGGAAGCCGGTGTCGCAGCAGAGCTGGCGCACGCTCTCGCGGTCGGCGGGGCGGTAGCTGCGGATCGTGAAGCAGGGGGAGCGGGAGGCGCGGGGGTGGGGTTCAACCATCGGCCCTTTTGTATGCTTCCGCCGCCTTCCGGTAAATTTCAAAGAGGCGCGAAAAAACCGCCTCCCAGGCATACCGGGCACGGACCTCCCGGCCCGCGCTCTCGCCCGCCGCGCGCAGGTCGCTCTCCGCCATCGCGGCGACGGCTTCCGCGAGGGCCGCCGGGGAGTTCTCTCCCGCCCAGCACGATTGATCGTGGCAGATGATCCGGTCCATGTAGCTCCCGCGAATGCCGACGACGGGCGTGCCGCACGCCTGGCTCTCCAGCGCCGCCAGCCCGAAAGTCTCCTGCACCCCCGGGTGCACGAAAAGATCCGCGCTCCGGTAAAGCCGGGCGAGCCGGGCCGAGTCGGCACAGTACGGCAGCCAGGTCACTTCGCCCGTGCCCGCTTGCAGGCTGCGGACATGCCGCCGCTGCAACCCGTCGCCGACGACCAGCAGGTGAAACCGGCCCGGGCGGGCGCGGTGCAGCCGTTCGAACGCCTGGAAAAGCGTGCGCGTGTTTTTCTCCGCCGCGAGCCGCCCGGCGTAAAAGAGAAGCAACCGCTCCCCGGCGGGCGGGAGGCCAAGTTCGGCGCGGGTTGCCGCGCGCTCTTCCAGCCCCGACCCCAGCGCCGGGCAGAATGTCGCCGTATCCACGCCGAGATCGACGGGCTGGACGTTTTCCACGCCCCACTCCCGCAGCAGCGTCGCCAGCCCGGGCGAAGGCACCAGCGTGGCGCCGAAGCCGTTGTAGAGCGCGCGGACGTAGCATTGCGCGCCCTCCATCACCCGGCGCGCCCCCCGGCTGCCGAGCCAGCGCGCGGCGCCGCGCAGATACGCCTCCGGGAAGTGCGAGTGGTAAAAGGCAAGGGTGGGAATCCCGAGCGCGCGGGCGGTCCCCGCCGTCCGCCAGGCGACCTGGTACGGGTCGCCACACTCGATCACATCGGGCCGCTCGCGTTCCAGGATGGCATCGAGCGCGCCGAGGCGGACCAGCGCGCGGTAGCGCGACTTACGCGAGAGCAGCGGGGAGCGCACGGTGCAGACGGTGCAGCGGTCCTCCTCCCGGCGCTCGTCGCGCTCGCCGGGGACGATGAGTAGATGGGCGTCGCCCGTGTGCGCGCGCAGGTAGCGGATCTTTTCGTGGATGTACCGCTTCACGCCGCCGCTGACCGGGGAGTAAAACTGCGTTACGTCACAAATCTTCACGGCACGTTCGCGCCGGGGCGCTTGAAGGACCAGGCGGGGCGGCTATACGCCCAGGCTGGAGAGATACCGCTCGGCGTCGAGCGCGGCGGCGCACCCCTGCCCGGCGGCGGTGATCGCCTGCCGGTAAACGCGGTCGGCCACGTCGCCCGCCGCGAAGACCCCCGGGATGTTCGTCCGCGTGCCGCCGCACTGGACGAGGTACCCCTCCGCGTCCATGTCGAGCTTCCCCTTGAACGCGGCGGTGTTCGGCGTGTGCCCGATGGCCACGAAAACGCATTTCACCTCCATCTCGCTCTCCTGGCCGGTTTTGACGTTGGTGAGCTTGACGGCGCGCACTTCGCCCTCCGCGTCGGTGAGATACTCCGAGACGACGCTATCCCAGATCGGCTCCACCTTTTCGTTCGCCAGCACGCGCTCGACCATGATCCGGGAGGCCCGCAGCGTGTCGCGCCGGTGGATGAGGTAGACCTTCGAGGCGAAGCGGGTGAGGAAATCGGCCTCCTCGCATGCGGAATCGCCGCCGCCGACGACGCAGACCGGCACGTTCCGGTAAAACGCCCCGTCGCAGGTGGCGCAGGAAGTCAGGCCGTGGCCGATGAGTTCGCGCTCGCGCGGCAGGCCCAGGTAGCGGGCGGAAGCGCCGCTGGCAACGATCAACGAACGCGTCTCGACCCACTCGCCATCCACCTTCACGCGCAGATGCCCGTCGGCCTGCTCCAGCCCTTCCACGGTGGAATAGGCGAAGCGCGCGCCAAAGCGTTCGGCCTGCGCCTTCATGTTCATAATCAGGTTGGGGCCGTCGATCCCCTCCACAAAGCCCGGAAAATTCTCGACGAGCGTGGTGGTCGAGAGCTGCCCGCCCGGCTCCTTGCCTTCCAGCACGAGGGGCGAAAAACTGGCCCGGGCGGCGTAGATCGCGGCGGTAAGCCCGGCGCAGCCCGAGCCGACGATAATCACTTTTTCCATATGGCATGGGGAGTAGAGCAGCAGCGGGGGGCTTTTTCCAGTAAAAGGTTCCCGCTGCAAGCGGGGGAAAACGCTCCAGGGTTGATCCCCCTTCGCGATTCCGTAAAGATTCCCATTCCCTCCCCTTCGCCCTCCCCTTCACCCTTCACCCTTCGCTTTTTGCCCGATGCTCCTTGCCGCTCTCTCTTCGGAAAGTCCACCCGCGTTCATGCTCCTGCCGTTCGTGGCGATGCTTCTTGCTATCGCGCTGATGCCGTTTGTCGCCAAGGATCATTGGGAGACGCACTATGCCAAATGGGCCGTGGGGCTGGGGACGATTAGCGTCGGCTACTACCTTTTCTTTAACCGGGATTTCACCCGGCTCGGGCACACCGCCCACGAATACGTCAGTTTTCTCGCGCTCGTCGGCTCGCTTTTCGTCATCGCGGGGGGCATTCACATTCTCGTTAAAGGACAGGCGAAGCCGTGGATCAACGTCCTCTTCCTCTTCCTCGCGTCGCTGGCGGCCAACCTCATCGGCACGACCGGCGCGTCGATGCTCCTCATCCGGCCGTGGATCCGGATGAACAAATACCGCATCACCGGCTTCCACATCGTCTTTTTCATCTTTCTCGTCTCGAACGTGGGGGGGTGCCTCACGCCGATCGGCGATCCCCCGCTCTTCCTCGGCTTCCTCAAGGGGGTGCCGTTCTGGTGGGTGCTCGAATACTGCTGGCAGCCGTGGAGCATCGCCGTGGGGATGCTGCTGGCGATCTTCTACGTCTTTGACCGGATCAACTTCCGCCGCGCGCCGCGCACCGTCCGTGATCGGGAAACCGCGCGGGAGACGTGGCGCTTCGGCGGCCTCTGGAATCTGCTTTTTCTTGCCGTGGTGCTCGGGGCGGTCTTCATCAACGGGTTTCCGTTCCTGCGCGAGGCAATCATGATCGGCGCGGCGGTGGCCTCCTACGCCACCACCCCCCGCGCCGTGCACGAGGCCAATGACTTTACCTTCCACCCGATCCGCGAAGTGGCGTGGCTCTTTCTCGGCATCTTCGCCACGATGATGCCCGCGCTCGACTACCTCCAGACGCACGCCGCCACGCTCGGCCTGAGCACGGAGTGGCAGTTCTACTGGGGCACCGGCCTTCTCTCCGGCGTGCTCGACAACGCGCCGACCTATCTCGCTTTCCTCGCCACCGCGTTCGGGACGGCGGGCCTCGACATCGACACCCAGATGCCCGAGTTCCTCGCCGCGCACGGCCCGCTTCTGGTGGCCATTTCCGTGGCGGCCGTCTTTTTCGGCGCGATGACTTACATCGGCAACGGCCCCAACTTCATGGTCAAGGCAATTGCCGAGCGCGCGCGGGTGGAGACGCCCTCCTTCTTCCGCTATCTCTTCTGCTACGCCGTGCCGATCCTGCTGCCGGTCTGCTTTTTGATCGGCGTGCTCTTTTTCTCCAGCTGGCGGGTATTTTGAGTACGGGCAAATACGATCCAATCCTATGAAAGGAGAGTGCTCATCCAGCCTCGCCGATGCGGGCGCAAAAGCCGCTTGTTCATGGAGCGGGAAGTCTCTCTAATTGGATGTTCATGCGGAAAATCAGTTTATTGCTGGTTGACGATCATCCGATTGTCGGCCTCGGGGTGGAGACGCTTCTCAAAGCCGCCACGGATTTCGAGTGGCTCGGCATTTCGGCCAACGCGGCCGAAGCCGTGGTGCGCGCCGGGGCGCTTCAGCCCGGAGTGATCGTTCTCGATCTCATGCTCGGCGGACGCGACGGCCTGGAGTTGATCGCCGGGCTGCTGCAAACCGCCCCCTCCACCCGGATCGTAATTTTTTCCGCCCTGGACGAAAAAGTTTACGCGCTCCGGGCGTTCACCGCAGGGGCGAGCGGCTACGTGATGAAGGAGTCCGGTTTTCCGGCGCTTTTGAAGGCGATCCGGTCCGTGGCGACGGGGGAGCCGTTTGCCAGCGACCGCGTTAAACAGGCGCTTCTGGAATCCGCCGTCGGCCGGAGGCTCCCCGCTTCCACCACACAGATCGAACAACTCTCCAATCAGGAGTTGTGCGTCTTCCGTCTTCTCGGTTCGGGGATGGGCTCGGCAGACATCGCGACGCAGCTCGGGATCAGCCCAAAGACCGTGAGCACTCACCGCGAGCGCATCAAGAACAAGCTCGGCATCCACACCGCGCGGGAACTGGAAAGCCGGGCCGAGCAGTCTTTCCGCGAGGGATTCGCCGAAGCGGAATGGCGGAAACGGGAGTGCTGAATTGACGGCGCGCTCCGGCAAAGCGGCCTTGGCCCCGCCGGTTCATCGGGTCGGGTGATTGCCCCGTATGGAGTCGATCTTGCAGAAACTGCGCCCGGCGGGGGTCGAACCCACAACCTTCGGCTTCGGAGGC
>CAZYVL010000140.1:4674-5892 GCA_964651005.1 uncultured Chthoniobacteraceae bacterium | reverse complement strand
AGGGCGTGCGAGCTTTGGCCAGAACTGGTTCACGAACCGGGGAAGGTCGATCAACCCGTTGCTCCGTCCGAGGCAGGCGGTACTTCCCCAACTCCAGCAAAGGTGCCGGTTCCGCCAGTTCCCTGACGGAGTGAGGGGGCGGGAGGAACCCGGCTGTATCGTTCCCCCCGCGCGGTAAAAATTGCCGCCAAATTTCCTTTCAGAACCGCCGTTTTCCGGCGCAAACTCCCGCCGCAATGCGACGCGCGGTTTATCCTGGCAGTTTCGATCCCGTGACCAACGGGCACCTCGATGTCATCGAACGGGCTTCCCGCCTTTTCGATGAGGTGATCGTGGCGGTGGCCGTCAACAGCGAGAAAACGGGTCTCTTTTCCTTTGAGGAGCGGGTCGAGCTGCTGCAACGGGCGCTCGGCGGAATCCCGAATGTGAGCGTCACCCGGTTCGACGGGTTGCTGGTCGATTTTGCCCGTTCCCGCTCCGCGCAGGTGGTCATCCGGGGGCTGCGCGCGGTTTCCGACTTCGAGTTCGAGTTCCAGATGGCGCTCATGAACCGGAAGCTGGAGCCGGAGATCGAGACGGTTTTTCTCATGCCCCGGGAGGATTACACCTACCTCAGTTCCCGGATCGTGAAGGAAATTGCCCGGCTCGGTGGCGCGGTCGGGGCTTTTGTGCCAGATTTCGTTGCCGCCGCCTTGCGGGAGAAATTCGCCCGCGAGGGCGCGCGCGGCTGAACCTTCGCACTCCGCAACCCTTTTTCGCGCCACCGCGCAAATTATGAAAATTCATCTCAACCAGATCCCGCTCGGGCGGACGCTCCACCTGGAAGGGGAGGAGCAGGGCGACATTCTCGATCTTCATGACGCGCTCGTGAGGGCTTTGAGCCCGGTCCGTTACGCGCTCGATGTCGGCATTTCCGAAGGCGGCCTCTTTGCCACCGGCTCCGTGGAGGCGGATCTGGAGCTGGAGTGCGTGCGCTGCCTGACGAAGTTCCCTTACACGGTGCGCGTGCCCGGTTTCGCCGCCCAGGTGGAGCTTGGGACGAGCCAGTTCGTGGACTTGACGGAGGAAATCCGCGAAGATATTCTCCTCGCCCTGCCTCCCCATCCCAACTGTGACTGGGACGGGGGGAAGGCCTGTGTCGGCGTGCGGGAAACCACGACTGCAACCAGCACGACAACAGAGGCCGCAGGCGCGAACGAAGCCGCCGCCGGTCCAAAA
>CAZYVL010000140.1:0-4574 GCA_964651005.1 uncultured Chthoniobacteraceae bacterium | reverse complement strand
GGCTGAAAAAAGGGCTGCAAAAGCCAAAAAAAAGACCGAAAAAGGAAAGATTATGGGAGTTCCAAAACGCAAAACCTCGAAAATGCGCCTGCGCACCCGCAAGGCCGCGAACCGCTGGCATGCGCCGCAGCTCGTCAAGTGCGGCCAGTGCGGCAGCAGCCTCCGGGCGCATACCGCCTGCCCCTCCTGCGGCTACTACAAGGGCCGCCAGGTGCTGACCATCGAGGCCGCCTAAGCCATTCCTGTCCCGCGAATGGCTTCAAACGGTTTCGTTCGTCCCCATTCGCCCAACACCGCGTCCAAAAACGGCGTCCAAACGGCGCTCCATCCAGGGAGCGCCCGGTACGCCTGCCTTTACGCCGGAAGTTTTCGGGATCAGCCGTCTCGCGCCATCGTGGGACGGCTGATTTTTTCGTGATTCTTCCGTTGCATCCGTTTTTTTCCGCCGAATGAAGATCGCGCTGGATGCCATGGGGCACGACGAGGGGCCGCGAAGCCTCATCGAAGGGGCTGCCCTGGCCTTGAAGGAGCTTCCCCAGATTTCCCGTCTCTTTCTCACCGGAGACGCCCCCCGGTTGGAGGCCGAACTGGGGCGGATCGGCTGTCACGACGGCCGCATCCAGATTGTCCACTGCACGCAGGTGGTGGAGATGCACGACAGCGCCATCGACGCCGTGCGGCGCAAGAAGGATTCCTCCATCAGCCGCGCGGTCGATCTTATCAAGAGCGGCGAGGCCGAGGCGGTGGTGAGCGCCGGGCATACGGGGGCTTCCGTGGCCGCCACGACGATCAAGCTCCGCACCCTGCCGGGGATCGAGCGCCCGGGCATCGCCTCTACGATGCCGACGGAGACCAATCTCTTCGTGCTCATCGACGCCGGGGCCAACACCGCGCCGACCCCGATCCAGATGATGCACAACGCCATCATGGGGTCCGCTTATTCCCGCCATGTCCTCGGGTATGAAAATCCGAGAGTCGGCCTCATGTCGATCGGCACGGAGGACGAAAAGGGGAATGCGTTCACCCGCGAGTCGTTCGAACTGCTCAAAAACAGCGGCCTCGCCTTTCGCGGCAATGTGGAGGGGCACGATCTTTTCGAAAACCCGGTGGAAGTCGTCGTGGCCGACGGGTTTACCGGCAACGTTGTGCTGAAGACCTCCGAGGCGGTGGCGCACGCCGTTTTCCGCTGGCTCAAGCACGAGATTTACAAGACCCCGGTGCGCAAGATTGGCGCGATGCTCGCCAAGGGCGCATTCCAGAATATCCGCAGGAAGACGAGCGCCGACGAATACGGCGGCTCGCCGCTGCTCGGGATCAACGGGGTCTGCATCATCGGCCACGGCGGCAGCTCGCCCGTGGCGGTCAAGAACGCCATCGGCGTCGCCGCGCGCGCCGTTGCCCAGCAGCTTAATCCCCACATTGTGGAGGAAATCAAACGCTACAATGAACAAACCGCAGCCTCTCAATCCGCGTCTGCATAAGCCGAAGCGGACCGTTTCCATCATCGGCACCGGCAGCTATGTGCCCGAGCGCGTGCTGGCGAACGACGAACTCGAAAAAATGGTGGAGACCTCCGACGAATGGATCGTCACGCGGACGGGCATTCGGGAGCGCCGCATCGCCGCGCCGGGGGAGTGCACCAGCGACATGGCGGCCAAGGCGGCCCGCGCCGCGATGGAGCAGGCAGGAGTGGAGGCCGGGGAGATCGACCTCATCATCGTCGCCACGGTCACGCCGGATATGGCGTTTCCTTCCACCGCCTGTTTTGTGCAGAAGATTCTCGGCGCGCGCCGGGCGGCCTGTTTCGACATCTCCGCCGCCTGCTCGGGCTTTCTTTATGCCCTGGAGATCGCGCAGCAGTTCATCACCAGCCACACCTACAACACGATCCTGGTGATCGGCGCAGAGAAGCTCAGCGGCATTGTCGATTGGACCGACCGGAACACCTGCGTGCTTTTCGGCGACGGGGCGGGAGCCGCCATTCTGCGCAACCGCGCCAACTCCCACGGCATCGTCGCCACGCACATGGGGGCGGACGGCGACTATACCGAGATTCTCACGCTGCCCGGCGGCGGCTGCCGCTACCCGATCACCTCCGAGAATATCGACCAGCGGCTCAATACCATCAAGATGTCGGGCAAGGAGGTTTATAAACAGGCTGTCACCGCCATGCTCAACGCCGCCAATGCCGTGCTGGAGCTGGCCGGGCTGAAGTCGGACGATCTCGCCTGCATCATCCCGCACCAGGCCAACGTGCGGATTATCGAGGCGATCGCGCAGCGGATGAAGGTGCCGATGGAGCGTTTCCATATCAATCTCGATCTCTACGGCAACACCAGCGCGGCCGCCGTTGCCATTGCGCTCGACGAGGCGAACCGCGCGGGCCGCATGAAGGAGGGCGATTATATTTTGCTCGTCGTTTTCGGCGGCGGGTTGACCTGGGCAAGCTCCGTCATCCAATGGTAGCGGGGGAAAGCAAGGAGAGCGGGGGGCGCCTGGGCGTCGATGCCCTCTCCAGCCGAAAGCGCCTCGGTAGCCCGTTTTTATGACCAGCCCTTTTCGCTATGATTGTTGATACCCACGCCCACCTCGATTTCCCCGAATTTGCCGCCGATCTCGACGCCGTGGTGCGCCGGGCGGCGGAAGCGGGGGTCACGCGAATCATCAGCATCGGCACCGATGTGGAGTCGAGCCGCCGCGCCGTGGAGCTGGCCGATGCCTACCCGGGAGTTTACGCCGCCCCGGGCATTCACCCGAACGCGGCGTTCGAGGTGGGCGACCGCGTGCAGGAAGCCATCGCCGCGCTGCGGGAGCTGGCGCGGCACCCGAAGGTGGTTGCCATTGGAGAGACCGGCCTGGATTACTATCGGCTCCCCAGTTCCCGGAAAACCCGGGCGGGCATCCGCGCGCTCGGTGACGAGCAGACGGTCGATATTGAGGGGGCCATTGAAGACGGCGCGGTGAAGTCCGCCCAGGAGGTGCTCTTTCGGCAGCAGCTCGACCTCGCCGCCGAGCTCGGCCTCAACGTCGTGATCCACCAGCGCGGCGATTGCCGGGAGAATACCCTTGCCATTCTGGAGCCGTACCGGGACCGCTTGCGCACCGTTTTTCACTGCTTTTCCGGCACGCCGGAGGAGGCTGCGGCGCTTTTCGAGATGGGCCATCTCGTCTCGTTTACCGGCATTGTGACTTTCAAAAACGGCCAGAATGTCCAGGCGGTCGCCGCCACCGTTGCCGACGGCTGCTACATGGTCGAGACGGATTGTCCTTTCCTTGCTCCTGCGCCGCATCGCGGCCAGCGGTGCGAACCTGCCCATACCCGGCTGACGGCAGAGAAGATCGCCGCGCTCCGGGGAGAGACGCTGGCGGCTGTGGCAGAAAGCACCACCGCCACAGCCGAAGCGTTCTTCCGCTTTTCCGGGCGGGGCCGGTGAGCGAAGGGAGGGGCGATCGACCCCCAAAAGTCCCAAGTCCCAAGTCCTCCAAAAGATCCTCCCCATGAACCCACCCTCTCCTTTTCAGCCTGGTTCCCCGCATTCTGCTTTGGAGCCGTTTGTGATTTCCCGCGCTTTCAAGGCCACGCCCGCCGCGCTCTGGACGGCTTGGACGCAGCCTGCGGAGATTCGAAAATGGTGGGGGCCGAGGGGGAGCGCGGTGGAGCATTGTGACGTCGCGCTCGTTCCGGGCGGGATGCGGCATGAGCATCTGGTTGCGCCCGACGGGCGGGAGATGTGGAGCCGTTCGATCTATCGGGAGATTGTTGCGCCGGAGCGGCTTGTTTTCGTCCAGTCGTTTTCCGATTCGCGGGGCGGCATCGTCCGGCATCCCGGCAATCCGAACTGGCCGCTGGAGATGCTCACCACCGTCCGCTTTCGCGAGGGGGAGGGAGAGACAATTTTGGCTGTGGAGTGGCTTCCGCTGAACCCGACGGAAGCCGAGCGGCAGGCGTTTGACGCGGGGCGGGAGTTGATGCGGATGGGGTGGAGTGGGACGTTCGACCGGCTCGGAGAATACGTCGGGCTGGGGAAGATGCCGACGAGCGGGCAATAAAAAACAGGCTCCCCGCGAGAGGAGCCTGTTGTTTTGGAAATTTGATGAAGCGCGATGTGGTTGCCGCGCCGTGGGGTTCTGGGGTTCTAGGCGTCGGGCTGCGTCTTCGGCAAACCGATCACCCGCTGCCCGGGCTTCCACTGGCCGCGCTTCTTGAGCACTTCCACGCGCTCGAAGCGTTTGAGGACGTTTCGCTTGACGGTGATGGTGCTGGCTCCTTTAAGGCTGCGATGTTGAGACATGGTGTTGAAATCGGTTGAAGGCTCTCCCTCGCCCGGAGGGCAGACGGGAGGCGGAGAGGGTAGAGGGGGGGGTGGTGATGTGCAACAGAAATCTTTACTTTTGGGCAGCGCCGATTTCGCGGGCTTTTCTTTTTTGGTTCACGCGAAGGCGCGAAGGCGCGAAGGAATGGGGAGAAGCTCTCTGCCGATCGCGCAGGGCGAGATCAGCGCATGGATGCTCCCAAAAGCATCTTCGCTCCGTGTTCTCCGTGTCCTCTGTGAGAGACATTCAGAAAGGGGGGG
>CAZYVL010000139.1:4145-5896 GCA_964651005.1 uncultured Chthoniobacteraceae bacterium | reverse complement strand
AAATTTTGCCGCTGGTAAGAGTGATGGCCGTGAACCGGAGCGGCAGCGTCAACCCCGCGGGGCACGGCACGCCGGTGTAGGTTCCGTTCGGCGTCGTGACCGATGCGATCACGGCATCCTCCACCGCCGTCAAGGCGTACCAGTCGCCGGTGTGCGCCGTCAGATCGGCAAGATAGGTTTCGCCACTCCCGCCGAAGGTCTTTTCGTGGTGATCCGCCAGCGTGGCCTCCGTTGCCGCGCCGGTGGGGAGAGCGGAGGAGCCGACGGCAACCTTGAGCGCCTCGCCGGAAAGAACCAGGCTGGAAGGCTTGCCATCCTGGTCGAAGCCGCAGACGGGATTGAATTTGGGATCGACGGGCCACGACGACCCGTTGGAAAATGGAATATTCATGAAAGAGAGCTTGAAAAGGGTGGATCAAACCGCCTCGCACCGTGAGAAGCGGCCAAACCGCCAACGGGGCCAAGCATAGAAGTGCCCGCCAGGAGCCGCGAGGGCGCCCCGGGCGAGGCGCGCAAGATTTCAGTTCCACGGCTGCCGCGCCACGGGCCGCGTTGGGCGTTCGCGGCCTCCTTGCCGGAAGCTGGCAAAACAAACGGTTGACGTCATCCGCCGGTTTGGCCTATGCGGTAGGGCATCTATGGCCAACAAATCCAGTGCGTCAGAGCAGATCGATGAGCTTGAGCGCCAAATCGCCCAGTTGAAACACCGCTCCCTGCTTGAGTTGAGAGTGAAACTTGCCGAAGCGCGTCACGCCGTCATCGTTCTCGAAAAGCAGATCGAGGAATTCACCGGAAAGCCGCCTACCGCCGAAAAGAAACAAAGGAAGCCGAAGGTGAACGTCACCATTGAGCAGGTGGTTGCCGCGATCAAGGAAGGCGCGACCAATTACAAGGCCGTGGCAAGCGCCCTCGGCTGTTCGGCGTTTATCGTCGCCAAGAAGATCGAAGCGGAAGGCAAGGCAGCCGGAATCCAGAGCACGGGGCAGAAAGCGTCCTTCAAGCTCTCGGTCAAGTAGCTTCCAATCTGACGATTCTTTAAGATGGAGAGGCGGCGGGGTTTTCCGCTGCCTCTTTTTCTGCCTCTGAGGCCCGATGCAATTCGCAAAGCGATGATGAAAAGCGCATCCCGGGTGTTGTTACGGTGGGTTCCGGCCGTGGTCTGGATGGTCCTGATCTTTTCGGCCTCCACCGATGCGATGTCCAACCAGCACACCTCCCGGTTTTTTGAGCCGTTCTTCCGGTGGCTGATCCCGGGGATCTCCAACGAGACGCTGCAATGGCTGCATCTCCTTTTCCGCAAGGGCGGGCATGTTACGGAGTATGCCGTCCTGGGGAGCCTCCTCTGGTGGGCGCTCGGCGCCTCGTCCGCCGCCTGGCAGGCCGGGCGCAGGCCGGTGCTCGCGCTTCTTCTGGCGGCCCTCTACGCAGCTTCCGACGAATTTCACCAGAGCTTCATCCCCTCGCGGGGCGCGGCGGTGACGGACGTTCTCATCGACTGCACCGGCGCGGCCCTGGCTTTGAGCGCGATCACCCTCCTCGCCGCCATCAGAAGTCGCCGCGACGCGGCGGGCAAGGCTTCCGGCCTTGACCTGGCGGGCGGGGAGAACGTTCCGGCCCTCCCGAAGTAAGGAAAGCAACCCCCGGAGCGTTTTCCGCCCGGGCCGGATTGCCGTTGCAAAAGCGCCCCCCGCCACGGGAAAATCCCCGGTCTGGACCCGAACCGACATTCCAGCAACCCCGGCGATCCCGGC
>CAZYVL010000139.1:0-4045 GCA_964651005.1 uncultured Chthoniobacteraceae bacterium | reverse complement strand
ATCCCCGTGACGGCCTCGCCGGGCTGGTCGAGCGCGTCACCTTCCATAGCGAGGAGACGGGCTTCGCCGTGCTGCGCGTGCAGGCGAAGGGGCATCGCGATCTTGTCACCGTCGTCGGCAGCCTCCCCTCCGTCACCCCCGGGGAATGGATCACCGCAGAGGGGCGCTGGGTCCACGACCGCGATCACGGTTTGCAGCTCAAGGCCGAATTTCTCCGGTGTTCCGCACCGACCTCCCGGGAGGGGATCGAGAAATACCTCGGCAGCGGCATGGTCAAAGGCGTCGGCCCGGTCTACGCGAAAAAGCTCGTCGCCCGTTTCGGCGAGGAGATCTTCGAGATCATCGAGCGCCACTCCGCCCGGCTGGAGGAGGTGGACGGCATCGGCCCTGGCCGCCGCCGCAAGATCAAGGAGGCATGGACAGCGCAGAAAGCCGTCCGGGAGATCATGGTCTTCCTGCACTCCAACGGCGTCAGCACCAGCCGCGCCGTGCGCATTCACAAAGTCTACGGAGAGAGCGCCATCGAAACCGTGCGCGCCAACCCGTACGCCCTCGCCCGCGACATTCACGGCATCGGCTTCCGAACCGCCGACCAGATCGCGGAGCGCGTCGGCATCCCGAGGGACTCAATCCTCCGCGCCGCCGCCGCCCTGGCGCACCTGCTGGGCGAGGCGGCGGGGCAGGGTCACTGCGCGCTCCCCCGGCAAGAGCTGCTCCAGAAAGCGGCCGCGCTGCTGGAGGTGGGCGAGCCAACGCTTTGCGAAGCTCTGGAGCGCCAGCTTCTCAACGGCGAACTCGCCGCGGAAACCGTCACGGGAGAGCCGTGGATCTTCCTCCCCGCCCTCAAGCTGGCCGAAGAGCGCGCCGCCCGACGCCTCCTGGAAATCGCCTCGCTCCCCCCGCTGCACCCTCGCATTGATCTGGAGAAAGCCGTGGCGTGGTGCGAAGCCCGGACCGGGAAAACCCTCGCCCCGAGCCAGAGGGAGGCCATCGCGCGCGCCCTGCAAAGCCGCGTCCTGGTCCTCACCGGCGGCCCCGGCGTCGGCAAGACCACGCTCATCGAGTCGCTCCTGCTCATCCTCCGCGCCCGGGGCGTGCAATGCCTCCTCTGCGCCCCCACCGGGCGGGCGGCCAAGCGCCTCGGCGAAGCCACCGGCCTCGAAGCGAAAACCATCCACCGGCTCCTGGAGTTCCAGCCGCACGGCGGTTTCGCCCGGGGCGCGAGCCACCCGCTGGAAGGCGACCTCCTCGTCGTGGATGAAATGTCGATGGTGGACGTGCCGCTTCTGCACAAGCTCCTGGAAGCCGTCGGCCCGGCGATGCACCTCCTTCTCGTCGGCGACGTGGACCAGCTCCCCTCCGTCGGCCCCGGGAGCGTGCTCGCGGACCTGATCGAGAGCGGAAGCGTCCCCGTCGTCCGGCTCACCGAAATTTTCCGCCAGGCCGCCACCAGCCGGATCATCACCAACGCACACCGGATCAACCACGGCGAAATGCCGGAATCCCCCGCTGGCGATTCGGACTTCTACTTCGTCGAGCGCGACAAACCCGAGGCGATCCAGGCCGCCATCCTGAAAATGGCGCGTGAGCGCATCCCCGCGAAGCTCGGCGTCGACCCCGTGCGCGACATCCAGATCCTCTGCCCCATGAACCGGGGCTCACTCGGCGCGCGGGAGATGAACCGGCTCCTCCAGGACGCCCTGAACCCGGAGCGCGCGGGCCAACCCGCCATCGAGAAATTCGGCTGGCGCTTCCGCCCCGGGGACAAGGTGATCCAGACCCGCAACAACTACGACAAGGAGATCTTCAACGGCGACATCGGGCAGATCGCCGGGATCGACCCCGCCGAGAGCGAACTGACCGTCCGCTTCGAGGGGAGGGAGGTGGTCTACGACTTTGGCGAGCTCGACGAAATCGCGCTGGCCTACGCGATCACGATCCACAAGGCGCAAGGCTCCGAGTTTCCCGCCGTCCTCATTCCCGTCGCCATGCAGCATTTCCTGCTGCTCCAGCGCAACCTCATCTACACCGGCCTCACCCGGGGGAAAACGATGGTCGTCCTGGTGGGGGAGGCCAAGGCGCTCGCGCTCGCCATCGGGAACCGCCGCACCCCCCGCCGCTACTCCGGGCTGCTGACCCGGCTCCGGCACGGATCGGCCACGCCGAAGCGGGACAATCAAGCGGGTGGACCCCAGCCGGGCTGAAATGAAAAAAACGATCTTGTGCCCCATTTATGCCCGCGCGGAGCAGGAATTTTGCACGAATGTCAACTAGGGGAATGCAATCTGCTCCCAACCGGAACTACCTGCCATGAACTATGAGGATTTCCAACACCTGGCGCGGCTCTTCGTCGTGGGGGCGCTCGACGGGGATGAGATGGAGGAGTTCCAGGCGGGCAGGCGGCTTTTCGGCCCACGCGCCGAGGCATTCCTGCAAGAGTGCCGCAAGCTCAACGCCGCCTTCGCGTTGAGCCTCCGCCCGCGCCCCGCGAGTCCAGAGGTAAAGGCGAAACTCTTCGCCCGCATCCGCGCCGCCGCCGCCCCGCAGCTCGCACGGGATGAGGAGGAAGCAGAGCCTTCGGAGGAACTCGCCTGCGACACCCGCGCCCAGCGCAGAAATTAGTTTGGGGATTTCCCACAAAGGCACAGAGGACACGGAGAAAAACAGATTTCCCCTTTCTCTTCTCCGTGATCTCCGTGCCTCCGTGAGGGGCCATCCATTGACTTCCGTTACAAACCCAAATACGACTTGGGTTCTATGGCATCGCCTGCGAAGCATCGCAAATATCGTCTCCGCCGTATTTCGCCAGCGAGCCTGGCTTTCCTGCTTGGCACATTTGGGTTCTGTGTCTCCTTTGTCGGCATCCTTCTCGTCACCGTTGCGATGCGCCCTGGCGTCACCGGGAACTTGACCGGATTTGTCAGCTTTCAATTCAAGGATCGTGTCGAGATCCCCATCCTGGTCATCTACCCGTTTGCCAACGCCATCGGCGGGATCATCACAGGCTTCGTCAGCGCATGGCTTTATAACTTCTGGGCCAAAGCAGCGGGCGGGTTGCAGGTCGAGCTTTCCCAGGACGGAGATACAATCTAGGAATCGGCACTTTCAAGCCCCGCTCAACTTCCCCCCAGCGCCACCACCGCCTCGCGGATTTCCTCCAGCGTCACCTCCCGCGAGACGAACGCCTCCCCGAGCCGGGGGCAAAGCACGAAGCGAACCTCCCCCGCCGCGAACTTCTTGTCCGCCCGCAGCGCCGCCATGACCCCCTCCGTGGCGATGTCGGCCTCCAGCGTGAGCGGCAGGCCGAAATGCTTCAGCCGGTCGAGAACCAGATCGTGCTCCTCCTGGGAAAGCCCCGCCTTCGTCATCGAAAGGCGGCACGCCGCCGCCAGGCCGAGGCTGATCGCTTCCCCATGCAGGAAACGCCCGTAGCCCGCCGCGTTTTCGATCCCGTGCCCCACGGTATGGCCAAAGTTGAGCAGCGCCCGCTCGCCGGTCGTCTCATGCTCGTCGGCGGCCACGATGGCGGCCTTGATCTCCACATTGCGCCGGATGATCGCCGCCAACGCCTCCGGCTCAAACTGCAAATTCGGCGTCAGGACCGCCTCCAGCAGCGCCCGGTCGCGGATCGCCCCGTGCTTGATGATTTCGGCAAACCCCTCGTTAAACTCGCGCGGCGGCAGCGAGCGGAGCGTCGCCACATCCGCCACGACCAACCGCGGCTGATGAAACGCGCCGATCAGATTCTTGCCGTGCGCCGCGTTCACCCCCGTCTTCCCGCCCACGGCGCTATCCACCTGCGCCATCACCGTCGTGGGCACCTGCACGAACGGAATGCCCCGGTAGTAAATGGCCGCCACGAAACCGGCCAGATCGCCCACCACTCCGCCGCCGAGCGCCACAACCCAGCTTTTCCGGTCCAGCCCAGCCGCGATCATCGCCTCGCACACCGTTCCCGCTTCGATCAGGCTCTTGGAGACTTCCCCGGCAGGCACCGTGATGAGGGTGGGGGAGAACCCCGCCTCGCGCAGCGCCACCAGCGCCG
>CAZYVL010000138.1:0-6073 GCA_964651005.1 uncultured Chthoniobacteraceae bacterium | reverse complement strand
TATTTCCCCGCCGGGCCGTTGTCGTCGTCGTAGCGCACCTGGAGGTAGGTATAGTTCCGCAGCCCGCGTTCGTAGCTGGTGAGCAGCTTCATCCCTTCGTTCGGCTTGAGGCGGTCGCCCTTGATCGCGGCATCCACCTGCGTTTTGAAGCGGCGGATGAGATCGCTCTGGTTCCATTGCGTCATCGCCAGCACCTCGGCGATGGTGCTCCCCTCGATGGTCTCCTCGATGTAGAAACCGTCCTCCTCGTCCTCGTCGAGAAAGACGTGCGCCTCGTTGACGCGGCCGAAGAGGTTGTGGAGATCGCCCATGATGTCCTGGTAGGCGCCCAGCAGGAAGAAGCCGATGTAGTACGGCTTGCCCGGTTCGAGCCGGTGCAGCGGGAGGGTTTCCTTGACGTCCTGAAGGTCGATGAACTTGCTCACCTTGCCGTCGGAATCGCAGGTGATGTCCACGAGCGTTCCGTTGCGCTCCGGGCGCGTGTCGAGCCGGTGAATCGGCATGACGGGGAAGAGCTGCCCGAGCGCCCAGTGGTCGAGCAGCGACTGGAAGACCGAGAAGTTGCAGACGTACTGGTCGCCGAGCGCGACTTCGAGCGCCTTCGCCTCGTCGGGAACGTACTCCTGCTCGCGGAAGAGCTCCACGATCCGCTCGGCGATGCGCCAGAAGGTCTGCTCGATCTTCGCCTTGCTCTCCAGGTCCATCAGCCCGAAGTCGAACATCGAGAGCGACTGCTCCTTGATCTCTTCGATGTCGTGCAGCGTCTCCATCCGGTTGCCTGCGCTCAGGTTGCGCTCAATGTCGAGGATGTCATGGACGAGCTTGTGGTCGCCCTCCGCGGGTGCGGGTGCCGTGGGCGCGCCTTTTTTCTCGATGGCTCCGAACGCCTCGACGACGAGGATGGAGTGGTGCGCGACGATGGCCCGCCCGCTTTCGCTGACGATGACCGGGTGCGGCACCTTCTCGGAGTCGCACACTTCCATGATGTTATAAACCACGTCGCGGGCGTACTCCTGGAGCGTGTAGTTCATGGAGCTATCGAAGGTGGTCTTCGAGCCGTCGTAATCGACCCCCAGGCCGCCGCCGACGTCGAGATAGCCGAGTTCGTGCCCCATTTTCGCCAGCTTGGAGTAGAACCGGGCGGCCTCGCGCACGGCGCGCTTGATCGTGCCGATGTCGGGCACCTGCGAGCCGACATGAAAGTGGATGAGCCGCAGGCAGTGCGCCAGCCCCGCCGCCTTGAGCGTCTCGCTCGCGCGCACGAGGTCCGCCGTGGAGAGGCCGAACTTGGCATTCTCCCCGCCGCTGGTGGCCCACTTCCCCGCACCCTTCGCCTGGAGCCGCACGCGCAGGCCGATCATCGGCTCCACGCCGACCTCCTTGGAGACGGTGAGGATCTGGTGCAGTTCCTCGAGCTTCTCCACCACCATGATGACCCGCTTGCCGAGCTTGTTGCCGAGCAGGGCGTTCTGCACGAAGGCGCTGTCCTTGTAGCCGTTGCAGATGATGACGCTCTCCGGGTCGTTGTTGATCGCCAGCGCGGCGAGCAGCTCCGGCTTGCTCCCCGCCTCGATGCCGAAATGGAACGGCCCGCCCGCCTCCGCGATCTCCTCCACGACTTCGCGAAGCTGGTTGACCTTGATCGGGAAGACGCCGCGGTAGACGTTGCGGTAGGCGAACTCCGCGATGGCGGACTGAAAGGCGTGGTTGATCGTCTCCACGCGGTGCCGGAGCAGATCCTGGAAGCGCAGCACCAGCGGAAAGGTCAGCCCGCGGTCGCGCGCGTCCTCGATCACCTCCATGATGTCCACGGCCCGCTCGCGATCCTGCGTGGGGAGGATTTCGACGTTCCCGCGTGGGTTGATGGAGAAATAGCCGGTGCTCCAACGGTCGATGTTGTAGAGCGCGATGGCGGAGTCGGTGTTCCAGTCTTGCATGTTCAGCGGCGGTCATACTATGGCGCGGCGGGGCGTTTGCAACAGTCCGGGCAGGGAAAAATTTCCCCCCGCCGTGGCGGGCGGCGGATGCGATCCTTGCACGGAACCGTGGAGCGGGGGAGGGGAGGCATGGAATCAGGCGCGGCAGGCGGGACGGAGTTCGATTTTCGGCAGGAGGATTGCGTCGAGGGAATGCGGCGGCTGGCGGCGGAGTCGGTCGATGTCGCCGTCACCTCCCCGCCGTACAACCTCGGCGTGCGCTACTCGCGCTTCCGGGACGACGCGGCGCGCGGAGATTACCTGGAGTGGGCCGCCTGCTGGGCGGCGGAGCTGCGCCGCGTGCTCAAGCCCGACGGCGCGCTTTTTCTGAACCTCGGCGCGGCCCCGGCCAACCCGCTGCTGCCGCACCAGATCGCGCTGCGCTTTAGCGAACTCTTCGTGCTCCAGAACACGATCCACTGGATCAAGTCGATCGCGCTGCGGGGGCGCGACGGCAAGCCGCTGGCAGTGGGGCATTTCAAGCCGATTAACTCGCGGCGCTACCTGAGCGACTGCCACGAGTACCTCTTCCACTTCACGCGCGACGGCGCGGTGCCGATCCAGCGCCTCGCCATCGGCGTCCCGTATGCCGACAAGAGCAACATCGCCCGCTGGCGCCACACCGCCGGGCGCGATCTGCGCTGCCGTGGCAACACCTGGTTCGTCCCGTACCGCACGATCCGGAGCCGCGCCACGCAGCGGCCTCACCCGGCCACCTTCCCGCCGGAGCTCGCCGCTCTCTGCCTGCGTCTGCACGGCGTCACGCGCGCGAGCGTGGTGCTCGATCCTTTCCTCGGCCTGGGCCACAGCGCCATTGCCGCGCGGGAGTGCGGCGCGGAGCGGTGCATCGGGTTCGAGATTGACGGGGAATACCTGCGCGAAGCACGTCGGCGGGTGCGAGGGTGATGCGTTGCCGAGGGGCGTTCTCCCCCGGTTTTCCCGCTTTCGCTTTGCTTTTGGTTTTGCGTTGGGCCGATTTTGCGGTTTGGTGTGGGCATTCCGCATGTTCGCTTTTGTCCTGCGCCGCTTCGCCTCGATGCTGCTGGTCCTCTTCTGCGTCGTGACGGCCACGTTTTTCCTGATGCGGCTCGCCCCGGGCGGGCCGTTTGACCGGGAGCGGAAACTCCCGCCGCAGATCGAGAAGGCGCTGCTGGCCAAGTACAAGCTCGACGGCACCCCGTGGCAGCAATACACCGGCTACCTCCACGACCTGCTCCGGGGCGATCTGCGCCTCTCCACAAAGTACCGGAACCGGAGCGTCAACGAACTCCTCGCGCAGACGCTTCCGACGACGCTGCTCCTCGGCTCCGCCGCGTTTGCCATCGCCACGGTGGGCGGGATCGCCCTCGGGGCATTCGCCGCCGTGCGGCGCGGGAGGGCGGAGGAGACCGGGGCGATGCTCTTCTCCCTGCTCGCCATTTCGCTGCCAACCTTCGTGACCGGGCCGTTGTTGATCCTCCTCTTCGCGCTCAAGCTCGACTGGCTGCCCGTCGGCGGCCTCTCCTCCCCGGCGAGCCTGCTCCTCCCGGCGCTTACCCTCGCGGGGCCGTTTGTCGCCTACGTCGCCCGGCTCACGCGCACGAGTATGCTGGAGGTGCTCGGGCAGGATTTCGTCCGCACGGCCCGCGCCAAGGGGGTGGCGGAGTGGCGCATCGTCTCCAAGCACGCGGCGAAAGTGGCGCTGCTGCCGGTGATCTCGTTCCTCGGGCCGCTGGCGGCGAACCTGCTCACCGGCTCGATCGTGGTGGAAACCATCTTCAACATTCCCGGCGCGGGCGGGTTTTTCGTGAACTCGATCCAGAACCGCGACGGCTTCCTGCTCTGCGGCGTGGTGATCGTCTACTGCACGCTGCTCGTGCTCCTGAACCTGCTCGTGGACATCGCCTACACCTGGATGGACCGGAGGATCGAACTGGCATGAAAACGGGCACCGGCACAAGTGGGGTACAGAGCGGGCGGATTTCCGCCTGGCGGGCGCTCCTGCGCGACCGTGTGGCGGCGGCGTGCCTGGTGGTGCTTGGCGTGGTGACGCTCGCGGCGGTGTTCGGGCCGGGGCTGCTCCCGGCTTCGGCGGCGGAACTGAGCGCCAACCAGTTCGCCCCGCCCTCCTGGGCGCACCCCTTCGGCACCGACCTGCACGGGCAAGACCTTCTCTACCGCGTGCTCACCGGGGCGCGCATTTCGCTCGTCGTCGGCGCGGCGGGCGCGCTCATCTCCCTTTTCATCGGCACCGGCTACGGGTTGATCGCCGGGTACGCGGGGGGGAAGATCGACGAGTTGATGATGCGTGTCGTGGAGATCCTTTACGCCATTCCGCGCCTCATCATCGTGCTCATCGCCATCAACGCCTTCGACTCGCCGATGAAGGAGTGGCTGCTGGCGACGGGCGCGCCGGGCCTGGTGAGCTTTTCGCGCATCCTCATCCTGGTGTTTTCGCTCGGGTTGATCGAGTGGCTCTCCATGGCGCGGATCGTGCGCGGGCAGGTGCTTGCGCTCAAGGCGCAGCAGTACGTCATCGCCGCGCGCAGCCTCGGCCAGAGCCATTGGAAGATCGCCACGCGCCATCTCCTGCCGAACTTGATCGGCGTGGTGGTCGTCTACCTCACGCTGACGGTGCCCGCCGTGATCCTCGACGAGTCGTTCCTGAGCTTCCTCGGCCTCGGCATTCAGGCTCCGCAGGCAAGCTGGGGTTCGCTGCTGGCCGACGGGGCACAGGCGATCAACCCGGTGCGCAGCTACTGGTGGCTGCTCGTTTTCCCGGCTGTGACGATGAGCGCGACGCTGCTGGCGCTCAACTTCCTGGGCGACGCCTTGCGCGACGTGCTCGACCCGCGCTCGCGGCGTTGATGGCCCGCTCTATCCAACTCCGAACCGGAGCGAAGGCCCCGTGTTCCCGTCATCGAGATATTCCGGCGGCTTTTTCCCGCCTCTTGCGCCTGCCTTCCGCTCCCGCTTTGGCGAGGGGGGCTGTGGTGGATGGGGCGAATCCGGCGGGTCGAGCGGGAGAAGCTCCGGCTGGGAGAGTTCCTGCTTGCCGATCACGAGTTCCCCGAGCAGCACGCCCCCTTTCTCCACCGTGACGGAGCGGGCGACGATCACCCCCTCCAGCCATCCTTTTTTTTCCACGATGACGTTCCCCTCCACCTGCAAGCGGCCCGAGAGCTTCCCCCGGACGCGCACGGAGCGCGCCTTGATCGGGCGGAGCGCCTCGATCTCGGAACGCTTTTCGATCACCAGCCAGCGGGTTTCGATCGCCCCGGCCAGTTTTCCCTTGAACTTGAGCCGCGCCTCGCCCGTGCAGAGAAGATGCCCGCGGACCTTCCCTTCCACAAACGCCTCGCGGCAGGCGACCTTCGCGGCGGTGACATCCCCCTTCGCGGTGACGTGCAGCTTCCCCTGCGTCTCCAGGCTGCGGTTGAGGACGTCCTTGATCTTGAAGTCGGTCAAGTCCATGTAGACCCCGCAGTGAGAGCAGGAGCTGGACTTGGCCGAATTGCTCACCACCTGCCTCCCTCCGCAGTGGAAGCAGGTCAGTTCCCACTCCCGGCGGCCCGAGAGGAGATTGCCGAGCCGCGTGAAGAGCGACGGGGCCGCCGCTCCCTCCCCGGGTGCCTTGGGCTTTTTGGCCTTCGGCAGCGGCTTGCCGATGTCGTAGTGCTCGCTGCACTTGCGGCAGAAGGTGCTCTTGGCAAACGACGACTCAAGCTGCTTGAACCCGCAATGCGGGCATTCGACGGCAACCTTGACTGCGGTTTGTGGAGCCTTGCCGGACACGGGTGCGCCTGTCTGCGGACGGGATGCGCGGGAGGGAAGGGGAGTGCGGCTGATGCGGCGGGAAGAGCTATGAAAAAACGCCCGCCCTAGCGCCCGGTGTTCACCGCTGCCTTCTGAAGCTCAGGCGTGCGGACGATCTCCGGCTGCTTCATGGCAACGCGGTTGGGGGTCACCTCGGACTTGCCGACGAAGGTGGCGCCTTCCTCGATGACGAGGCGGGCGGCCTTGAGGTCGCCGATCAACTGCGCACGCCCTTTGAGTTCGCAACGCTCCTCGACGGTGATGTTCCCCTGCACCTTGCCGTGCACGGTGACGGATTTGGT
>CAZYVL010000137.1:0-6195 GCA_964651005.1 uncultured Chthoniobacteraceae bacterium | reverse complement strand
CGGAGGCGGCCCTGGTTCTTGGAGAGGGGAGCACCAGCGGCGGGCCGGAAGGCGGCGGCGTGAATCTGGTGAACCTGGCCACCTTGAAGAACGGCGGCGGGGAGCCGGGGGAACGCTCCCGCTTTCTGGAGAATCCGTTTTCCCGATCCGCCTGCTTCAGCCCGGACGGACGCTATCTCATCGCGGGCGGGGAACGGGCCGTCGTTTTCGATGCCGCCCATCCCGAAGGCGATGCCCCGCTTGCCTCCGCTGCGGGATGGCTCGACCCCATCCCCCTCACCCCGAGCCGGGTGCTCTTTGTGCACTACCCGACGGGGACCGGGCGGCTCCGCACGCTTCCCGCGTTGGCCCCGCTCGGCGTTCCGCTCCGCATCGACGGGCCAGTGAGCCTCTCGGCGGTTTCCCCGGATGGAAAGCGGCTCGCCCTGCTGACCAGCCCGGGGACGCTCACGATCTGGGATGCGACGACCGGGCTCCCCGTCACGCCCGGTCTGGCGGTTTGCTTTCCTGCGGTGGGGATGGAATTTGACGCCCGGGGCGATCTCCGGGTCTTCCGCATCCGGGAGGGAAAGAGCGAGGCGGTCGAGGCCGCAATCGAGGAGATGACCGAGCTTTTGAGCCTCAATCTGCTCTATGAAGAAGAAACCGCTGACGCCGCCGCCGCCGCCGCTCCCAAAAGCTGGGATGCCGTGCGCAAGGCGGTGTCCGACCCTTCGCTGGAAGCCCTCCCGGTGTTGAAGCGGGGCGGGAAAGATTGCCTGAACCGCCCCTACCGCCTCTGCAACGAGAAGCCGTACATCCGGCATGACGACCGGAGCCGGGCGGAATTCCGGCGTCTTCTCCCCGGGGCGTTCGGGGTGCGTGAAGGGATTGCGGGGAGCCGCGCTGTCGGTTCCTGGTCGCTGGTGGATGCCGCCCTGGTGGAAACCGGGATGCGAATCCCCACAGGCTCGCTCGCCGCCCGCGATCCGCTGGCTCTCGTTCCCCTGCTGCAAGCGGTGGCCGGGGGCAAATGGGAGACGCTGGCCGACGGAGCCGACCAATGGGTTCAGAGCCCGCCGATCTCCGGGGAGGCGCGTGCCGCCTTGCACGATACGTTGCGCCGTTTGGGAGAATGAAGCCATTCTTATGCATCCCTCCAACCGGCTTGATCGTCATCACGTTGCCCTAATGCCGAATCGGCTCTCCGCTCTGTTGAAAAGGCAGGGCGGGCGACTTTGGGTAGCGGCGGTTTTATCCCTGGCGTGTCTTGCTTTTTGGGGAGAGCGGAGCTTGGCCGCCGAGGAGAGGCCCCCCGCCTGGAAGGAGGCCGTGGCGGCCATTGCCGCCGGGGATGCCACCAAGGGAGAAGCCGCGCAAAACCTTTATCGGAAAGGTTTTGAAAAGCTCCAGGAGTTTTTGGAAAAGGGAGACGCCGAGGCTCTATGCATCGTCGGGCAGCTTTATTCCAGCGGTCACGGGGTGAAGAAAAATGATAAAAAGGCGGTGGAGCTTTTCCAGAAAGCCGCCGATCAGGGGGATGCCAAGGGAGAGTGGTATCTTGGTCGTTGCTATCATCAGGGCACCGGGGTGGAGATGAGCCTGAAAAAGGCGGCGCAATGGTATGAAAAGGCGGCTGGCCAGGGGGATGTCAACGCGCAGAGATGCCTCGGCTATCTTTATTCCCTCGGCACGGGGATCACGCAGGACTACGAAAAGGCGGCGCGATGGCTTGAAAAAGCCGCTGCCCAGGGGGATCCCTACGCGCAGGATCTCCTCGGCGGTTTTTATCAAGTCGGCATCGGGGTGAAACAGGATTATGAAAAAGCGGCGGAGCTTTTTCAGAAAGCCGCCGATCAGGGCATCCGCGAGGCGCAGGAGAGTCTTGCAAATCTTTATGGCAAAGGCCAGGGGGTGAAGCGGAACGAAAAAAAAGCGAACGATCCGGATGAGGCGGCGATGGAGAACGACCGCAACGAGGCCCAGTGAACAAACCATGAGGCGTTTGCAGAGGAACTGCGCGGGGTGTTGCAGCGCAAGCCGCTTTTGAAGCGTTACCGAATGTGATCCCCGGAAGGCGTGCAGCGGTGGGAAAAGCTTGAAGAAGGGCCATCAATCGCGGATGAAAGGAACCGCTGATCCATCTAAAAGTATGAAACGGCTCTTGTGCATGGCGGTTATGGAGATCAAGGCGATTGTGGCGATTACAGCAATCATCCCTACGTTGGCCTTTGCCTCCGCTCCGGGAGCGGCGCTGGTTTCGTTTGAAAACCGGGACTTCAAGGCCAAGGTGCCCGCCGGTTTTGTTTTTGAGGATTTGAAGCAACGCGGCTCAGCCGATCTTGCGAGCGGGTACTTTCATTCCCCGGACGATTCGGTGCGGTTTTACATCCAGAGGAGTATGCAGGTGAGCCTCTTTCTCCGGGCGAAATCCGAGGGGATCGAGAAGGCCACGTTCCGCGTGACGAAAGAGGATCGTGGCGGCACCGGCGTTTGGGGCCGCACGGAACTGGTGATCCGCCCGGTGGATGAAGAGGCTTTCCGTTTCCGGCGCTACCTGACCATCGAGACAGCCACCGAGGCTGCGGGCGGCGCGTGGCAGTTTGGAATCCAGGTGCCCGGCAAGGCGGAGCGCAAGAAATGGGAACCGCTCTTTAACGCGTTCATGAAAAGCCTCGAATTCAAACACGACTATTAAAGCGCGTTGAGGCGTCATTGAAGCACCACGGTCTTGCGATGCAAATGCTCCGCTGCCTCCTCTTTGCCACGCTTGCGCTCTCCGGCTGCGTCTCGCCGGGCCGTCATCAGGCGGCGTGGAAGCCCGACCTCGCAGGGGATTGGAAGTCGAAAGTGATCCACGATGGAGAGGGCATTCCGGGATGGCCGATCCGGTATCGTTATGAGATCGAGGTGGCCCGGGAGGGCAAAGGGTTCCGGCTTGCCGGGCCGGTGAAACGGAACGATCTCACGCAGGGCGGGGCTGAACTCTTTCTCTTTTTCGTGGCGCTGAGGTCTTCTTCCGAACCGGCGCGCGTCGAGCAAAACTGGAACCCGGCGCGCCGCACGCTTACGATCCGGCAGAAGGCTCCGGCTGGTTCAGTCCAAGAGATCAGCGGCGAATTCAAGGTGGCTTTCCTCACCGACACCAAGGCAACCCTGGAGACGGACGGGAGAGAGATCCGTCTTCGTAAAAGAAGGAGTAAACATGATTGAATCCAGAGCGGGAACCGCGAAACGCCTCTTGCTGGGGCTTGGCATTTTTGGTCTGACGCTTCTCGCCTCCCGGGCTGGGGAACTGGAACTGGAACTGGAGTCGAAGCTGAAGGCGCTGGAGCAGCGGGAGCGCGCGACGGTCCTCGTGCTGCCGGAGAAGGAGGAGGTGCGTGTCTTTCCCGAGGGGTATCAGATCATCGAACCCGTTCACGGCACGGACGGCGAGGGGAACGAGGTTGGCAACCGGTATTGGTGGATGCGCAAGCTCGGGGAGGAGACGTGGCGGCTTTACGATCTGGATGCGGGCGAGTTTCGCGGGGAGCCGTGGAGGAACCATCAGCCGGGGGTAAGCCTCGGAAGGATTTGCGTCGCCAACGTGGAGACGGGCGGGTGGGGTCTTTTGGGACTGGACGGCGCGGTTGTCCTGAAAGCGGCCTTTCAACGGATCGAGCCATTTGGGACTGCGGAACGTCTGGCGCCGGTCTTCGACGGGAAGCGCGCGTGGTTTGTGGACCCCGCCGGGCAGCGTGTGGGCGTGGGCGAGTATCAGGACGCGCGGCCTTTCTCGTTCGGGCTGGCTGCCGTGAAGCGCGACGGGAAGTGGGGCTACGTCAACACCGAGCAGGCGTGGATCGTCGAACCGCGCTTTGACGAGGCGGACGCGTTTCGCGCATCGGGCTTTGCCAAGGTGCGCAAGGGCGGGCGTTGGTTTGCGATCGACAAGAGCGGTCGCATTACGACGCCTGCCGGGTACGCGGCGCTTTTTCTGGAGGATAGCGATGCCGGGCAGGTGAAGGTGCGGGCGCGGGCGGTCAGCGGGAAGATGGGGCTGGTGGATCTTTCCACCGGCGCGGAGCCGGGCGGCTTTGTCTGGGAACAGATCGGGCTGCCGGGGGAGAAATCCGCCTTTGTGCTGGCGCACGAGGGAGAGGGCGAGGCGGCGCAGCCGCTTGTCGGGTTGATCGGCCTGGACGGGCGCGTGTGGGTCAAGCCGGGGACAACCTGGGCGTATGACGCAATGGCGGCGGGCACGGAAAGCCTCGGGCTGCCGTGGTTCTCCTCCGAGGGCGTTGCCTGCGTGCTGCTTGCCAACAAGGCGTACGGCTTCGTGAACGCCGAAGGGAAGGAAACCGTTGGAACCGGCTTTTACGACGTTTCGCAGGAAGTTGGATCGAATGGCGTGGCGGTTCGCTACCCGAAGAAGGGCCGGAACACGCAGGGATGGAAGTGGCTCGACCGGAAGGGGAAGGTTGTCCTCGATAACGCGGAGAGGCTGGTCCCGATGAGCGGCCTGATCTGGGTCTACGGCACCGATGGGGCCACGCCGTGGATGTTATTCGATACGCAGGGGCATCGGCTCGGCGCGGGGCAATGGCGCACCGTTTATCCTTTTCAGGGGGAGCACGCCCTGGTCGCGACGGAGGGGCACACCGCGCTGCTCGACGCCAAGGGCAGGGAGATCGCGCGGCTGGGTGCGCACTGGAAGCCGAGCCGCCCGCTGGACCTGAATCTTTCCCATTTATACAGCTACCAGGTTTCCACCTTCGGCGCGTGGCAGCGGAGCAAACTCCCGCTGTTGCTGACATGGACTGCGAAACCCTCCGTGCTGGGGATGGTGTTCGAGGAGGGGAAAGATCCCGCTCCAGTGAGCCTGCCCATCGGGAGTGAGCCTCTGGGGTCGATCGAAGATCGCCCGGGTCTTTATTGTTTCGGGGATGAGTTGATGACGAAATCCGGCCAGCTCCAGATTCGCGGGGTGCTGGATTGGCCCGCGAGAAAGGTCATCCTGGATGGGAAGAGCCTCGGCGTGAATCATGTCGGCTCTGCCTGGCCGATTGTGAAGGATGCCCGCTTCAAGCCGGTGGCTCTCCTGGGGGAAGACCCCGCGAAGCGGCTGATCCCGCTCCCGGAGGGCTTCGAGGAGGCGGAGCAACGGGGCTTCCCGAAACTGCTGGTCTGGCGTGGTGGCGAAAAATGGGGAATGCTGGCTGCCGATGGGCGGGAGCTTTCTCCCCCGGTCTGGGATGAGATTGAGATCCGTAGCTCCGAAGATGCCGTGCTTCGCGTTCGGCGCGGGGCGAAGTGGGGCGCGATCTCCGCGCTCGGCAGGCCGGTTCTGGCTCCCGAGTGGGACGATCTCTTGATTGGAACCAGCGCAGTCGGCGTCATGCAGCGGCAGGAGGGCAAGCCGCCAACGTCGCCAACGTTGCCAACGTCGCCAAAACCTCAATGGGGCCTTGCTTCCCTGGAGGGCAAGCTGCTTCTCCCTCCCCGTTTCGACGAACTGGCACCCGCCGGGTCGCGCTGGCTGGTCCGGGTCGGGGAGCGTTGGGGTATTGTCGGTTCCGATGGGAAAGAGATTGCCGCGCCGCAGTGGCAGGAGCTTGTCGTGGCGGGTCCAAACCGCTTTTTCGCACGCAGCGGCGACACCTGGGGGTTGCTGGATGAACGCGGCCGGGCGCTTGCGCAAGGGTGGGAGGCGCACCCGGTCTTTCACGGTCGCGAGGAGGATTCGGCGCACCCGGGCGAAGAGTGCATCGAGTTCAAACAGGGCGGCTCTGCCGGTCTCGCCACCCCGGATGGGAAGACGATCACCCCCGGGGGGTGCTCAAAAGTATGGCCCGTGGTGTCGGCCTCTCTCGCGGTTTTTGAACAAAACGGAAAATCGGGGCTCATCACGCTGCCGGAAGGAAAGATCCTGCAACCGGCCCTCTGGAGCCAGATCGTACCGGGCGTTTACTGGAGCGGGGAAGACGGGTTCATCAGAATGGAGCGCGACGGCAAGGCCGGGCTGCTCAATGAGAAGGGGGCGATCGTGGTCGCGCCGGAGTGGGACGACGTGCGGACGCTTTCCGCCGATGCCTTCAGCGTCCAACGCGCAGAGAAATGGGGGGTGGTCGATGCGCACGGGCGCGTCGTCGAGGAACCGGAGTACGACGACATCCTGCTGGAGCAGGGCATCTTCCTTTTCCGGAAAGGCGATCAATGGACGAGCAAGATCGG
>CAZYVL010000136.1:0-6208 GCA_964651005.1 uncultured Chthoniobacteraceae bacterium | reverse complement strand
GCCGTTATCCCAAATTCGCTTCCCGCAGGCGCTCGGCGATGTCTTCCGCCTGGAGCGACTCGACCATCTCCGCGATGTCTCCCTCCACGAACCGGTCGAGGTTATAGAGCGTCAGGCCGATCCGGTGATCGGTCACGCGGTTTTGCGGATAGTTGTACGTGCGGATTTTCTCCTCGCGGCCTCCGCCGCCGATCAGGCTCTTGCGGTGGGCGGAGTATTTTTCCGCCTCCTCCTGCTGCTTCTTCTCCAGCAGGCGCGAGCGGAGGATGTTGAGCGCCTTTTCCTTGTTCTTCTGCTGGCTGCGCCCGTCCTGGCAGCGGACGATGGTTCCCGTGGGCAGGTGCATGACCTGGACGGCGGAGTCGGTGGTGTTCACCCCCTGGCCGCCGGGGCCGCCCGCGCGGCAGACCTCGATGCGGAGTTCGTCCGGCTTGAGTTCGAAATCGACCTCTTCCGCCTCCGGGAGCACCGCGACGGTGGCCGTGCTGGTGTGGATGCGCCCCTGCGCCTCCGTGGCGGGGACGCGCTGGACCCGGTGCACGCCGCTCTCGTACCGGAGCTTGCGGAACACCTCGTTGCCCGAGGCGCGGAAGATCACTTCGCGGAAGCCTCCCAGTTCGGAGGGGCTCGACTCCATGGTCTCGATTTTCAGCCCATCGAGTTCCGCGTAGCGGGAATACATCCGGAAGAGATCGGCGGCGAAAAGCGCGGCTTCCGCGCCTCCCGTTCCGGCGCGGATTTCCACGATGGCGTCGCGGTCCTCGCCCGGCTCGGGCGGCAGCAGGGCGATCTGGATCTTGCGTTCCAGCGCGCCGATCTTCTTTTCCAGATCGGGGATTTCCGCCTCGGCCAGCTCGGCGAGTTCGGCGTCGATGCCGGTCCCGGTTCCAGTTCCCTTGGCCAGTTCCTGGCTTTCGGCGAGTTGGGTCGCCGTCTGGCCGAACTCCGCCCAGTCGGCCAGCAGACCCTTGAGCCGGGCGTGGTCGCGCATCACCTCGCGGGCGCGCTGCGGATTGCCAAACACGCCGCCATCGGCGATCTCTGCCTCCAGTTCATGAAAGCGGGCGGTTTTTTTGGCGATCAGCGGGGCAAAGTCCATGAGGTCAATCTAACAGAAACGGGGTGAGGGCGAAAACCGGGAACAAAAAACGGTGACGCGCTTTGACAGCGTGTCACCGTTTGCAAAATCGGCCGTGGGAACTACCCTTTGCGGGAGCGGACGGCGGCGGTGCTGCCGTAGCGGCGGGCGAACTTCTCGATGCGGCCCGCCGTATCGACGAACTTCTGTTCTCCGGTAAAGAAGGGGTGGCAGGCGGCGCAGATGCCGAGCTTGATGTCGCGGCGGGTGGAGCGGGTGCTGTAGACCGTCCCGCAGGCGCAGGTGATCGACGTCTCGGTGTAATTTGGGTGAAGATTCTCTTTCATGACCGGAAAAGGGAAAGCGACGATACTCTCAAACCGCTTCTCTGCAATCAAAAAGTTTGCCATTGATAAGGAAACGATGGACCCCCGCTCCCCCCGCACCTCCCTTGGTTCTCTTTCTCCTTCTGACGTGCCTGACCGCTCTGGCTCCGGCCCGATCCTTGCCGCGTGGTGGCAGGTTCTTCGCCGCGCGGGTCCGGCTCCCGCTGTTTTTTCGGAGCGCGGGGAGGTTTTGCGCACCTTTGCCCAGATCGAGGCGGAGGCGCGCGAGTGGAGCGCCGCGTTTGCCGGTCTGGAGGCGGGGAGCGTCGTTGCCCTTCAGCCGGGCAATGGCCCGGAATGGCCCGCTCTGTTTCTGGCGGCGCTCCGCTCCCGGCTTGTCGCGCTGCCGCTGGGGCGGCACACCGGGGAAACGGAACGCGCCGCCGCGCTGGAGACCTGTTGCGCGTCGGCTTTGGTCGAGCGCGAGGGGCATGAGGGAGACGATGGGTGCAACCGGGGGCGCCTGCGCCTGCTGGCGCTGCCACACCACCCCCCCGCCTGGGAGGGAGACGCCGCGCCCGATCTCCTCAAGCTCACCTCCGGCACCACCTCCGCCCCGCGCGCCATCCGCTTCCGCCAGGGCCAGCTTCTGGAAGATTGCCTCCAGATTTGCGAGACGATGGGCTTCGGCCCGGAGGATCTCAACTACGCCGTGATCCCCCTCTCGCACTCCTACGGGTTCAGCAATCTCCTCACGCCGCTGCTCTGCCGGGGCGTCCCCTTCGCGGTGAGCGAGGACCGGATGCCCCGCGCCATTCTCGACGGCCTCGCGGCCACGGGGGCGAGCGTTTTCCCGGGGATGCCGGTCCTCTTCGACAAGCTTGCCGCCTTGGCGGCCCCCCCCGCGCTTCCACGGCTGCGGCTCTGCATCGCGGCGGGCGCGCCGCTCTCGCCGGAGACGGGCGAACGCTTCAGCGCGCAGTTCGGCGTGAAAATCCACCCCTTTTACGGCTCCAGCGAATGCGGCGGGATCGCCTACGACGCCTCGCCGGACCCGGTGTACCGCGACGGGTTTGTCGGCTGCCCGATGGCGCGCGTCCGGGTCGCTCCCGGGGAAAACGGCGCGATCACGGTCGAAAGCGCCGCCGTTGGGGATGGCTACTGGCCCCCGGAGGAAGGCCGCGAAACGCTGGGCTGCGGACGGTTCACGCCGGGCGACCTGGTGCGGTGCGAGGCGGAGGGGCTTTTCCTCGCGGGGCGAGTCTCCGACGTCATCAACATCGCGGGGCGCAAGCTCAACCCGCGCGAGGTGGAGGCGCAGTTGCTCCGCTTCCCCGGGGTGCGTGAGGCGGTGGTCTTTGGCGTCCCGTCGCCGCTCCGGCACGAGGAGGCGGTTGCCTGCATCGCGGGGGAGATCGCCGCCGGGGAGCTGCTCCGGTTCGCCCGCTCTTGCCTGAGCGGCTGGCAGACCCCCCGGGAAATCTGGGTCGTCGCGGAAATCCCGCGTAACGAGCGTGGAAAAATCAGCCGCCGCGAACTTGCGGAGCGTTACGCGACGATGCGAGGTTCCTGTTGAATTCCCCCGCTCCGCAACCCGCCAAACCGCAACCCGCCAAACCGATGAAACGCCTCGCCGCCCTTTTTGCCCTCCTGCTCGCGGCTGTCCCGGCCGTCGCCGCGGAGAGCCTCTCTCCTGCCGAGGCGCGCCAGATCGGCCAAAAGGTCTGGGAGAACGAATGCGCCGGAACGCGCGAAGGGCTCGTCTCCTGGAATGCCGGGGAGGGGTTCCCTTCGCTCGGCATCGGCCACTTCATCTGGTACCCGGCGGGTGCGCGCGGCCCTTTCGAGGAGTCGTTCCCTCGGCTCGTTGCCCTTTTTGAGAAACGCGGCCTCGCCATCCCGGCGTGGCTGCGCGGCCCCGCCCCGTGGAAAACCCGCGCGGAGATGGTGCGCGACGCCGCCCGGGTCAAGGCGTTGCGGGATCTGCTTGCCGCGCCGAGGGCGATCGAGATCCAGACCGGGTTTTTGGTCGCCCGCCTCCAGGCGGCCCTTCCAAAGATGCTCGAAGCCGCCCCCGCCTCGGCGCGCAGCCGGGTACGCCGGAACTTCGAGCGCCTTCGCGCCACGCCCGCCGGGGCGTTCGCGCTGATCGACTACGTGAACTTCAAGGGCGAAGGCGTCCTGCCGACGGAACGCTACAAGGGCGAGGGGTGGGGGCTTCTCCAGGTGCTCGGCGCCATGCGGGAGGAGGGCAACGCTGTCGGGGAGTTTTCGCGCTCGGCCGGGCGGATTCTGGAGCGCCGCGTGCGCAACGCCCCGCCAAGCCGGGGCGAGCAACGCTGGCTGCCGGGGTGGAAGAACCGCGTGGAGCGGTACTGATCCCACGCAAGGAATGGAGCGGTAGATCAAACAGGCACGGGGAAGCCCCGTCGGGGAGAAGCCGCCCGGAGCGATGCGGCTTTTTCCCCGGAGCGCGCCACCGCCCGGCGTGCGGGCGTGTCGGGCGAACTGCGCGCCTTTCCCCCGGGAAGCGCCGACTTTTCGCTTGTTGTCATCCCGTTACACCCGGCGCGTTTTTTTCGCCCGATTCCCCACCCGTCGCTTGAAGAGCCATGAAATCATCACCGAACTCCTCGACTTACGCCGCCGACCGTTCCGATCTCCCGGAGCGTCCGGATTTCCAGCCTGCTTCCGGCCTTGGCCTTGCGGAAGCGGGCTTTTCCAAAAAAATCGTGCTTGCCGATGACCAGTTGGCCGTCTGTGCGCTGCTGCGCCTGCTCCTCTGCCGGGAGTTCCCCGGCTTCGAGGTGGTCGGCGAGAGCGCCTCGGCCCGGGAATCGCTCGAACTCTGCCGCCGCCAGACGCCCGATCTCCTCGTGGCCGACCCCGCCCTGCGCGATCTCCCGTTTTTGAAATACCTGGAGGAGGTCCGCGCCGCCTCCCCGGAGACGCGCATCCTGGTCTTCTCCCGGTGGAATCACCCCGACTTCGTGCGCTCCTTCGTCGCCGCCGGGGTGCACGGGCTGGTGTTCAAGAATGACCCGCTCACCACGCTTCACCAGGCGATCTGCACGCTTTTTAACGGGGGGCGATACCTCTCCCCCTCGGCGGAAGAGCTGCACCGTCTCCCCGTCGCCGCCCGGCCCGCCCTCACGGAACGGGAGCGAACCGCCCTCTGCCTGATCGCGGAGGGGCACTCCACGAAGGAGATGGCCAGCGCGCTGGAAATCGGCGTCAAGACGGCGGAGAAATACCGCGAACGGATCATGCGCAAGCTCGACCTGCACGACGCCGTGCAGCTCACCCACTTCGCCATCCGGCATGGGTTGGTTGCGCCGTGAACAGGGTAGGGGCTAGCTGGTCTAGCTGCGGGGAGCCGGTTCCTTGCGCATCCCGATGGCGAGGCGGTTCCAGGTGTTCATGATCGAGATGATCCAGGTAAGATCGACGATCTCCTTCTCGCTGAAATGCTCCAGAAGCGGCTGGTAGGCTTCATCCGGCGCGTGGGTCTCCACCACGCGGGTGAGCGCCTCGGCCCAGGCGAGGGCGGCCCGCTCGCGGGGGGTGAAGAACGGGCTTTCCCGCCACGCCACCAGGCAGTCGAGCCGCTGTACGGTCTCCCCTTCGGCCCGCGCCTGCGTGGAGTGCATATCGACGCAAAAGGCGCAGCCGTTGATCTGGGAGACGCGCAGCTCCACGAGCGCCCGCAGGTTCTTCGGGATCGTGGTGAGGTGTTGGTAGGTGGCCGCCAGCGCCTGGACGGCGGCGGGGTTGACTTGATGGTGATCGATGCGTGTGCTCATAAGTTTTCTCCCTTTGAATCCGTTTCGACGATTGTTGCCACGCCTCCGGGAATTTCAAAGAGGAAAACGGGCCGTGCCGCCTTGCCCCACCCGTCCGCGACGCTTTCTCCGGCCCTGAACGGGAGTTTGACACCGGCTGCCAGTCCGGTAACCTAGAGCGTTTCCATTAATTCTATAAAATCAACAGCGATATCTTTACTGGAAACGCTCTAATCTACCGATCATGCCGGAAAGTCAGACCTTGCAGTTTGAAAACGCCAGGGCGCTTCAATCCCTGTACGCGGGGGATCTGAAGCTGCTCAAATCGCTCGAAGAGGCGCTTTCCGTCCACCTGACCACCCGCGAGGGGTGGGTCCGCATCGAGGGGGAGGGGGAGAACGTCGAACGCGCCCGGCGCGTTTTCGAACAACTGGAGCGCGCCCGCCAGGGGGGGATGCCGATCCGGCGGCACGAGTTCAACTACGCCCTCCTCTCCGTGACGGAGCCAAACGGCAACGGCGGCGAACTGCTCGAACTGCTCGACACCAAGCTGGCTACCTCGCCCCGGCGCGCGCCGATCGTCCCGAAAACGGCGACCCAGCGCGCCTATGTGCAAGCCATTCAGGAGCACGACCTCGTTTTCGGCATCGGCCCGGCGGGCACCGGCAAGACCTACCTGGCGATGGCGATGGCGCTCGTCGCCCTCAAGAAAGAGCTCGTCAACCGCATCATCCTCACGCGCCCGGCCGTGGAGGCCGGGGAGGCGCTCGGGTTTCTCCCCGGGGATCTCAAGGAGAAGATCGCCCCGTATCTGCGCCCCCTCTATGACGCGCTCCAGGACATGCTGGAGGATGACGAACGGGAGCGGTACGTGGAGCGCAACATCATCGAGATCGCCCCGCTCGCCTACATGCGCGGGCGCACGCTCAACCACGCTTTCATCATCCTCGACGAGGCGCAAAACACCACCAGCGAGCAGATGCTCATGTTTTTGACCCGTCTGGGGGCCGATTCCAAATGCG
>CAZYVL010000135.1:1255-6233 GCA_964651005.1 uncultured Chthoniobacteraceae bacterium | reverse complement strand
TGCGCGATTTCCAGCTTCCGCCCCGGTAGAGGCGTTTCGCGCCTTCGGCGGGGCCGCGCGGGTTGGTCCGCTCGCGCCCCGGGTACGGGACCATGCAGTCGAGGCACCATTCCCAGACGTTGCCCGCCATCTCCTCGATGCCGAAGGGGCTTGCGCCGTGTGGGTAGCTTCCGACGGGGGAGGTCTCCGCGAAGCCGTCGTCGAGGCCCGGATCGGCCCACGGGAGCCGTGCGTTGGCGTCGGCGAAGTTGGCGAGATCCCCTCCCTGAAGCTGTGCTCCCCACGGGAAGAGGCGGCCTTCGGCGCCGCGCGCGGCGTATTCCCACTCCGCCTCGGTGGGGAGCCGGTAGCGGCGGCGCTCGCGGCTCCCGAGCCATTCGCAGAAGCGCGCCGCCTCGTGCGCGGAGACGTAGACGACGGGGTGCCGGTCGTCGGCCCACGGGGCGCGCTTGACGCGGTGCGACGGGTCGAACTGTTCGTACTCGGCGTTGGTCACCGGGAAGCGGGAGAGGTGGAAGCCGCTGAGGTTCGTTTTGGTCACCGGCTGCTCGTTGGGGGTGGAGCCGGGGGCGTCGCTCCCCATCATGAAGGAGCCGGAGGGGACGAGCCGCATCTCCATCCCGAGCGAGTTGACGAAGGGAGGGGATTCCTCGCGCTCTTGCGCGCGGCGCAACGGCGAGTCGAGAAAGGCGGCGGGCCGTGCGCGGGGGGCCAGGGCCGGTTCGGCGGGTTTGCGGGAGTGGGGCGCGAGGGAGGAGGTGGTGGAGGCGATCATCCGCTCTTCCAGGTATTCGTCGATCACATCCTCGGCATCCCCGCCGGAGAGGCCGAGCGATTCGCCCATGTTGCAGAAGGCGTCGCGCTGGTCGTCGGTCAACTCGTCGATGGCGGAGAGCCGGAGCATCCGCAGAAACTCCTCGCGCGGGTCGCCCGGCGCGCTGCCAGGGGCGGAAGCGGGGGTGGACGGCTGGAGCCGGGTGGAGACGGGGGCCGATGCGGCGGTCTCCGGCGAGGGGGCCATGCGCGACATCCGGCGCGCCCCTGTCCGGGCCAGCCCGGCCTCGATGATCTCCTCCATCTCGCCGCGTTGCAGGCCGAGGTTTTCGCCGGTGGCGTAGAGGCTCTCCTCCTCCTCGGCGGTCAACATGCCGCTGGTGAGCGCGAAGGAGAGGAACTTCTGGAACTCCGCCAGCGCGCCCTGTTTGGCGCGGGCGAGGAGGTCGGCGTCGATCCGGGCGCGCTTCCCGGCGTCGAGCAGCAGCGTGCGCGCTTCGGCGAGCCGGGCGGGCGCTTCGTCGAGGCCGAGCCGCAGAAGCTGCGCGATCGGGTTGCTCGGCTGGTTCTTGAGCGGCAGCTTTTTCTGCCACCACATCAACAGCAGACGGCAGTTTTCCTCAATCTCGCGCGCTCCGGGGCACGCTTCGGGATCGAGGCAGAGGCGTTCGTACGGGTTGGAGGAGTTGAAGTTCTTCCACCCCTCCCATCGCAGCGGATTGTCGGGAACCGGCGTTAGAAGACCCATGCGTGTGCTTCCTGCGGGCCGTCCGGTTATTCAACACTGATCCGCATCAGGTCCGCCGTGGCCGTTTCCATCTCCGCCTCGGTCAAGCCGATGTTGCGGGCGATTTTGACCCGGTTCTGGTTGCCGTAGGCGTCCACGGTCACTTCCAGCACCTGGTTTTGGTCGTAGCGGTAGGTGAGTTGGACGGGGGAGCCTTTCGGCAGGAACGGCGGCAGTTCCACGTCGCAGAGCCCAAGCGGGGTGCACTCCCCGGGGACGGTGCTCTCGCCTTCCACCACGCGCACGATGACGTTCTTCATGTTCGCCTTGGCGGTGCCGAAGGAGTTCTGGATTTCTGCGGGGATCGTCGTCGATTTCTTGATCATCGGGAAGACGTACTCCTCCATCTGGTCGTCATCCCAGAGCACGACGCCGAGCGTGTGCGTGGTGATGTTGGTCACGCGCACGAGCGCGCCGTCGGAGCCGGTCAGCTTGCCGCGCGTTTTTTCGGAGATCAGCCGTTCGCCCGCCTCGTCCTCCTTGCCCAGCAGGACGAGCGTGGCCTGGAGCGCCGCGCCGACGGCGACCGCTTCGTCCGGGCTGACATCCTCGGCCACGGGCCGCCCGCTCATCGTGCGGATCATCTCCCGCACGGAGGGCATCCGCGTCATCCCGCCCGTGAGCAGGATGCGGTCGATCTGGTCCCACTGGAGGCACGATTCCGCCAGGGCGATCTCGCAGATCGCCTTGGTGCGCTCCAGCAGGTGCTGCGAGCGGCGTTCGAACTCGTCGCGCGTCAGCTCGATCTTGAGGCTGTGCCCGGCGTAGCTGTGCACGAGCGTGGTGGAGTTGCGGCTGGAGAGCTGGATCTTGGCCGTCAGCGCGCGGTTGTAGAGATCCTGGTAGCTGTGCAGGTCGAGCAGCGGGTTGTCGCCGAACTGGTTGTCGAACTCCTCGCTCACCCAGTTGACGATCACGTCATCCCAATCCTTGCCGCCGAGCTTGTGGTCGCCGCTGCTGCCGAGCATCTGGATGTGGTGATCGGCGATGCGCATGATGGTGACGTCGAAGGTGCCGCCCCCGAGGTCGAAGACGAAGACGGTTTCGTTCCCGTCGTGCCGGTCGATCCCGTAGGCGAGCGCGGCGGCGGTCGGTTCGTTGAGGATTTGCAGCACGTTGAACCCCGCGAGCTGCCCCGCGTGCATCGTGGCTGTCCGCTCCACGTCGCTGAAGTAGGCGGGCACGGTAATCACGGCGTCGGAGATGGCGCAGCCGAGGAATTTTTCGCCGTCCTTCTTGAGCTTGCGCAGGATCAGCGCGGAAAGCTCCTCGGCGGACCACGCCTTGTTGGAAAAGTCGCGGTGAAACTCCGCCTTGCTCTTGCCGATCTCACGCTTGATGAAATCGACGATTTTCTCCGGCTCCGCCACCGCGTTCTGCTTGGCCGCGCTCCCGACGACGGCGGTGCTGCCGTCGAAGAGGATCACCGCCGGGGTGATCCGCTCGCTCTCGGCGTTGGGGATGATCTGCGCCTTGCCGCTTTCGTCCAGGTGCGCCATGGCGCAAAAGGTCGTCCCGAGGTCGATGCCGACCGCCTTTCTTTTCCCGGCAGGCGCGTCCGCCCCTCCGGGGGCGCCGGAGAGGGACTCTTCAGAGAGAGAAGCGGCAGGTTTTTTTTTCATGGGGATCTGGGGATCTCGTGATCATCTGATCTCGCGGAGTGATCTCGTGTGGAGAGAGGCGGGCGCGGACATGGCCCGATCAGGATTTTATACGATCGGCGGGGCCGGAACAATTTGTTTATTAAACAAGTATCAAGCCTGCTCCCGGGAGCCGGAAAAATAGCGGCGCACGGCGGCTTCCAGCCCGTCGAGGTCGTGCCGCTTCGCCTCCACATCGACGCGCAACCCGTGGGCGCGCATGGTCTTGGAGGTAACGGGGCCGATGCTCGCCGTCCGCAGCCCGGGTGGGAGGGGAAGCTGGAGCGCCATGAAATTCTCGACCGTGGAGGAGCTGGTAAAGGTGATGAGGTCGGCCCCCTCCGCGCGGAACCGCTCCTGGGCGACGGCGTCGGTTTCCGGTACGGTTCGGTAGGCGACGGCTTCATCGACGATGGCCCCTTTTTTGGTCAGTTCCCTGGAGAGCAGGTCGCGCGCCGTTTCCGGGCGAATCACCAGGATTCTCTGGTTTTCCACGGAGCCGCCTTCGGTAAACGCCCGGACGAGCGCCTCGGCCACCGCGTCCTCGGGCTGGAGATCGACATGGAGGCGGAACGCCTTCAGCCGGGCCGCCGTGGCCGGGCCGAGCGCGGCGATCCGCGCGCCGCCGATCTCCCGGGCGTCGTCGTAAATCTTGTAAAAGAGGTCGAAAAATTCCGTGACCCCGTTTGGGCTGGTAAAGACGAGCCATTCGTACTGGTGCGCATCGCGGACGAGCTCCCCGAACGCGAGCCGGTCTGCGGGCGGCTCGATGCGGATCGTCGGCAGTTCATACACATCCGCCCCCAGCGCGCGCAACCGCCCGGTGAGCGCCCCGGCCTGGCGGCGGCTGCGGGTGACGACCACGCGCCGCCCGAAGAGTGGCCGGGCCTCGAACCAGTTGAGCTTTTCGCCCAGCGTGGCGACGCTGCCGAAGACGGCGACGGCGGGCGCGGAGAAGCCGCTCTGTTTCGCCTTGCGGGCGATGTCGCCGAGAACCCCCCGGAGCGTCTGCTGGCGCGCGGTGCTCCCCCAGCGGATGAGCGCGACCGGGAGCGCCGGGTCTCCCCCCTCCTCCAGCAGCCGGGTGGTGATCGCTTCGAGCCGTTCGACCCCCATCAGCATCACCTTCGTCCCTGGGCCACGGGCGAGGGCGGCGTAGTCGAGGGCGGGTTCCTTGTCCGCCGCTGCCCCTGTCCCTGCTTCCTCCTGGCCGTGGCCGGTGAAGATTGTGACCTGCGCGTTGTGTGCGCGGTGGGTGAGCGGGATGCCCGCGCACGCCGGAACGGCCAGCGCCGAGGAGACGCCCGGGATCACCTCGAAGGGGAGCCCCGCCTCCGCGAGCGCCTCCGCCTCTTCGCCCCCGCGCCCGAAGAGGAACGGATCGCCCCCCTTGAGCCGTACGACCCGCTTGCCCGCGCGGGTCCGGGCGATCAGCAGCCGCTCGATCTCCTCCTGCGGGAGTGTGTGTGCGCCCGCCTTTTTCCCGGCGTAGACGCGCTCGGCTTCGGGCGGCGCCCAGGCGAGGATTTCCGGGTTGCAGAGATAGTCGTAGACGATGACCTCCGCGGTTTCGATCACCTCGCGCGTTCGCAAGGTGACAAGCCCGGGGTCGCCGGGGCCCGCCCCCGCCAGGTAGCAGATGCCAGATTTTGCCATAAAGATAAGAAGGAAAAGCCGTGGTGGAGGGCGAATCGCGCCCCGGAAAGAGGACGCGCCGCCGCCGCGAAGGCAGCGGAAACCCTCCGGGGAGAGAGGCCGGGAGTCAAGGCGTTCATGC
>CAZYVL010000135.1:0-1155 GCA_964651005.1 uncultured Chthoniobacteraceae bacterium | reverse complement strand
TCGCGTCTCCTTCCTGCCCCTTGACATCCCCCGCCCTCCCGCCCACGCTGGCTGTGCCGTGGACAAACTTTTGGGCATCCTCAAGGCGGCTTTTGGCTACGACGCCTTCCGGCCCCACCAGCGCGAGATCATCGAGGCTTCGCTTTCGGGCCGCGATGTCTTCGCCCTTCTCCCCACGGGGGGCGGCAAATCGCTCTGTTTCCAGATCCCCGCGCTCTGCCGCGACGGGTTGACGATCGTGGTCTCGCCGCTGGTGGCGTTGATGAAGGACCAGGTGGACCAGCTTTCCGCCTCGGGAATTGCCGCCACGTTCCTCAACTCCACGCTCGGCGCCACCGAGGCGCGCGCCCGGCTGCGCGGGCTGCACCAGGGCGAGTACCGGCTGCTCTACGTCGCCCCGGAGCGGCTGATGCTGGAGGACTGGCGGGAGAACCTCCTCTCCTGGAACGTCACCGCGTTCGCCATTGACGAGGCGCATTGCATCTCCGAGTGGGGCCACGATTTCCGCCCCGAGTACCGGCTCCTCTCCCAGTTGCGCGATCTGCTGCCGCATGTCCCGGTGATGGCGCTCACCGCGACGGCCACCCCGCGCGTGCGCGAAGACATCGTGCAAGCGCTGCGCCTGCGCGATCCGGCCATCTTCATCGCCAGCTTCAACCGCCCGAACCTCTGCTACCGCGTCTTCCCCAAGAACCAGCCGCTTCGGCAGATCCTGGAATTCGTCGGCACGCGCACGCTGGAGAGCGGGATTGTCTACTGCGCCTCGCGCGCCACCGCCGAGCGCGTCGCCGAGGGGCTGGCGGGCAAGGGCTACCGGGCGCGCCCCTACCACGCCGGGCTGGACGCCGCCACGCGCGCGCGCAACCAGGAGCTTTTCCTGCGTGACGAAGTGCGCATCATCTGCGCGACCATCGCCTTCGGCATGGGGATCAACAAACCGAACGTGCGGTGGGTGATCCATTACGACCTCCCCAAAAACATCGAGGGGTATTACCAGGAAACGGGCCGGGCCGGGCGCGACGCGCTGCCGGGCGAATGCGTGCTCCTCTTCAGCCCGGGCGACGCCGCCAAGCAAACGCACTTTCTCGACGAGATCTCCGACCCCGAAGAACAGCAGAACGCCCGCGCGCAGCTTCGCCGCATGCTTCACTATGC
>CAZYVL010000134.1:0-6323 GCA_964651005.1 uncultured Chthoniobacteraceae bacterium | reverse complement strand
CCCGCACCGACGCCGATACCCTCCCCCGTTCCCCCTCCTCCCGAACCGCCGGTGGCGCTCCCCTCGCCGACGCCGCGTTCCCCCGCCGTCGGCACCGCCAAGACGGTTCCGCTGCGGCTCCTGGGTAATACCCGCTTCACGGAAGCGGAGATCCGCACCGCCATCCGGGAGCCGCTCGCGGAGATCGCGGAGACCGGCCTCACCCCGGCGCTGGCGGATGACACCGCGTTTTTCCTCGGCGTTTTCTACCGGAAGAATGGCTATTCGCAGGTTTTCGTAAAGGGGGCCATCGCCCGGGGGAACGTGCTTGCGCTCACGATCAGCGAAGGGCCGTTGACCACGCTCGGGCGGGTGACTTTCGAAGGCAACCAGCGCGTTCCCTCGGCGACGCTTTTCAATCTCCTCACCGGCCTCGCCGACGGGAAAAACGGAAGGCCAAAGGCGATCCCGTTCGTCGAAAGCGAAATCCGCGCCGGGGTGGACCGGATCCGCGGCTACTACCGCTCAGAGGGGTATCTCGACGTGGCGGTGGGCGAGCCTTCCATCACCCTTTCCGCCGACAAGACCCACGCGGATGTGCGCGTCGGCATTGACGAAGGGATGCAGTACCGGTTCGGCGCGATCCACCTGGAAGGGGACGTTCTGTTTCTTCCGCCCGGAAAGCTGCTCAAGGAGCTGGAAGTATTCAGTACGCAGCCGTATACGCCGCTCGCCGTGACCAACCTGGAGCGGAAGGTGGTCTACTTCTACCGTGCGCGCGGCTATTTCATGGCGAAAGTCCGCTCCGAGAGCGCGCTGGAGGCGGCGGTGAACGGGGTGGTTCCGGTGAAGTTCATGGTCGAGTCCGGCAATCTCTATCGCTTTGACGGGATCACGCAGACCTATCCCGACGCGTCGAAGCGGCGGTTGCGCCCCGGGTTTCTGGAGAACCGTTTCCGCAGCCTGCGGGGGGAGCCTTACGATCCCGCCAAGGTGGAGGAACGCTACCGCAAGCTGATGAGCACGGGGCTTTTCTCCAACCTGCGGCTGACGCAAACGCCGCTCCCGGGCGACGAGGTGCGGCTCGATTTCGAGGTGGAGGAGGCGCGCGCGCGCGAACTCGGTTTTTCAGTCGGCTACGGCTCGCTGGAAGGGGCGATCCTCGGCGCGCGCTATACCGACCGGAATCTTTTCGGCTTCGGGCGTCCGCTCAGCATCAACGCGGAAATCGCGCAGAACCTTTTGCACGGCGAATTTCTCTACACCGACCCGTGGATCGCCGACGGAGCGTACACGCTGCGCTTCCGCACCTACGCGCTCAACCAGCGGCTTACCGACTATTCCAAGCTCGAATCCGGGATTCATACCGAGCTGACGCGAAAGCTCGGCAGCCATCTGGAGCTTTCCGGGTTTCTGCTCACGCGCGGCGTGCGGATCGACAACACCGGCGGGATCGACCCGCAGGAGCTGGGGCCGGACCAATACTTCGTCAACAGCCTCGGCGCGTCCGCCACGCTCGACTACCGGGACAGTGTGTTGAACCCGACGAAGGGGCTGATCGTCAACGCAAGCGGCGATCTCGCCGGGGCGGTGCTCGGGAGCACGGTCGATTACGCGCGGGCAACCGGTCGCATTTCGTATTACCAGCCGATCGGCGCGACGCTCCTGGCAGTCGGCCTGCGGGGCGGGATTATCCAGCCACTGCGCGGCGGCAACGACAGGCTGCCCATTGACGAACGCTTCTTCAACGGCGGCAGCCGCAGCGTGCGCAGCTACGTGGAGAGGAGCCTCGGGCCGAAAGACCGCTTTGGCCATTCCATCGGCGGGCAAACTTTCACGGTATTTAATGTGGAGGATACGTTCCCGCTTTATGCAAACCTGAAAGGGGCGGTGTTCTTCGACGCGGGAAGCACCGGGCGCACCGTCGCCGACGGCCTTGGAGAGACCGGCCTGGCTGTCGGCGTCGGCCTGCGTTACCAGCTCCCGATCGGGCCGATCCGCATCGATTACGGCCACAACCCGATCCGCAAGGGAAACCAGCCCCACGGGGCATGGCACTTCAGCTTCGGATTTGCGTTTTAGGCTGGATGTCGGACTCCAGAGGGAGGCGCGACGAATCCCGTGGGACAGCACCGCGAACACGATGGCTATACACAGGCTGATATTCGAAATTCTTAAACCTGAAATTGCTGATCCCGCCCTCCAACCGGCTTGAAATCAAGACCGGCACCCATTTTTCGCCCTTATGGGACGGCTGTGAAATGGAAGTGTCACCTCAACATGTGAAGATCAATCAGGGACTTGGGGGAGCCTCACCAGATCGCCGACTGCGACCCATTTTGATTTCGGTGTGCCGTCCGTCCCGATCCACTCGGCCTTCAGGGATCGCGCCTGGCGTGTTTCAATGATATGAAAGGAAGCGGGAAGCCCGAGAAGGGCGGGGTTCACGGTGGTTAACCGGGAGCGATCCAGGGCGTAGGTGAAAATAAAGGTCTTCCCGCGCCAATGCGCTTTTTCCGCCGCATCCGTCGGTGCCTCGTTCAATTCCGTGGTTGCGATCCCGATCAAGGTGTTCTCATCCAGCCAGTCCCATGTCTCGGTGCTTGCGGGAACCTTCAGTTTCGGCAGATCCTTGATTTTGATGCACCGCTCCAGGGAACAGACCTCATAACGGCCAAAACCGATTCCCACCACGGCGAGCTTTCCGGATGGGCTGCACCGGACGGTAAAGATCGGTTTCTGTGTGGTCGTTTTGTACCGCTTTCCGTTCCCGTCTGTCAGCACTACGGTTTCTTTGCCGTAATCGCGCAGTTTCAGGAGCACTTTCGGGTCGATCTTGTTCGGGGGGGGTTCTGTCTCCAAGAGGTCGGAGAGGTCGGCCACGACTTTGGATGGCTCCCATCCCGGCAAGAGGGAATGATGGGCGGGCTTTGCGTGCGCCGGGCGGGGACTCCCCCACCCCAGTGTCAAAATCAGGGCCAGCGAGAATGCCTTCGCGGTGGATCGCCTTCGTGGCATGGTTTGCGTAGCCTATCTGAACCCCGGTGGATTGCAACGGCAACACGGAGAAGGGTGCCAAGGGTGCCCAAGGGTGCCACGCGCGGCTTGCCGTCAGGCGCGCGGCGGGGTGGAGTTCTTTTTCGGCGTTACGTCGGATTTGCCGACGAGCGTGGCGTCCTGTTCCATGACGAGGCGTGCGGCTTTGAGATCGCCCACGAGCTGGGCTTCGCCGCGCAGTTCGCAGCGGTCTTCGACGGTGACGTTGCCGTTGACGATGCCGCGAATGATGACGGAGCCGGTTTTGATTTCGCCGTCCACCTGGGCGTTCTCACCAAGGTGCAGCATGGCGGGCGAGGTGATTTCCCCCTCCAGCTTGCCGTCCAGGAAGAGGTCCGTTTTGAAGACGATGGTTCCCTTGATCTCGACGTCGCTGGAGAGCACGTTGTTGGCGTTGAGGGGGGCGGGCTGGGTCGGTGGGTTCATAAAAGGGGGCGTGGCCGGAGGCGCGGGGGCGGGGGCGGGAGTCGGGGCAGCTTTGGGCGGTTCAGGGAAAAGCGATTCGGGATTGGCGGCGGCTTTCGGCTGCGGGGCGGGTACGGAGGGGGGCGGGGCGGGGGTCTTTCGGAGAAACTTGCGGGGGTTCACTCCAGACCGGAATGCAGGTTCCGGGCCACGGCCTCAAGCTAATTTTTTTACAAATCCCCGTTTCGTAAAATCGCGCGGGCTGCCGCCGGCGCGCGCGGGAAAATTGCCCCTGTTCCCCGCGCGCCCTCCGTGCTAGGAAGCAGCCGTGCCCTACCGCAATCTTGAGTCCCGGCTTCTGGAGGCGATCCCCGGCGCGCGAACCGGAGACACCGGAGACGAAGGCCGCGCGGCGGATCTCGCCAGCGAGGAGGGGTTCAACCGGCTCGCGCTGGAGATTTACCGCTTCCAGCGTGAATCCAACGCGCCGTATGCGCGGTACTGCGAATTTGCCAAAGCCTCTCGCGATCTTGAGCATTGGCACGAGATTCCCGCCGTGCCGACGGGGGCGTTCCGCACTGCGGCGCTGCGGACGTTCGGCGAGCGGGAGAGCGTGGCGGAATTTCGCACCAGCGGCACGACGGGCGAAGGGTTTGGCCGCCATTTCTTTTGTTCGCTGCGGCTCTACGACGCGGCGATTCTGGCTGGCTGGAGGGCGCTCGGCATCCCTCCCATGCGGCAATGCCTCCTGATCCGCCGCCCGGAGGACGCGCCGCACTCCTCGCTCTCGCATATGGCGGGGCGGCTCGGTGCGCCTGCCACGGCGCTTTCGCAGACGTGGTGCCTCGATGCGGAGGGCGGGCTGAAGCTCGATGTTTTCCGCCGCGCTGCCGCCGCCGCCATCGGGAGCGGAACGCCGCTGCTGCTGCTCGGCACGGCGCTGGCGTTTCTGCACCTCTTCGAAGAGCTTGGGCCGGGCGAGCGTTTTCCGCTGCCGCCCGGCTCGTTCTGCATGGAAACCGGCGGCTACAAAGGGAGTGGCCGTTCGCTGGAAAAGGGGGCGCTTTATGCGCTCTTCGCGGAAAAGCTCGGGCTGGCGGCGGAGGCGATTTTCAACGAATACAGCATGACGGAACTCAGCTCGCAGTGGTACACGCGCGGCCTCGGCGGGGCGCACGAGGGGCCGCCCTGGACGCGCGCGCTGGTGATCGACCCGGAAACCGGCGCTCCGGCGCGGGAGGGGGCGCTCGGCGTGGTCCGGCTCTTCGATCTGGCCAATCTCGGCTCCGTGCTTGCCATCCAGACGCGCGATCTGGCGATCCGGCGCGGCGGGGGGTTCGAGCTGCTGGGGCGTGATCCCGCCGCGCTCCCCCGCGGCTGCTCGCGTGCGGCGGACGAGCAGTTGCGCTCCCAAACCAGTGTGGTAAGTGGCCCTGTAAGCTGAAAGGTGAACACCGATGCAAACGCGCGAGATCGCCCGCAGCCTGGCTGAAGCCGCCCGTCCGTTTCTGCTCCTGGGGCCGGTGACGGAGGAGGGCTTGATGACACTGGTGCGCGCCGAACTCGGCGATGAAGGGCGGCTGGACGGGTTCCAACCCTACACAACCTGCACAACCTACACAAACGGCGTGCTCGCCCGCGCCGTTGGCCCGGCTTCGATCCTGCACATCCTTAGCGGCAATACTCCGCTGGCGGGGCTGCAAAGCCTGATGCGCGGTCTGCTCCTCGGGGCGCACAACTGGTGCAAGATTCCCGGCGAGGGGCTGCCGGAGATCGCGCAATTCCGGGAGCGCCTCCCCGCCTCGCTGGCAGAGAGGGTGGAGATCGCCGCTACGCTCCCGCCCGCCTGGCTCTCCGGGGCGGAAGCGGTGATCGTCTTCGGCAACGATGAGACGATCGCCCACTTCCGCGCCCGCGTCCGCCCGGACCAACGCTTTCTCGCGCACGGGCACCGGATCAGCCTCGGCATTGTTTTTGCGGACCCGGCGTTTTCCTCCGTCGCCGGAGCGGCGCGCGATGTGGCGCTCTTTAATCAGCAGGGATGCCTCTCGCCGCATCTCTTTTATGTCGCGCCGGAGATCGCGCGGGAGTACGCGCAACGGCTGGCGGGGGCGTTGGCGGCTATCGAGCGCGAGCAACCTCGCGGCCCGGTGACGCCCGCCGAGCAGCTTGCCATCGCGGCGTTGCGCGATGAGTTCGCCTTCCGCGCCGCCACGCAGCCCGACACCATGCTCTGGCAGAGCGAAGGCTCCACGGCGTGGACCGTGGTGCTCGATCCCGACCCGGCTTTCGCCCCCTCGCCGCTTAACCGCACCGTGTTCGTCAAGCCGCTGCCTGCTTGCCTCGACGATCTTGATGCGGCGCTCGCGGCGGTTCGCCCGCATCTGAGCGCGATCGGCTTCCACCCCGCCACTCCGGCTCATGCCGAAGAACTCGCGCGGCTGGGCGCCTCGCGTCTCTGCCCCATCGGGCAAATGCAGCGCCCGCCCCTCTGCTGGCACCAGGATGGCCAACCGGCGCTTCTTCCGTTGGTGCGGTGGATCGACTTCGAGCCTTCCGGCCCGGGATAGGCAGGGGGCGTAGCCTCAAGTGGCCCGCTGCGGGAGAAAGGCGACGATCTTCTCTGTGCGCGCCCTGACGCGGCCGTGCTGCCGCGCGATCAGGCCCATGCGCAGGAGCGCGTTCAGATCCCGCTGGATCATCCGGTCCCCCGCTCTGGCGTACTCGGCAGCCTGGTCCGGCGTGAGCTTCTCCACCTCCGAAGTGGAGACCCACTCCCGCTTGCTCAACTCCAGCACCAGGTCGCGCCTCCGCTTTTGGGTGGGAGAGGGTTTAATCTGGCGGAAAAGATCGTGAACATAGTTTTCCCAGGCAACCACCAG
>CAZYVL010000133.1:0-6335 GCA_964651005.1 uncultured Chthoniobacteraceae bacterium | reverse complement strand
CAGCGACCTCTTGAACCCCATTCAAGCGCACTACCAAGCTGTGCTACGGCCCGATTTCAAGAGCCGTGAATGTTCCTCCCCGACCGCCGGTTGGCAAGCGGAAATTGAGCGAGGGGCACCTTTTCGCTTTTTTGGCCGAGAGAAAAACGGCGGGGGAACCGGCTTTTTGGAAGCGATTGTCCACCGCAAAAGAAAAGCGTCGAAATCCTTGCCGCAGGGGCCGTGCCAAAAATAGGATTTCGCCCAGTCGGGGAGAATCCGCCGGTTGCGCCTATTGCAATCGCGGCGGCTCTCCGGCAGAGAGGGGGATTCATGTTTGTCGATCAAATCAAAATTTATGCCAAGGCCGGGAAGGGCGGGGATGGAAGCGTCAGCTTCCGGCGCGAGAAGTTTGTGCCCAAGGGCGGCCCGGACGGAGGCGACGGCGGGCGGGGCGGGAGCATCATCCTGCACGCCGATCCGCACGCCGATACGCTGACGCCGTTTTTCTACGAGCCGATCCTCCGCGCGAAGAACGGGGAAAACGGCCGGGGCAAGCAGTGTTACGGAAAAGCGGCGAAGGACAAGCACGTCAAGGTGCCCATCGGAACGCTCGTCTACCGGCTTCCGGCGGGGCTCTCCCCCTTCGCGCCCAAGCCGCAGGCGTGGGAGCTCGAAGAGGAGGGCGGGGAGGGTGTGCCGTCCCCGGAGGAAGAGACCGAGGCGGGGGTGGAGAAGGAGCCGGAGCTTGAACTGATCGCCGATCTCGACCATGACGGGGCGGAGTTCGTCCTTTGCAAAGGAGGCGAGGGCGGCAGGGGGAATATCCATTTCAAAAGTGCCCGCAACCGCGCTCCCCGGCAGTTCACCCCGGGGGACGACGGCGAGGAGGGGTACTTCCTGCTGGAGCTCCGCAGCATCGCGGACGCGGGGTTAGTCGGGTATCCGAACGCGGGGAAATCGACGCTGCTCGGGAAGATCTCTTCCGCGCATCCGAAGGTGGCGGCGTATCCCTTCACCACGCTCCATCCGGTCATCGGCGTGGTCGAGTTTGACGGGTACCGCCGCGCGCCGGTGGCGGACATTCCGGGGTTGATCGAGGGGGCGCACGCGAATGTCGGCCTCGGGCACGAGTTCCTGCGCCACATCATGCGCTGCCGGGTGCTCCTGTTCGTGATCGACATGGCGGGGAGCGAGGGGCGCAGCCCCGTGGAGGATCTCCAGCAGCTCCGCAAGGAACTGAGCTTGTACGATCCGGGGTTGGGCGCGCGCCCGTGGTTCGTGGCGGCCAACAAGATGGACGACCCGCGCGCGGAGGAGAACCTCGCGCAGTTCCGCCAACGTTTCCCAAAGGTGGAGACGGTTCCGCTTTCCGCGGAGCTGGGGGAGGGGATCGGCGAGTTGAAGGCGGCGCTTGCCCGCCATCTCTTCGATTCCGAAGCGAAAGCCGTCGCCGCCGCCCCGGTTGCGCCCGGGCCGGAGGAGTCGTAACCTGAACGCCGCCGCCGACTATGCCAAAGCCGATTGTCGCCAGCTACTGCACTACGTTCCTCAAGCCGGAGATGCTGCACATCTACCGGCAGGTCACGGGGCTGCGGCGTTATGAAACCTTTGTCATCGCCAAGGAGCGCCGCTGCCCGGAGAAGTACCCGTTTGACGCGGTGGAGCAGTATGGGCGGGTGCGCAAGAATTTCCTGCTCCGCTTTTACCTCAAGCATATCCGCAGGCTCCCGCCGCTTTATTACCGGGGGGAGCTTCGCATCATCCACAAGATTCTGGAGCGTCGGCATGCCGACCTGATGCACGTCTACTTCGGCCACACGGGGGTGCATCTGCTTCCGTTTATCCAGAACTGGGACCGCCCGGCGGTGGTTTCCTTTCATGGCGCGGACGTGATGTTGCGCCCAGGGCAGCCCGGCTACGATGCCCGGATGCGGGAGCTTTTCCAGGCGGTGCCGCTCGTGCTGGCGCGCTCGCGCTCGCTCATGGCGCGGCTGGAGGAGATCGGCTGCCCGGCGGAGAAGATCCGGATCAACCGCACGGGTATCCCCCTCGATGAGTTCCCCTTCGCGCACCGGCTGATGCCCGCCGACGGCGAATGGCGTCTGGTGCAGACTTGCCGTTTGATTCCCAAGAAAGGGTTGGTCACGTCGCTCAAGGCGTTTGCCCGTTTCCGGCGGAAGTACCCGAAGGCGACGTTCACGATCGCCGGGGAGGGGCCGATGCGCGAGGAACTCGCGCGGCTGGCGGGGGAGCTTGGCGTCGGCGAGGCGGTGCAGTTCGTCGGGTTTCTCGGCTCCGAAGAACTCAACGCGCTCTACGCGCGCTCGCACGTTTTTTTGCATCCGAGCGAAGTCACCGACGGGGCGAACCAGGAGGGGGTGCCCAACGCGATGCTGGAGGCGATGGCGACCGGCCTTCCGATCGCGGCCACGCTGCACGGCGGCATCCCGGAGGCGGTGAAAAGCGAGGAGAGCGGAATCCTCGTGCCGGAGCGCGATGCGGAGGCGCTGGCCGTCGCGCTGGAGCGGATGACGGAATCCTCCGAGTATCTTCAAATCATGGGCCGCAGGGCGTCTGAGGGCGTTCGCGGCGAGTTCGAGCAATCCGGGGCGATCCGCAAGCTGGAGGCGTGTTACGACGAGGCGCTCGCCCTGCGTGGGAGGCCGCACGCGGCGACGGTACGGGCATGAAGGAAGGGAGCGTGGAGGAGAGCGCGGAAGGGAGCGTGGAGGAGAGCGCGGCGTTCCCCGCCAGCCACGGGCGCGGCGGGGAGGAAGGGGGCGATCCCCGTTTCGGCGGCATCGGGCGGCTTTACGGGCGCGAGGCGCTTGGGCGGCTCGCCGGGGCGCATGTCGCGGTTGTGGGCGTCGGCGGGGTTGGTTCCTGGGTCGTGGAAGCGTTGGCGCGCTCCGGGGTCGGCACGCTCACGTTGATCGACATGGACGAGGTTTGCGTCACCAACGTCAACCGGCAACTCCCCGCGCTGGAAGGGGAGGTCGGGCGGCCCAAGGTGACGGTTCTCGAAGAGCGGGTGCGCCGGATCAACCCGGCGGCGCGGGTGCGGGCTGTGCCGGAGTTTTTCCTGGAGTCCACGGCGGCGCGGCTGCTCGACCCGGGAAATGGGTATAGTGGGTATGATTGGATCGTGGACGCCGTGGATCGGATGTCGATCAAGGCGATGCTCATCGCCGGGGCGCGCGAGCGCGGGCTGCGGGTGCTCACCATCGGCGGTGCGGGCGGGCGGCGCGATCCGACGCAGATTCGCCGGGGCGATCTTGGCCGCACGGGGGGCGACATGTTGCTGCGCCAGGTGCGTAAAAAGCTGCGGCGGACGTACGGATGGGCGCGAGGCGAGGGGAACGAATACGGCGTCCCGGCGGTCTTCTCCGCCGAGCCGCAGGTCTTTCCGCAGGCGGACGGCACGGTCTGCGAAACCGCCGAGCCGGGAGAAAATCTCCGGATGGATTGCGCCAGCGGCTACGGCGCGGCGGCGTTCATCACCGGGGCGTTTGGGTTTGTGGCGGCGGCGGAGATTGTTTGGCGGATTGCGGAGGGGGAGTAGGGGAGGCGATCACCCCCCGGGCGAAAATGAGCGCACAGGCCAACCATAGCAAAGGCAATGCCAAGCTATGGAAGAAATGAAGCGCAGCAAGCCAGTGCCGGAGAGGAAGATCATCACGAATTTCGTAAACGGATACGATTCCCTGCACGACTCCCGAAGCAGAGTAACCCCAAGCGGCCACTCAATCTGCGGTGAGTGCCGCGCGGTCGTCGGCTGCGCCTGATTTTTCGAGAAAGTAATCGTAGCCGCCGGGGTAGGGGGAGACTTTGCCGTCGCGCACGTGGAGCACTTTCGTTGCGAGCTTCCGGATGAAGTGGACGTCGTGGGAGATGAAGATTAGCGTTCCCTCGTAGTTCTCCAGCGCGAGGATGAGCGATTCGACGGTGTGGATGTCCAGGTGCGTGGTCGGCTCGTCCATCAGCAGGAGATTGGGCGGATCGACGAGGAACTTGATGAGGTTCAGGCGGCTTTTCTCGCCTCCGCTCAATACGGCGGTCTTTTTGTAAATGTCGTCCTTGCGGAAGAGGAACGACCCGAGGACGGCTCGCGCGTCGTCCTCGCGAATTTCGGGGGCGGCGTCCATGACCTCTTCGAGCACGCTCTTTTCCGGGTCGAGCGTGTCGGCGCGGTGCTGGCTGAAGTAGCCGATCTTCGCGTTATGCCCCGGCTTCCGTTCGCCTTTCTGGAACTCGACGACGCCCGCGAGCAGCTTGAGCAGCGTCGATTTGCCCGCGCCGTTCGGGCCGACGAGGACGGTGCGCTCGCCGCGCTCGATGGTCAGATCCAGCCCCTCGTACACTTTGTGGCTGCCGTAGGCCATGTGGATGCCATCCAGTGTGATCGCCCGCTGGCCGCCGCGCTGCGGCTGCGGAATCTGGAAGCGGAACGGCTTGCGCGGAGGGAGCGGCTTTTCGATCCGCTCCATGCGCTCGATCTGCTTGAGCTTGCTCATCGCCTGCGACGCCTTGGAGGCGACGGAGCGGAACCGCTCGGCAAATTCCTGGAGCGCCTTGATCTCCTTTTGCTGGTTTTTATACGCGGCGGCTTGCTGTTCGTAGCGGGCCTCCCGCTGGTGCAGGTAGTCGGTGTAGTTGCCTTTGTAGGGGATGAGCTTGCACTCCGCGATTTCGTAAACCTGCCCGACGATTTCGTCCATGAACTGGCGATCGTGCGAGATCATCAGAACCGCGCCGGAGTAGCTCTTGAGGTAATCCTGAAGCCAGAGGAGCGAAAGCAGGTCGAGGTGGTTCGTCGGCTCGTCGAGCAGCAGCAGGTCCGGCTCCATGACGAGGAGGCGGGCGAGGTGCGCGCGCATGACCCAGCCGCCGCTCATCTCGCGCGCCGGGCGGCTGAAGTCGCTTTCCCGGTAGCCGAGGCCGCGGAGCATTCTCTTGGCTTTCGCCTCGGCCTGCGGGCTGTTGAGCGCGTCGTGCTGGGCGTGCGCCTCCAGGTATTCCGGGGCGTCCACGTTGCCTTCCTTTTCCATTTCCGCGAGACGCCGCTCCAGCTTCGCGATCTCTCCCGCGCGCCCCGTGGCGAGGTCGAGCACGGTTTCTTCGCCGACGGCCTCGGCTTCCTGCGGGAGATAGCCGATCATGGTCCATTCATCGCGCTGGATGGTTCCGCGATCAGGCTCCTCCTGTTTGAGCACGATGGAAAAAAGCGTCGATTTGCCCGCGCCGTTCGGGCCGACGAGGGCCACCCGCTCCCCGTAGTTCACCTGCATCGAGGCGTCTTCAAAGAGAGTGCGTCCGCCGTGGCTTTTTTTCAGTTCGCGAATTGTGAGCATGGTAAAAACAGGAAACGGGCGGGCAAGGGCCGCCGGAAAAACCACCACCTTGGGGGAATCCCATGCCTGGGAACAAGGGCAATCTCGCATGGATCTCCGTGAGCCGCGCATTTCGGCGTGTTCTTTTTGCGGGGATGGAGGTGTGCAATCGGCGTTGTGCCGGAGCCGGAGGGCGTTTAAAAAGCAGGGATTGAAAACCGCCTCTTCCTCCACGACTCCCGTTGATCCCGCTGCCGCTCCGCGCCTCCAGGTTTCCGATCTTACGTTGATCCGCGAAGGCTCCTGCATTCTGGACCGCGTTTGCTGGGAGGTCCGCCCGGGGGAACACTGGGCAATCCTTGGCGCAAACGGCTCCGGCAAGACGTCGCTTTTGAGCGCGCTGACAGGTTATCAAACCCCAACGGGGGGGCGCATTACGGTGCTCGGGCAGGAGTACGGCATGTCGAACTGGGTGGAACTCCGCAAGCGGATCGGCCTCGTCAGCTCCGCCGTGCGCCAGCAAATGGCCGACCATGAGCCGGGCCTCATCACGGTCCTGAGCGGGAAGTACGCGATGATCGACTACTGGGGGCGCATCCGCGCGGCGGACCAGGAGGAAGCGCGCGCGATGCTCCGGCAGATCGATTCCGAAGCGCTCGCGGATCGCCCGTGGCGGGTGCTCTCGCAGGGCGAACGCCAGCGCATCCTGATCGGCCGCGCGCTAATGGCGCGCCCCGGGCTGCTCATCCTCGACGAACCGTGTGCGGGTCTCGACCCCGTGGCGCGGGCGCATTTCCTCCGGTTTGTGGACCGGCTGGCCGGGCGCAAAGATGCCCCGGCGCTGGTGTTCGTCACGCACCACGTCGAGGAGATCGTCCCGGGGATCAGCCACGTTCTGGTGTTAAAATCGGGGCGCGTGCTCGCGGCCGGGAAACGGACGAAGGTTCTGCGCGGGGAAACGCTCGGCGAAGCGTTCGGGGAACCGGTCCGGCTCTTTCGCCACCAGGGCCGCCTCCGGCTGGA
>CAZYVL010000132.1:2983-6429 GCA_964651005.1 uncultured Chthoniobacteraceae bacterium | reverse complement strand
CCGATCAATATCGAGAAGCGTTTCAGGTTGAAACCATCGCGGAGCGAGGCGAAAATCAAACGAAATGGCGCGCCCCAGAATCTTGATTCTCGATGACGACCAGGACTTCCTGGACATCTGTCGGCAGATTTTTTCCACGCTGCCGAGCGATCCCGAAATTTTGACGGTCGATTCCGGCGCGCGGGCGCTTTCGCTGCTGGAGAGCGAGCCGTTCGCGCTGTTGCTGACCGACTTGCGGATGCCGCAGATGGACGGCTTCCAGGTTCTCTCCGTTGTCCGCAAACGCCTTCCGCTCCTGCGCATCGTGGTGTTGACCGGGCTTGGCGACGACCACTCGCGCGCCCGCGCTTACGAGATCGGCATCGACCTCTATGTCGAAAAGCCGAAGTCGGCGCGTGACCGCCAGCTTTTCCTGGAGTGCGTGGAGGCGATGCTGGAACGCGACACGCGGCAGAGCGGCTTCCGGGGCGTGGTGGAGTGCAAGGCGCTGCCGGACATCATCCAGTTGGAGTGCCTCACGCAAAGCTCCGCCGTGGTGAAGATCACCAGCGGCCGCACGATCGGCTATCTCTGGTTCCGCAACGGGGAGATTATCGACGCCGCCACGGCCACGGCCAAGGCGGAGGCGGCCTTCAAGGAAATCCTCTCGTGGAAGGTCGGGAGCTTCGATCTGCTTGCGCCCGACATGGTGCGCGCCCGCACGATCTTCACCCCCACGCAGGCGCTGCTGCTCGACACCGCGCAGGCTCTCGACGAGGCGAAGGCGGGGGAGGCCAAGGCCGTCGCCGCCGATCTGCCGCCGCAGCTCGCCGCCATCGAGCGGGAGAAAGGGGTGCAGTTCCTCGTGGAGCAGGAAGGTTCCGCCACCCCCGGGCAGTGGGCGTGCGAAGACCCCGCGGGTGTGGCCGCCTGGGCACGGCGGCTGCTTCAGGAATACCGCGCGCTCGGAGAGAAGCTGGGGATCGGCGAGCCTTTGCAATGGACCGGGTACGGCCCGCAGCGGCATCTCGCCGTTAGCGTGGCCCGCCGCGAAGCGATCCTCGTCGCGGGGTTCGCCCCGGAGCTAGAGCCGGGGGAAGTCTCGAGCGCATTTCACAAAATGACGACGCAATGGGCCTCCTGAAAATTTTTTCCAAGTCGGGCACGGGCGCGGGCACGGGCGCTCCGATGCCGCGCATCGACGGGCCGCCCACCGGCGCCGTGGCGATCAACCGGGCGGGGAAGATCGTCGCCTGCACGCTGCCCGGATCGGTGCCGAGAGAGACGCTGGAGCAGATCGGGCGGTGCGCGCTGCGCGCCTTCGCCGCCGCGCGCAAGATCCAGACCCCGCTGACGCGGCTGGAAACCCACTACCGCGAAACGCGGATGGTGGCCATCGAACTGCACGGGGGCGCCCTCGTTTTCCTGAACCCCGGCGGCTCGCCCCTCACCTCCATCACCCTCCCGGCCATGAGCAACCCGACCCTCGACGACTTTATCCTCTACCTCGAAACGTACATCGAGTGCTGGAAGCAGTTTAACCACTACATCAACCTCGCCCGGCAGAAGAACTTTTCCGCGCAGGAAGAGGCGCAGTTCCTGGAGGTCAAGAGCCTCGTCGCGCAGGGGCTGGAGGTGCTCTCCGCCGCTGTTGAGCAAGGCTGCCCGCGCAAGGACGAGGTGATGGCGCTCATCAACGGCGCGCCCTCCATCCGCTACCTCGCCGAGCATGAAAGCAGCATCGGCACCGTGGAAAGCCAGTGGCACCGTATTTTTCTCACGCTCCAGTCGCTGCTCGGGCGGCTCAAGGTGCAGCAGCAGAAGCAGGAGGGCGAATGGAGCTGGGGGTCGCTCTTTGGCCGGGAGCGGTAGACCTGCCCTCGATCAACCTTCCGGGAGCGAGAAGGGCGCGGGAGCGCCTCCAGCCGCGAACTTCCTGTTAGGGGCCGGATGGAGACCATTATCATTCTCGCGAATCTGGGGCAGTTGAAGGGATACCGCATCGTCGAGACGCCGACCCGGGGGCGAAAGCTCGAGCGCGTGGAAGAGATGGTTTTTCCCGAAGCGCATGGCCGTTTTTCCAACCGGCTGACCGACCAGTTGGGCCGTTTCTCGATCCTCGGCGGGGTCGGCCCGGCAAAATCGACGCAGCAATCAGACTACGAAACCCTTCCCGCGCTCGCGGAGACGGAGCGCCGCCTCACCCGCTTGCTGGCAGAGAAGATCGCGGGGATCTTGCACCGCGAGCGGACCGAACAGTGGTACTTCGCAGCGGCCCCGGAGATCCACGACGCCGTTTTGGAGGAGATCGAGCCCGCGCTGCGGGAGCGGCTCAAGCGCAACGTGCGGGCCGATCTGGTGAAAACGCCGCCCGGCGAACTGCTCGCGCGCTTCGGGCCATGGGCCAGCTAGGTTTTTCTAGACCGGCCCCTCCATCGCCTCGAAAAGCCGGACCAGCCCCGCCGTGAGCGCGGCGCGCACCCGGTCCATCGTCAGCGCAAACCGGAGAAAGCCGCGCACCCGGGAAGGGTGGCCGAGCAGGTAGGCGAGCAGCGCGAGAGGCCGGGGAGACTCTTTGATCGGGTCGAAGCAGACCGGCAGCGGCACGGCGAACTGCTGGTTGGCGGGGTCCGAGATGACGCGCAACGAAAGCAGCGGCACGCCCCGCTCCCGACAGAGAGTCTCGATGGTGGCGGTTTCCATATCGACCGCCGCCGCGCCGGTCTCCCGGGCGAAACGCGCCTTGGCCCGTGGCGTTTCCAGAACAGCTCCGGCGGTGGCGAGCCGCCCGGTATGGACGCCCGCTGCGCCGAGCGCGGCTTGCGCCCGGGCGAGCAGCGGCGCGGCGGAGTAGTTGCGCGCGAGAAAGAGCGTCCCCGCCCGCAGCGCCGGGTCGAGCCCGCCCGCGTACCCCGCGCTGATAATCCCGGTGACGGCGGGATGCCCATCCAGGAACCGGCGCAGCCGTTCGTAGGCGCGGGCCTGCCCCATTCCGGTGTGGAAAAGGAGCAGCTCGCGCGAACCGAGATTGCCAAGCACCGCGCGGCACGAGGCGAGGCCCGTCTCCCCCGGGTGCCTGAGCAGGCGCGCAAATCCCCGGCTCTCTTCCGGCAGGGCGAATGTCACCGCGAGCATCCCGTGATTGTCCCTTCCGGGCTGCGATCCGAACAGCTCTTTCATCGGCTTCCGTACGGTGTCGGGGAGGGAGTGGGTGTGGGAGTGACGCTCGGTGAGGGCGACGGCGGGGGAGGCGGCGCGGGCGGGAGCGGCGAGGGGAAGGGAGCAGAGGGGAGAGGGGTCGGGGAAGCGGGACGTTCTGCCGGGGTGGGTGTGGGGGAGAGGCGTGGAATGGGAGTGGGCGTCGGCAGGGGAAGGGGAGTGGGAGAGGCGGTGGGGGAAGGCGAACCGGGCACGGCGGGCGTCCGGGCGGGGAGCGAAAACGGGGTGATCGAGGGCGCGGGCGCGAC
>CAZYVL010000132.1:0-2883 GCA_964651005.1 uncultured Chthoniobacteraceae bacterium | reverse complement strand
AGCACCTGGCCGGTGATCGCGGCGGCTCCTTCGCTGGCGAGGAAGACGCCGGTGGCCCCGAGTTCCGCCGGTTCGCAGCTCCGCTTGAGCGGCGCGTGTTCCTGGTAGTGCTTGAGCATTCCGGTGAAGCCGGAGATGCCGCGCGCGGCGAGCGTTTGCACCGGCCCGGCGCTGATGCAGTTAACGCGGATCTTGCGCGAGCCGAGGTCGTAAGCGAGGTAGCGGGTGGTCGCCTCCAGGCTCGCCTTGGCGACGCCCATCACGTTGTAGTGCGGCACCACCTTTTCCGCGCCGTAGTAGCTCATGGCGAGGATCGAGCCGCCCTCCGTCATCAGCGGGGCGGCCTCCCGGGCCAGCCCGAGCAGGGAGTAGGCGGAGACATCGTGGGCGATGCGGTAGGCTTCGCGGCTCGTCTCCAGGAACGCCCCTTCCAGCGCCTCGCGCGGGGCGAACGCCACGGCGTGCAGCAGCAGGTCGAGCCGGGGCGTGTGCTCGCGCACCCGGCCGAAGAAGGCGGCGATCTCCTCATCCCGCGTCACATCGCACGGGTAGAGCGGCGTCTCGGGGCCGAACTCCGCGACGAGTTCCTCCACGTTCTCCTTCAGGCGCTCCCCCTGGTAGTTGAAGATCAGCTTGGCGCCTGCGGCGGCCCACGCCTTGGCGATGGCCCACGCGATGCTGCGCTTGTTGGCGACGCCGAAAACGACGCCCGTTTTGCCTTCCAGAACTCGATTGCTCATGGCGCTTTTCCTACAGCCCGCCACGCCAACTTCAAAGCGAAAAACGGCGCGTTCCCGTGCTCCCGTGGGGCCGGGGGTTTTCGGGTTTGCCCCGTTCCCCGGGTTGCCTGTAGCCTCGGTCGCGCCCCATCTGTTCCCACTGTTCCCATGCCCCGCAACATCGTTTACTTCGACCTCGAAACCCAGCGCACCGCCAACGACGCCGGAGGGTGGGACCGCAAGCGCGACATGGGGATGTCCATCGGCGTCACCTACTCCACCGCCGCCGGGGCGTACCGGATCTACCCGGAAAACCGCGTGGACGATCTCGTCAACGAACTGATGCGGGCCGATCTCGTCGTCGGCTTCAACGTCATCAACTTCGACTACCAGGTGCTCATGGGGTACACGATCCTCGATCTCCCCTCGCAGATTCCGACGCTCGATCTGCTTGTCGAGCTGGAGAAAAAACTCGGCCACCGCCTCGGGCTCGACGCCGTGGCCACCGCCACGCTCGGCATCGGCAAAACGGGCGACGGCCTCGACGCCATCCGCTGGTGGCGCGAAGGGAAGATTATGGAGATCGCCGAATACTGCTGCTTCGACGTGAAAGTGACGAAGCTCGTCCACGAATTCGGGCACGAGCGCAAGCACCTCCTCTACACCGACCGCTTCCAGCAGAAACGGCGGGTGGAGATCGACTGGGTGGGGTAGGGGGGGAGAGCGCGCCGGAGCTACGGCCCGGCTTCGGAGCACGGCGGCGCGCCGAGCGCGTTGCGCGCCACGATCCACTCTTCCACCGGCCTGTCGCCGAGGACGTGCTCCTCGAAAATCCGCTCGAAGCGTTCCGGCGTCACCCGGGAATACCAGACGCCCTCCGGGTAAACCACCAGCCAGGGGCCTTCCGTGCAAATGCGGAAACAGCCCGCCTTCGTCCGCATCACCGGCACGCCGCTCTCCTTCACGCGGCGTTTGATCGTCTCCCAGAGGGCATCCCCCTCCCGGGAGCGGCAGCAATCGGGGCCGATGCAGACGAAAAGGTGTCGCCGCGCCCGGGCCACCCCGGCCTTCGCGAGCCCTTTGAGCAACCCTTTGGATGGATCTTTTAAGGGCTTTTTCTCCATGCGGCATTCTACGGCCTTCCTGCAAATTTGATGAATGAAAATCGCGGAGGGCAGTCTTATGCTTGCCGAAGTTTTTTGATTCCCCCCCTTGCAGCTCTTCCCACCCTTCCACCCTGAAACCCTGTTATGAACCCAATCCGCGTTTTCCTGCTGGCGCTGGCGGCTCTTCTGATCCTCCCCTTTGCCGGAGTTTCCCGAGCTTCCGGCGCGGAGGTTTCCTTTGACTACTTTTACGAAAGCCTCAGCCCCTACGGCGAATGGGTGGAGACCGTGGATTACGGCTACTGCTGGCGTCCCGGCGGGATCGACGAGGGGTGGGCACCTTATACGGACGGCTACTGGGTTTACACCGACGCCGGGTGGACCTGGGTTTCCTACGAGGATTTTGGCCCGATCACCTACCATTATGGCCGCTGGGTGCGGCTGGATGGGCTGGGCTGGGTCTGGAAACCCGACTACGAATGGGCCCCCGCGTGGGTTTCCTGGCGGTACAGTGACGATTACATCGGCTGGGCACCCCTTCCTCCCGAGGCGCTTTGGGATGCCAGCGTCGGCATCAGCGTCTGGATCGACCGCGACTGCGACATTGGCCCGGGGTACTACTCGTTTTGCGAAACGCGCTACTTCGGCGCGCCGGTGCTGCGCAACGTCCTCGTTAGCCGGAACCTGAACGTCTTCCTCATCAACCGGACGGTGAACATCACCAGCATCCGCTTCGACCGGGATCGGGCGTTCATCTATAACGGAGGGCCGGATTACCACCGGATTTCCGGTCGCACGCAGCGCCACATCGAGCGGTTCCGGCTCGACCGCCGCACCAGCCGGGAGGGGCGCGGCATCGCCCACCCAAGGCGCGCCGGGGGCGCGCTCATCGTGCAGGCTCCGGTGATCGCCCGCTCGCAGCACGCCTCCCGCCCCGCGCAGGTCAACCGCCGGTTTGAGAAGGCCAAGGCGGACCGGGGCTGGAGCGGGGTTGCCGACCCGGCGGAGCGCCGCCGCACCCAGGAAAAAATCCGCGCGGAAGTCCAGGGCCGCACCCG
>CAZYVL010000131.1:3635-6438 GCA_964651005.1 uncultured Chthoniobacteraceae bacterium | reverse complement strand
GCGGAAAATCGGCTTGGAAATCCATCCAAACTGCCTGCGCTTTCGTCTCGCTCCAATTAATCAGCGATTCCCTATTTTTCTTTCGAGTCCGTTTCGCTCTTGGCCGGTTCCTTGCGTTGGAGATCCATGTCGTAAACGGTCACGGGGCCGAGTTTGCTGAGTTGCGGATAGACTTCCCGGGCGTTGCCGACGACGACGATGACCAGATTTTTCGGATCCATATCCTTGCGCGCGAGTTCCAGCCCCCGCTCGGGCGTGACGCTCATGATACGCTGCGGGTAGGTGCTGTAGTAATCTTTCGGCAGCCCGTAGAGGTCGATGGCCTGGAGCCGTTCGGCGCTCAGGCTGTTTTTCTCCAGGCTCAGGAGGAAGTTCCCGGCCAGGTAGTTGCGCTGGAGCCGGAGTTCGTTTTCCGGGATCGGCTCCGCGGTGATGCGCCGGAGTTCGTTGAGGATTTCCGTGATCGCCGCGCCGGTGACGGCGTTGCGCACCTCGGCGGTGGCGGAGAAGACGCCGCCAAGTTTCTGGGCGTCGAAGGAGGAGTAGGAGCCGTAGGTATAGGCATGCTTCTCGCGCAGGTTTCCGAAGAGCCGCCCCGAAAAGCCGCCGCCCAGCACGGAGTTCACCACGCTCAATTCCCGAATATCGGGGTCGTTACGCGGCACGCCTCTCCCCGCGACAACCACGTTGCTCTGCACCGAGGCGGGGCGGTCCACGAGGTGAACGCTCACGCCGTGGAGTTCCGGCATCCCGGCGAATTTCGAGGCGGGAAGGGCGTGCTTCTCCCAGCCGCCGAACGCTTCGCGCACGGCTTTTAGCGTTTCCTGGGGATCGACATCGCCGACGATGGCGAGCGTGGCGTTGTTGGGGACGAAGAAGGCGGAGTGGAAGCCCGCGAGGTCTTCCCGGGTCAGCGCGTGCACGGATTCCGGCGTGGCAAACGCCCCGTACGGGTGCTCCCCGTAGAGGAGCCGGTTGCGCAGCCGCGCGGCGAGCACCTCCGGGTCGGCCTTTGCCTGGGCGAGTTCCGAGAGGACGCGGATCTTCTGTTTGTCGAGTTCATCCTGCCGGAAGGCGGGGCGGAGCGCGGCGTCGCGCAAAAAGCCGAGGATCTGCGCGCGGTCGCGGGAAAGCCCCGTGGCGACGACGGCGATGGAGTCCTCCCCGGCGGAGGCTTCCACCTGCGCGCCGAGGAAGTCGGTCTTCCTGGCAAATTCCTCGGCGGAAAGCTCCGGGGTGCCTTTGTTGAGGAGGTTGGCCGTCAGCCGCGCGCGCCCCGGCTTGTCGCCGTCGAGAAGGCTCCCGGATTTGATCAGGAGCCGGTAGGTGACCGTCGGCTGGCGCGAGTCGGGCAGGATAAAGACGCGAAGCCCGTTGGGGAGCGTTTCGGAGATGGCGTTGGGCGACGCCAGTTCGGGGAACGGCCCCGCCTTGGGCGGGTGCGTCCGGTCGATGTCGGCGCGGGCGGAAGGGATCAGCAGGGCGGTGACGCCCAAGACGGCGGCTGCGGCGAAAAGAAGAGAGCGGGAGTTCATGGCGCTTTGACGGGTTTGTCCGAAGGCGAAGGCGAAGGCGTTGCGACCGGGTAGTGGAGGAGGTTGACCCCCTGCGGCGTGAGCACCTCGCGGGCGACGCGCTGGATGTCCTCCAGCGTGACGGCTTCGACGCGGGCTTGCTGCCGGTTGATCTCGGCGGTGTCGCCGAAGATGACGTGGAAGTAAGCGAGGTTCATCGCGCGCCGCAGCATGGTGCCGGAGGAGGAGGCAAGCTCGGTGAGCTTCTGGTTTTTCGCCTTCTGCAACTCCTCCGGGGTGACGCCCTTCTCCCGTATGGAGGCGATCTCCGCGTCGATCATGGTGTCGAGCTTCTCAAGCTCCGTCCCCGGGTTGGCGACGACGAAGACGCCGAGCACGCCGCCGTTTTCCAGCAGGTAGGGGAAGGCTTCCACCTCCGAGGCGGCCTGCGCCTCGCGCACCAGCCTGGTGTAAAGGCGGGAGCTGCGCCCCGTGGCGAGGATATTGGCGAGAAGCTCCAGCGCGGGCGCGTCCTTCGCGGTTTCCGCCGGGGCGCGCCAGGCGTGCAGGGTTGCGGGGAGCGGCGTGGTCGGCAGCGTGCGCGTTTTCTCCTGCGGTTTTTCCTGGGGAGCGAGCTTGAAGTGGGGCCGGTCAATCTCCTTGCCGCGCGGGATCGGGGCGAAGTAATCGACGATCAGCTTTTTGGTGGCCTCCGTCTCGAAGTCGCCCGCCACCACCAGCGTCGCGTTATTGGGGACGTAGTAGCGGTGGTAAAAGTCGCGAAATTCTTCGAGCGTCGCCTGGTCGATATACTGGGCCGAGCCGATCGGTGTCCAGGCGTACGGCGTGCCGGGGAAGACGAGCGCGGCGAGGTCTTCGAACACCGTGCCGAAGGGGGCGTTATCGACGGAGCGGCGGCGCTCCTCCTTGACCACCTGCCGCTGCGTCTCGACGCCGATTTTCTCCACCTTGCCGTGGAGCATCCGTTCGCTCTCGATCCAGAGCGCCAGCGGGAGCTGGTTGGCGGGGAGGTTGAAGTGGTAGTCCGTCCGGTCGAAGGAGGTGGAGGCGTTCAGGTTCCCGCCAGCGGCGGAGACGAGCTTGTCGATCTGTCCGCGCGGGATGTTTTCGCTCCCCTCGAACATCAAATGCTCGAAGAAGTGCGCGAAGCCGGTCCGGTCGGCCCGCTCGTTCTTGCTGCCGACGTGGTAGTAAACGTACGTGGCGATGATCGGGACGCTCGTGTCGCGGTGCAGGATGACGTGCAGGCCGTTGGGCAGGTCGTACTC
>CAZYVL010000131.1:0-3535 GCA_964651005.1 uncultured Chthoniobacteraceae bacterium | reverse complement strand
GTCTCAGGCGTTTTGGCTCGGGCAGGATTCCCGAGGGCCAGCGCCGCCGCCGCGAGCAAAAGGGTGCAGGTGTTCATATGGAAACCGTCATGGGAAGGGACGAAGTAGACGAGGTGGGGCCAAGGTAAAACGGGGGCGCGGCGGCTCCCAGCCGCTTGCGCCGGTGTGGTTGGTTCGTGAGACTACGCCAAACCGCCTTTTGTTCAACCTGAACCCCGGGGAAATGCTACTCCCCCGCCGGGAGCCTGTAGACTTCCAGCCCGGGGTGGAGGTACGTGACGGTGCCACGTGGGCGTTCCCAGAGCGGTTTGCCAACATCCTGGAGGGTGCGGTAGAGGGCGGCTTTGCGGTGGTACGATTTCGCCGCGTCCGCCTGCGGCCGCAGGCTCTTGCGCCGGTAGCGGCCATACGCGCTCTCCGAGAGGATGAGGTGCGTGACCCCTGCCGCGCGCAGTGCTTCCATATCGCGGAAAGACTCGATGTTTTCCGGGACGATTTTCGCGGAAAGCGGCGGCTGCCACGCCGCGTATTTTTCGTACCGGGGCGAGGGGAGCATCACCTTGCGGTCGATGGCGAGCGTGGCGTGGGGCAGCTCCGTGTTGAGCCATTGCGTGAGCTCCCGCAGGTCGTCATGCCGAAAGGCGCGGATGTATTTTGCCAAGTCGGGCGTCTGCACCCCGACGAACGCACAGAGCAAAAGCCACTCCGGGAGCCGCCGGGGCCACCGCCGCCGCAGGGCGTCTGCGCCGATCGCCACGCCGCAGAGGAAAAACGCCGTGGCGGGGAGAAAATAGCGGTCGTTGGTCTTCGGGGAGAAGGAGAGGATGCCGAGTAGCAACAGGGGGAAGAGCGCGAGCGTCCACCGCGCCGCCGGGATCTCCCGCCGCCGCTGCCAGAGATCGCGGTAAAACCAGAAGAGCGGAAACCAGAGCAGGAAAATCACGTTCTGCTGGAAGGCGGTGAAATAGACCGTGTGCGGTACGGAACGGGTCGTCCCGCGCTGGCCGTGCGCCACCAGCGCCATCTCCCGGTCCAGCCCCGCTGCGGAACCGGCAAGGTTCGAGAGGAGGGGGAAGTTGACGACGGCAAACACCGCCGCCAGCGCCGCCACAAAGCAGCCGAACGCCGCTGCCCGCCGCCCTTTTTCCGCGCCCGCCGGGACGAGCCAGAGCGAGAGCAACGGCGCGAACACGCCAAGGTATTTGCCCGAAACCGCCAGCGCCGCTCCGGCCCCGACGAGCGCGGCGGTCGCCCAGCCTGGGCGTTTGCCGTAGAGCACCACGGCGCAGAACCACGCGGCGATGCCGAAGAGGAGCGAGGCGTCTTCCTTGAAATAGTGCGCCAGCTCGAAAAGCTGGTGGTTGGTCATCAGGAGCGCCGCCGCCCCCAGCGCGGCGAAACGGCCCGCCAGCATCGCGACGCCCAGCGAGAGCAGGAGCACCGCCCCCGCGCAGAACGCCGCCGAGATGAAGCGCCCCGCCTCCACGACGCTTTGCGCGTCGCTTGCTCCCGTTGCCCAGACCGCCACGCGCGCGGTGGTGAGCATCAGCATCGGGTGGTGGTAGTTCCACTTCCCCGTGCGTACCTGCTCCACTTTGTCCGGCTCGTCCGGGTGGTAATAGAAGGGGAAGCGGTTCTCCCGCGTGAAGAAGAAGAGCGCCGTGGCGAAAAGCGCGAGGGCGAGAAATCCCGCCTGGAGCCAGGCTGGAACGGAGAGGGATCTCATGAAGAAGGCCGGAGGAGGATGCCCGGGAGGGTGCCTGGGGAATGCCTGCGGGTGCGGATGCTCCGGGGAATGGCTACCCGGCATAGATTCGAACTATGACTAAGGGCTCCAAAGACCCCTGTGCTACCTTTACACCACCGGGTAAAACCTCCGGATCGCACGGCGATGGCCCGGGGGTGGGCAACTGGATAAAGCCTCCGGTTCAGGATTGCAAGCGGTGGAGAAGATTTTTTCCGGTCATCTCCTCCGGCGTCTCCAGCCCGAGCAGGCCCAGGAGCGTTGGCGCGACATCCGCGAGAATGCCGTCGCGCACTTGCGCCCCCTCCGCGTCCGGGGCCACGTAGAGGAGGTGAACGAGGTTGGTGGTGTGCGCCGTGTTGGGCGAGCCGTCGGCGTTGCGCATCTGCTCGCAGTTGCCGTGGTCGGCGGTGATGAGCAGCGCGCCGCCGAGCGCCAGGGTCGCCTCGGTGACTTCGCGCACGCACTGGTCAATTGTCTCCACGGCCCGGATGCCCGCCTCCACCACGCCGGTGTGCCCCACCATGTCCGGGTTGGCGAAATTGAGGATGACCAGATCGTACTGCGGGAGCAGCTCGCGCACCTTGGCGGAGACCTGCGGCGCGCTCATCTCCGGCTGGAGATCGTACGTCGCGACCTTGGGCGAGGGGATGATCTCGCGGTCCTCCCCGGGGTAGGGTGTTTCCACGCCGCCGTTGAAGAAGTAGGTGACGTGCGGGTATTTCTCCGTCTCCGCGATCCGGAGCTGCCTAAGCCCCGCGCGGCTGACGACCTCGCCAAGAATGTTGTGCATCGACACGGGCCGGAATACCGCCGGGACGCCGTACGTCTTGTCATACTCGGTAAGCGTGACGTAGTGGACCTGCGGCGTCGCCTCCCGGTCGAACCCGTCGAAGTCGGGCTTCAAAAACGCCTCGGAGAGCTGCCGGGCGCGGTCGGCGCGGAAGTTGAAGAAGAGCACGACATCGCCCGTGCGCACCCGTTGTTCGTTCACGTGCGAAAAGATGAGCGGCGGCATGAACTCGTCCGTCACGCCGTTGCTGTAGCGGTCGCTCAGCGTTTCCGAGGGGGAGAGGGTCGATTCCGTGCCCCGGCCGAGCACGATGGCGTCCCAGGCGAGTTTTGTGCGGTCCCAGCGGCGGTCGCGGTCCATCGCGAAGTAGCGCCCCACCACGGTGGCGATCTTCGCGCCGCTCGGCTTGAGTTCGGCGCTCACCTCCTTGAGCGCGGTGGACCCGCCTGTCGGCGAGCAGTCGCGCCCGTCGGTGATCGCGTGCACCATGATGTCGTGCACCCCCGCCTCGTGCGCCGCGTTGGCAAGCGCGACGAGATGTTCCTGGTGGCTGTGCACGCCCCCTTCGGAAACCAGCCCCAGGAAGTGGAGCCGCGTGCCGCGCGCCTGGGCGAACGCCTCGCGGAGCACGGCGTTCTCGCGCAGCTTGCCCTCCGCCACCGCTTTGTTGATGCGGGTGAGGTCCTGGTAGACGACGCGCCCCGCGCCGAGGTTGAGGTGGCCCACCTCCGAGTTGCCCATCTGCCCCTCCGGCAGCCCCACGTCGAGGCCGCTCGCGCTGAGCGTCCCGCCCGGGTAGCGGGCGTAAAGCTGGTCGTGGAAAGGGGTGCGCGCGAGCAGGGTGGCGTTGCCATCGTCCCGGGCGTGGTCGCGCCCGCGCGGGTTGATCCCCCAGCCGTCGCGAATGAGGAGCACTACAGGTTTTGCCATATTCTGAAAGCGATCATTGACGGCCCCCGCCCGATTTGCAACCGGCGATTGCAGGGGCGGGGGAGGGG
>CAZYVL010000130.1:2492-6494 GCA_964651005.1 uncultured Chthoniobacteraceae bacterium | reverse complement strand
CCGTGCCGGTCGAGCGGGACGCCATCGCCGTCGTGAAAAAAATTCGCGGAGAGCGCGTGGCCCGTTTCTTCGTCGGTGTGCCACGACTGCGACTGGAACTTCAGGAACACGCCGATCCACCGTTTTTGCCCCGGGTGCTCGATCAGGAGCGCCCCATCCTGCCAGACGCCATCCTGCCCCCAGTGGCCCGGATCGTTGCCCTGGTTCATGTGGACATCGTGAACCCCGCGCGAGGGGAAGAAGCGGAAAACACGGTCGGTCCCGTGCGCCTCCCACGGCTCGCCGAAGACGTAGGCGTGGCACGCGGGATCGTCGAGCGCCTCGCACACCACGCCGTCGAGCACTTCGTTAAGGTCTTCGCCGCATCCCGGCCCGGTGCACGGGAGCGTGAGGAAACGCTCGGGATCGACCAGGTTGTAGCGGATGTAGTCGAGGGCCAGCCCGTCGGGGGTCGGCTCCAGATCGTGAAAGCCGGGCGCGAGCCGGGAGAGCTTCCGGGTGATGGGGTGGCGCAGATCCATCTCGATGCGGTACTCCATCTCCGAAGGGCTCAACACCGAGCGGACGCTGATCGACGCCCGGTACTCCAGCCCGCCCGCCTCCAGCAGCAGATGGTAGTGCATGTGCTGGTGCGTGGAGCGGCACCGGGATGTGGGACGCGCCTTGAGGACGCCGTAACGCTTGAGGGGCATGGGGGGCCTTTAGCCTAACGGGAGGCCAAAGCATGCGGCGAGCGCAATCGGACGCATCAGCGTTCCCACTGCCGCGTGACGAACTCCGCCAGCGAGTGGACATCGGGCGCGAGGTGATCGTGGTGGTCCTGACGATCCCCCCCGCCCGGGGCAAGCAGCCGCCGCATCCGGAAGATCGCGCGGTCCCGGAACACCCAGGCGTCGGGATGATACGGGCCGACGCGCGCGGGATCGCTCCAGGTGTGCAGGGAGAGGAGCGGCTTGCCAAGCGCGGCGGCGAGGTGCATCGGCCCGCTATCCACGCTGACGACAAAGCGCGCCCGCCGGATCAGCCAGATCAACTCCGGGATGCTGGTCTGGTTGAGGAGATCGACGACGTGGGCGGCGGGGGCGAGGCGTTCGTGCGTGCGCCCCACCACCACGACCGGAAAAGGGAGCGCCCGGCAGAACGCCTCCACCTCGCGCACGGGGAGCGACTTGCCCGGCCCGCGCGAAAACGGGTGCAGCAGCAGAAAGGGGGCGGCATCATCCCCCTCCGCAAACCGGGCGGGGGGCGTTCCGGCGGGGAGCTTCCACTCCAGAGGCCCGGAGGTGTCCGCGCCCGCCAGGGCGGCGAGTTTCAAATAGCGCGCCACCGCGTGCTCGCAGCGGTCCACCCGCGCGAGGCCGTCGTAAAAAAAGCGCGCCCCCTCCCGCGCGTCGGAGAGGCCCAGAAAATCCTGCCCCCGGCAGGCGCGCCCGGCGATCGCGCTCCGGAGCAGGCCCTGAAAGTCGAGCACCAGGTCCGAGCGGTAGCGCCCGCGCAGCTTGCGCAGCCAGCGCACCTGCCGGAGCACCTTCGGCGCGCCGCCGAGTTCCCGGCGGGGAAACGGGATCACGGTATCGACATCCGGGTTCCCCGCCAGCAGCGGTGCCCATTCCGTGTTGATGAGCCAGCGCAGGCGGGCATCGGGAAACGCCCGCTTGAGAAAGGCGGCGGCGGGCAGGGTGTGAACGATGTCTCCCAGCGAGCTTGGCTTGACGACAAGAAGGGTATGAATCGCCACGGAGCGTTTCCTAAACAAGCCTGGTCACGATCCAGTCCACCGGGCGTTTAATTTCCCAGCGCGAGCCGGTCGGCCAGGCGCTGGGGCAGCCCGGCGTCCACAACCTTGTCCTGGGCGGTGTAGATGTCGTACTCGATCCGGCGCAGTTCGACGTAGTTCTTGTCGGCGTGGTAGATGCAGTAGGAGGCATGCCAGTCGCCGTCGCGCGGCTGGCCAACGCTGCCGACGTTGACGAAGTATTTCTTCCTCGGCTGGATGTGCAGGATGTCGAGCGGCACGGCGCGCACGGTTTCATCGCGGACATAGGCGCGCGGCGCGTGCGTGTGCCCGTAGAAGCAGAGATTCGTGTACTGGTAGTTGAAGCTCGCGGCGGCATCGAGCTGGTTGAAGACGTAGCCCCACTGGTGCGGCGTGTCGAGGGTGGCGTGCACGACGGAAAAGTCACGCACCTGCCGGACGAGCCGCAGGCCGCGCAGCCACTGCTTGTCGTCGTCGTCCAGATGGTCGCGCGTCCACTTGATGGCCACCTCCGCCAGCGGGTTGAAGTTGTCGAGGGCGTTGCCGAGGTACGCCTGTTCGTCGTGGTTGCCCTTCACGACGGGGCAGCCCAGCTCCCGGACGATCTGTACGCACTCGTGCGGGTTGGCGTTGTAGCCAACGATGTCGCCGATGCAGACGTGGTGGGTGCAGCCGTTTTCTTTGGCATCGGCGAGCACGGCTTGCAGCGCCTCAAGGTTGGCATGGATGTCTCCAAAAATCGCAAAACGCATGAATCAAGGGATGGGGATCGGGCGCGATTATCGGTTGTTCCCCGGGGGGATGTAAATCCTTTGCTCCGGGGGGATCTCCAATTTTTCCTCCAGAGCGGCGATCCGCGAAAGAAGGGTGGGGAGGCGCTCCTTTTCTCCCATTTTGAAGAGCTTCACCAGCATTTCGTATGCCTCCTTCTCCTTTCCGGGGACGTGGGAAAGCTCGTAGGCGGCGATCCGCTTTTCGTAGGAGGGCGCGTCGGGGAACTGCGCGGCCTTCGCGTAGAAGCGGGAAGCGCCCAGGTGGTCCTTGAATTTTTCGCGGAGAAGTTCCCCCATCCGCTCGTAGAGCACGTAGCGGTCCGGGTTATTGCGGATGCCGCGCTCCAGATAGAGGCGGCCGAGTTCGAAGTATTCCCGCTGCGCCTTGATCCGGAGCGCCTTGCGCGGCTGCTTCGGGTTGTCGCGCGCCCAGTTCCCGGCGTTCCAGGCCATGTGCCAGGCGGACATTTCCCAGAAGAGGACCATGCGCGGCTGGAGCGTCGTCGCCGCGTCGAAGAGCGCCACCATCCGCCCCCATTCGGTGTTTTGCCAGGCGGTGTTGGCCTGGATCCAGAGCAGGTCGGCCACCACGGAGCGAAAGCCGCTCAACGCCGCGATGAAGCTCCCCTGGCCGATCTGCTCGCGCAGCCCGAGGTCGAGCTTCGCCCCGCGAAAGTACGCTTTGTGGTGCTCCGCGTTGAGCGCGCGCTCGAAGGGGAGCCGGACAGCGCCAAAAACGAGCAGGGCCGCGAAGAGCAGGGCGATCCGTTTCATCTACAGCTCCTTTTTCGCAAAAATGAAGTAAGCCAGAATGAGGTAAACGGCCACGTACGCGCCGCCGAGGGCGGCAGTTTTGAGAAAAATGCCGAGATGGATCGCGTTCCCTGCCACGATGTCATCGACGAGGTTGAAGAGCTGTAAATCAGGGAAAAGAAGCGAGACGAGGGCCAGAAATGCCTTGGTGAGCGCCGTTCCGGCGTTTTCGCTCAGCCAGTAATCCCGCGCGACCCCCTGGATGCTGCCGATGAAGTAGACCGCCACGGAGGTGACGACGGTGAAGATCCACGAGGAGGCGAAGGTGGAGATGAGCAGCGTGAGCGTGGCGCAGACCGCCGCCTTGAGGTAGATGGCGACGATGGCGGGGATGAGCGACCAGGTGAAGGTGGCCGCGTGGATGTCGCGGATCATCGCGGCGATCTGCTCGGGAGTGACGCCGGGGGCGGCCTGCGCGGTGGAGGCGGCGATGACGATCTGCTGCCGCGCGTAGAGGACGACGGCGAAGAGGCCCGCCATGATGAGCGTGGAGACGAGCAGCAGCGCGAGCACGCCGAGGAGCTTGCCCACGAGGTACTCGAACCGGGGGACCGGCTTGGCGAGGATGGTGTAGAGCGTGCGGTCCTCGATGTCCTTGGGGAGCAGCATCGCCGTGGCGAGCACGGCGAGCAGCCAGGTGAAGATCGACATCGCCCCGAG
>CAZYVL010000130.1:0-2392 GCA_964651005.1 uncultured Chthoniobacteraceae bacterium | reverse complement strand
GCGGGAGCGTTCATCGGGTGACTTCCAGGAAGTAGCGTTCCAGGGTGGTTTCGGGTTTGCTTTTCGCCACCAGCCGCGCGCCGCCGCAGGCGATCTCCTCTTCGATCTTCGCGAGCAGGGCCGGGGAGGCGTTCTCCAGGACGAGCTGCGTCTGGTTCTCCACGGAGATCAGATCGTGGAGCCGCCCCTCCCGCACGAGATAGCCCCGGTGCAGGATGCCCACGCGGTCGCAGATCTCCTGCACCTGCCCGAGCAGATGCGAGCAGAGGAGAATCGTGATCCCGCGCGACTTGAACTCCAGGATCAGGTCGCGGATTTCCCGCGACCCGGCGGGATCGACCCCCGCCGTCGGCTCGTCGAGCACGAGCAGGCGCGGCTCCTGGATGAGCGCCTGCGCAAGCCCGATGCGCTGGAGCATCCCCTTGGAATAGCCGCCCAGGCGGCGGTTGGCGGCGTTCTCCAGCCCGACGAGCTTGAGAAGATCGCGCGCGCGGTCCCGCAGCTTCGGGCCACGGAGGCCGCAGAGCTTGCCGTAAAAGCGCAGCGTCTCCTCGCCGGTGAGGTATTTGTAGAAATACGGGTTTTCCGGCAGGAAGCCGACCTCCTCGCGGCTATCGACCCGGGAGGAGTCGCGCCCAAAGATCTCCGTGGTCCCGGCCGAGGCGGGCACCAGGCCGAGCACGATCTTCATCGTGGTGCTCTTGCCAGAGCCGTTCGGGCCGAGCAGCCCGTAGACCTGCCCCGGCTCCACGTCCAGGGAGAGATCGCGAACGGCCACGACCCGTTCGCGCCGGAAGGGGATCGGAAAGACCTTGGAGAGATTCCGGATCGAAATGGCGGGTGTGCTCATGGACTCTGGCGGACTCTGGAAACTCGGGCGAACTCAGGAAGGGCGCTCTCCGCGCCGGGGCGGAGGGGGAGAGAAATTATGGCCGAATTTCGAATCCGCGCAAGCCCTCCAGCAACGCCGGAGAGGGTGTCCCGACCTCCGCCGCCTTGATGAAACCCGCCAGCTCTCCCCCCGCGATCGTCTCCAGAAACCCGTCCACTTCCGCCGCCTCGCCGCGGGCGAGCAGCTCCACGCGGCCATCGGCGAGATTGCGCACCCAGCCGCTGACCTCATACTCCCGGGCGATCTGCCGGACCGTGTACCGGAATCCGACGCCCTGGACTCTCCCTTCGTAAAAGACGTGTTTGGCGATCATGGCCGAAAATGGGCGGAGTCTGGCGGCGGGGGGGGGTGATAAAACGGAGCGCGGGCCTCCGATTCGGGGATCGGGGTTTGCAACGGGTGATAAAACTGCTACCGTAGCGCGATTTATGGCTGAACACGCCTCCGCTCATCCTGAGGGTGATCTCAACCCGAACCACGCCACCGCCCAAGAAAAAGCGATTTCGCCCCGGGAAGCAAACCCGGAACGCTCTTTTTTGGAGGAAATGGCCGCATTCGGGCGGTGGTCCGCGCGCAATCCTCTCGCGGTCCTCCTGCTGGCCGCGCTGGTGGGCACCTTTTGCGTCGCCTACGGCTGGTATCACCCGTTCATGGACGGCATCCAGTCCACGGCGGTCTGGGCGTGGAAGGCGTGGGACCCCAATGGCGAACAGGCGCACGGGCCGATCGTGCCGCTCATCGCCCTGGCCCTGGTCTGGATCGCGCGGCAAGATCTGCGCCGGGCGGCGGGGGCCGGTTCGGCCAGCGGACTCTTCTGGATCGCTTGCGGGCTGGCTCTCTTTGTGGTCTCCGTCCGGTGTCTCCAGCCGCGCGGGGCGCTGGCCGCCATCCCGTTTCTCCTTTATGGATCGGTCTCGTTCCTCTGGGGGGCGAAAGCCGCGAGGGTCATCCTCTTTCCGTGTGCGTTCCTCGTGTTCATGATCCCCGTGGCCGCGCTGGAGCAGGCGACCTTCCGGCTGCAATTCCTCATCACGGGGATGGTGGGGGCGATGTCGCACTTTTTGGGCATCGGCATCCAGGCGGTCGGCACCACGCTGACGGCCTCCGACGGCGCGTTTCACTTTGAAGTGGTCGAGGGGTGCAGCGGCATCCGCTCGCTCACGGCGATGACGATGCTCACGGCTGCCTACGTCCATCTCACGCAGAACCGGCTCTGGAAGAAGGGGGTCATCTTTGCCTGCTCGCTGCTTTTTGCCGTCATCGGCAACGTTGGCCGGATCTTCACTGTCGTGCTCGTCGCCAAGTATTACGATCCCGATTTCGCGGCGGGCACGCTGCACGACTCCTCGGGCTACGTCTTCTTCCCCATCGCGGTGATGGCGATGCTCGGCTTCAGCAAGCTGCTGAACCTTGGCGGGAAGGGGGATGCCCCCACGCCAGCCGGAGCGGAGGCGGAAGAGAACCAGGCCGGTTCCCCGAAGGAGGCGGCGACCCGATGAT
>CAZYVL010000129.1:4545-6542 GCA_964651005.1 uncultured Chthoniobacteraceae bacterium | reverse complement strand
GGGCGAAGCGGCCAACGCGGAGGCGTTCCGCGCCCGCATCGACTTCCCGAGCACCCGCGCCTACGTGGAGACGGTCCTGCAGCGGTATGCGTACTACCGGGAGGTGGAGGGGAAGCGGCCCGGACTCGCCGCGCCCCCGCAGCCTTGAGCAAACGCGCGGGAGGGCAAAAAAAGAGTCCCCGAGGCTTCGTGCTACCGAAGCCCCGGGGATTGATACCAAATCTTTTCAATAAGGAGACGCTCTGGCTTGGTCTTTTCGAGTCAGGCGGCGTTGTCAGGCAGGGTCGCTATCAGAGATAGCGCCCCCGCCTTCCGCCTTGCCTGGCTCAAAAATCCCGGCGCCATAGCATCTCCTTCTTTCGAAGAATTGGTATTACCCCGCAGGTGCCGTTAAGGGGCATTTCCCGTTCCCCTCAGGAAACGGTGGAAACCTCATGCGACGCGCTGACTTCCAATGAAGGCATGTCATTACGCCGCAAAACTGGCTTCCTTACGGAATACACTATCGGTCCGGGAGTTGCCGCCTGGATCTCGAACACCGCAGGGTAAATCGGTGGAGCCTGGGTTGCCCTTGCGGGCCGCGCGGCTCCAAAGTTGCAAAGATCAGAAAATCATTCGCGGAAGCTCACTTCCAAATCCCCCTTCAGCCGGTCTTTCAGCCGGGTGTGGGCCTGGGTGACCTCCTCTGCGGTTAATGTCCGCTCAAGGGAGCGGTATGTCAATGCGTAGGCGAGCGATTTCCGGTCCGCAGGGATCTTCTCGCCCGTCGGATCGGTAAAGACATCGAAGAGCTCCACGCCCGCCAGCAGCGGCTCCTCTGCCGCACGCAGCGCCGCTTCCACCGCGCCATGCGGCAGGCCGAGCGGAGCGATCAGGGCGATGTCGCGCGTCACCGCCGGGAAGCGCGGCAGCGGCGTGAAGCGATTCCCCGCCGGGGCCGCCGGAAAGAGGCCAAGGTCGAGCTCCGCAACCAGGACGGGCGCCGCCGCGTCAAGCTCCCGGGCGCGCGCCGGGAAGAGCTGCCCGGCCACGCCGAGCACCGTGTCGCCGCACCGGATCTCCACCGCAAGCGCGAGCGCGGGGTGGGAGGTTGGCTGGAAACAGGCCCCCCCCGGTTCGCGGCCGCAGAGCGAGCGCAGGAGGAACTCCAGATCGCCCTTGAGATCGAAGAAATCAGCCTGCCTCGGCTTGGGCGTGCGCCACGAGGAGGGGACTGCCGCGCCGGTCAGCACGAGGGCAAGCGCGCTCCGCTCTTCCCGCACATCGGCGCGAAAGATGCGGCCCACTTCGAAAAGCCGCAGGTCGCGCGTCCCGCCCCGGATATTGTGTGCCACCGCCTGCAACAACCCCGGGAGGAGCGAAGGGCGCAGGATCACCTGGTCCTCGCCCAGCGGATTGCGGACGCGAAGCACCGGCTCCACGGGGAAGAGCGCCAGCGTCTTTTCGGAAAGCAACGTAAGGCTGCGGGCCTCGCGGTAGCCGCGCCCGGCGAGCCGCGTGCGGACCCGCATCGCCTGGTCGTGCCGCCGGTCCGCTTCCGAGAGGCTGGCGAAGCGCGCCTGCTCGCGGGCGGGAACCGCCTCGATGCCGATCACGCGGGCGATCTCTTCGATCAGGTCGATCTCGCGGGTCAGGTCGGGCCGGAAGGAGGGGACTTTCCACCCCCCCTCGCGTTTCTCCAGCCCGAAGCCGGTGAGGATCTGGTCCACCCGCTCCGGCGGCACGGCGACGCCGAGGAGGGCTTCGCAGCGTTCCAGCCGCAGCGGCACGTTCGGGCTTGGCTCCGGCAGCCTCCCGACGGCGGAGGGGGCCGGATCGGCCACGCCGCCCGCGAGTTCGAGAATCAGCGCGGTGGCGCGGGCCGAAGCGCGCAGGACGCCCGCCGGGTCCACGCCGCGTTCGAAGCGGTAGCTGGAGTCGCTGGAAAGGCCCAGTTCCCGCGAGGCGCGGCGAATGCCCGCCGGGGTGAAGAATGCGCTCTCCAGCAGGATGTCGGC
>CAZYVL010000129.1:0-4445 GCA_964651005.1 uncultured Chthoniobacteraceae bacterium | reverse complement strand
AGGCGCGGCGAATGCCCGCCGGGGTGAAGAATGCGCTCTCCAGCAGGATGTCGGCAGTCGTCTCCGTCACGCCGCTCTCCTCGCCGCCCATGACGCCCGCGAGCGCCAGCGCGCTCCCTGCGCTCCCATTGCGCGCGGCGATGAGGAGATGATTGGATGCGAGCGGGTAGCTCTTTCCGTCCAGCGCAAGAAAGCTCTCGCCCTCACGCGCGAAGCGGATGCAAAGCCCCCGGGAGTCGTCCTTGCCGACCTTCGCGAGATCAAAGGCGTGGAGCGGCTGCCCGAGTTCGAGCATGACGTAGTTGGTCACGTCCACGATGTTGTTGATCGCGCGCAGCCCTGCGGCTTCCAGCTTTTTGCGCAGCCAGTCCGGGCTGGGGCCGACCTTCACGCCCCGGATGCGGCGGGCCGTGTAGAACGGCGCGGCGGCGGGGGCCTCCAGCGTGATTGCGGAAGCGGGAGCGGTTTCCGTAACGGCGTCGGCATCGGCACTGGCCGCGAGCACGCCTGGCGGGAGCGCAAGCGGCTTCCCAAGCAGCGTCGCGATCTCCCGGGCCATGCCGACGTGGCTCAGCAGATCGGGCCGGTTCGGGGTGATCTCCACGTCGAGCACCGTTTCCGCCGGGTAAAGCTCGCCGATCGGCGTGCCGGGGCGGGCTTCGGGCGGCAGAATCAGCAGCCCGTCGGCGTCGTCGGCGATCCCGAGTTCCTTCCCGCTGCAAAGCATCCCCTCGCTCTGCACGCCGCGCAGCTTGCCCACCTTGATCTTGAAATCGCCCGGGAGCACCGCTCCGGGCAGCGCGAGCGGCACCTTGTCGCCCGCCTTGTAGTTCTTCGCCCCGCAGACGATCTGGCGCGGCTCGCCGGAGCCATCATCCACGCGGCAGACGCTCAGCCGGTCGGCGTTGGGGTGCGGGGTCGATTCGAGGATCTGCGCGACCACCACCTTGTCGATCGCCGCGCCGCGCTCCTCCACCCCCTCTACCTCCACGCCCGCCTTGGTCAACAGCTCGCAGAGCGCCGCCGTGTCGGCGGGCAGTTCCACCAGTTCTTTTAGCCAGTTCAGGGAAACTTTCATGTTCGATGCAAAAAACGGATTCAGAATTGGGCGAGGAAGCGCACGTCGCTTTCCGTGAAAAGGCGGATGTCGGAGACGCCGCTCAAGATCATCGCGAGCCGGTCGAGGCCGAAGCCGAAGGCGAACCCGGTGTATTCGCCCGGGTCGTAGGCGCGGTCGCCCCGTTTGCGGTTGATCTCTTCGAACACGGCGGGGTCCACCATGCCGCACCCAGCGAGTTCCAGCCAGCGGTCGCCCCGCCCGAGCGCGGCGGCCTTGATGTCGATCTCGAAACTCGGCTCCGTGAACGGGAAGAAGTGCGGGCGCATCCGCACCTGCGCATCCGGCCCGAGCAGCTCGCGGAAGAAAAAGTTGATCGTCCCCTTCAGGTCGCCGAGCGTCACGCCCCGGTCCACGCATAACCCCTCGATCTGCGTGAACTGCGCGAGGTGCGTCGCGTCCACCTCATCACGGCGGTAGACCCCGCCGGGCGCGATGATGCGCACGGGCGGCGGCGTCTGTTCCATCGTGCGGACCTGCACGGTGGAAGTCTGCGTCCGCAGCAACCGGCCATCGGGCAGGTAAAAGGTATCCTGCTCGTTGCGCGCCGGGTGGTCGGCTGGCGTGTTGAGGGCGTCGAAGCAGTGCCACTCCGTCTCGATGTCGGGGCCGTCGGCGAGCGCGAAGCCCATCTGGCGGAAGATCTGGATCGCCCGGTCGAGGAGCTGTGTGATCGGGTGGACCGATCCGGTGAACGCGCGCCCCCCCGGGAGCGAGACATCGACATCGCCGAGTGCCCGGGCATCGCGTTCGCCTTCCAGCGCCGCCTTGCGCGCGTCGAGCGCAGAGGCGACCGCCGTGCGGACTTCGTTGAGAAGTTTGCCGATGCGCGGCTTCTCTTCCTTGGGTAGCGATTTCATCCCTTCGCTCAAAAGGGAGATACGGCCCGAGCGGCCAAGGTATTTGACCCGCACGGCTTCGACCCCGGCTTCGTCCTCCACACCCGCCAGGGCGGCGAGTGCTTCGGCCCGGTATTGTTCAAGTTGTTCGTCCATTTCAGATTGGGCTATTTGCCGTAAACCTCGACCCGTTGCAGTTTGATGGCCGTTTTGGGGGCCTTCTTGAAAGGCCACTTGGGGTCCGGTTTGAATGCAAAGCGAATGTAGCGCACGGGCAGGCCGGGAACTTCCGCTCCAGCGCGGATTTGCGTGACGGGAATATCCCAGACCGCATCCCAGTCCCCGGCCTTCCAGACCTGCTTCCACTCCTGGCCATCGGCAGAGACGGAGATAAACAGATCGGCCTTCTGCCGGAACGAGGGGCCGTTGGTGACCCGCACGCCCGTCACGTTTTTGATGGCGCCGAGATCAACCTTCATCCACGGATTCGTTTCGGCGTCGGTGGAAAACGCAAAGCCCGACGAGGCCAGAGGGCCGGAGAACAGACGCGGGTGATCGGCGGCTTTGTCGTCTTCGGGAGAGACGCTGCTGGTCGAAAACGTGGCCTCGGCGCTCAGGATCGTTCCGTAAGTCACTTCATCTTCGAACCGGGAATGAATCCCGCCCAGCGCCAGCCCGTCGGGAAGCGGTTGGTCGAGCGTCAACGCGACGACGGTGAACAAGGCGTCCCGCTTTTCGGCGGGGACCGTAATCGTCAGCCCTTTGTCGGTTTGCTCGAATGCCACGGTTTCGCCGGAAGCCAGAAGCTGCGCGCCGAGCACCTTGGCGGGCAGCGCGTTGAGAGCCACCCGGTCCTGCGCCCAGGTCCGGCAAAAGAGATAGAGCGTGTTGCCCTTGTGCGTCGCGCCGCCCCACCTCCCGTTCACATACGGGCCGCCGCGCGTCCCGTACAGCGCCACGCGGTGCTTCTTTGCCCAGTCACCCACTTGCTTGAGAAGGGCGACCTGGCGCGGCTCGATCTCTCCCGTGGGCATCGGCCCGACGTTCAGGAGCAGGTTTCCGCCGCCCGTCGCCGTGCTGACCAGGGCGTTGACGACCTTTTCAAAGCTCATCATCTCGCCGCCCGGCTTGTAAGACCACTGGTGCCCGACCAGCGTGATGCACGATTCCCAATCGCGCCCGAGCTGGAAGGTGCCAAGCCGCTGCTCGGGGGTGTCGAAATCGCCCCGATACGGTTCCGGCTGCCGGTTGTATCCGGCCAGGACCGCCAGGCGGTTGTTCACGAGCGCCTCGGGCTGGAGTTTCTTGATGAGCTTCCAGGTCTCGCCGATCCGCCAGAATTTCTCCAGATCGCCCGTGCCGTAGGAATCAAACCAGAGAATATCGACCTTGCCGTAGTTGGAGAGCAACTCCCGCAACTGGCCGTTCATGAAGTCGAGGTACTTCCGGTTATCGCCGATTCCGTAGTCGGGGTGATACCAGTCCCGCTGCGAATAATAGACGCCAAAGCGCATCCCGGCGGCGTGGCAGGCGTCCGCGAGTTCCTTCACGATGTCGCGTTTGAAAGGCGTCTGCGTGATGTTGTAGTCCGAGAGCCGCGTGGCAAACAGGGAGAAGCCGTCGTGGTGCTTCGTCGTGAGCACCATGTAGCGCATCCCGGCGTCCTGGGCGATTTTCACCCACTGCTTCGCGTCGAACTTCTGCGGGTCGAACTGCTTGTAAAGATTGTCGTACTCCGGGGCGGAAACGGTGCCTGCGGGGTCGTTATGAATGTCGAGCGGCTTGGGAGCCGGGCGCGACCAGCTCAGTTCGGTCCCCGCGATGCTGGCGGGGCCCCAGTGCAGGAAGAGCCCGAATTTGGCATCCCGCCACCAGTTGACCCGCGCGGCGTGTTCTTCGGGCGTCTCCGTGGCCTCGGCAGCCGGTGCGACTCCGGTCTGGGGAGGGTTTTGCTCCGCCTGGAGCGGGGAGATCGCAGCGCACCCCAACAAGACGGCGGCAGTGGCGGTGTGGCGGGAATTCGAGGCTTTGGACATACGGATCGAATTGGAGATTTTGGGGGGAGATTTTGGGGAAGGGCGGTGGTCGGCTTCACTATGCCATCCCCCCGTCCGGCGCGGATAGCGAAAAGCAAAAACGGTCGGCGACCGCGAAGAGCAGTCGCCGACCGGAAAAAACTTTGGGAACTGCCGATCCAAAAAAACCGGCGATTCCTTCGGTTTGAAATATTTTACGCGGCTGCCTTTTTCTTGCCCTCCAGGGCGGCGGCGGCCTTCTTGACGAGAGCCACGAAGGCGGTTTCGTCCGTCACGGCGAGATCGGCCAGAACCTTGCGGTCGAGCTGGCTGCCCGTGGCGGCGAGCCCTTCCATAAATCGGCTGTAGGTGAGGCCGTTGGCGCGGCAGGCGGCGTTGATGCGCGTCACCCAGAGGCGGCGGAAATTGCGTTTGCGGGTCTTCCGGTCGCGGTACGACCAGTATTCCGCCTTC
>CAZYVL010000128.1:3904-6654 GCA_964651005.1 uncultured Chthoniobacteraceae bacterium | reverse complement strand
GGGGTTCAGGGGGTGCCGGAAGTCTAAGGGCTCCAGGGGGTCCAAGGATTCCAAGGATTCCAGGGGGTCCATTGGTTCCACGGATTCCCCGGTGGCGGCCTCTTCCCCGGCGGCTTTCTCCGGCGGCTCGCCCACGGTGAACTTGATCGCGCGGGGGCTGCCGAGCACCGTCAGGACCGCCGACTGGAGCAGGGCGAGGTAGTTCGTCTCGATCCAGAGTTGGTAAATGTTATTGGGCACCCGCAAGGTGATCTCCGCCTCGTCGGCATGCAGCATCGCGATCGCCTTGAACCAGCGTTGGAACGTGTCGGCGCTCACTTCGGGCCGGATCGCGTCGGCGATGTGCTTCCAGATCAAGGCAAAATTCTCTTGCATAGGTGATTTATCCACAGTCATTAAAAATCCCTCCCTGGCCGTGCGCCGCGCCCCGCCACTCCGGTGGCCCCCGCACCCGCCCCGCCCCGCGTTCTTCCGCGTTCGGAGCACCCCGGTTCCGGCCCACGGCGGAGGCTTGTTCGCAACCCCTTGAGCGCGAGGCACTTACGACGCGAGAACGCGTGGAACACGCTTGCCGAAAGGCTTTCCGCCCGGCAAAGCGCGCCGAAGCCTCTCCCCAAGGGGCTTCGCGCTTTACGGATCGTCTGGAGCGGTTTTTGGTTCTTGTTCACAAGTTATTCACAGGCGGCTGGCCTCTCACCCGCCGAGCGGCGTGAGATTAGTCAGCGGGAAAAACCGGGACAAGAAAAAAGCCCGGTTCGCGAATAACTTTATTGGCGGATGCGGAAAAGAAGGGGCTTGCCACCGCGCCCCAACGGCATTTTGCCCCCTCGGGATTTGCCTGATCCCCGCCTTCGCCGGGCTGCCCCCCTACACGGACGGGGAAGCGCCAGGGGCGGCGTGCGCGCGGATGTGCTCCTGCGCGGCGCGCACCTGCTCCTCGGGCGTCTGGAAGAGGATCGCGATCACGAACGTGACGACGGTGCCGATGGTGATGCGCCACGGAAACCCGACGACAGGGAGCCAATCCGGCTTCCAGAGGACCGCCTCGCTGCTGGCGTGCAGCAGCCGCCAGAGGTCGTTGTGCAGGTCGCTGAAAAGGGCGACCACGAAAAACCCGACGATCATCGCCAGGATGTTCCCCCGCTCGCTCCCGCGCGTGCGGGTGAGCATCCCCACGAGAAAGATCCCCAGGAGCGAGCCGTACGTGTAGCCGAAGATCCCGAGCACGATCGGGATGATCCGGGAATGCAGGATGAGCACGGCATAGGCGGTGCCCGCGCCGATGAGGACCAGCACGATGGAAAAGGCGACCGTGGCGCGGCGGGCGGCGGAGACAATCTCCCGCTGGCTCGCGCCGGGCTGGATGTACGGGACGTACCAGTCCTTGGTGAAGCTTGTCGCCAGCGCGTTGAGCGCGGTGGAGAGCGACCCCATCGCCGTCGCGAACACCCCTGCTACGAGCAGGCCGCGCACGCCGGGCGGCATTTCGTGCAGGATATAATAGGCGAACGGGTTGTGCTGCTCGGGATTGCCGTAGTGGACCCAGAGGAGCACCCCCACGAACAGGAAACAGAGCACCAGCGGGATGTCCGCCAGCCCGGAGAGGATCACCGCCAGGCGGCTCCGGTGGTAATCCTTGGCCGTGAGCATCCGCTGCACCATGTCCTGGTCGGTGCCGTGCGTCGCCATCGTCAGGAAGACCCCGCCGAAGAGGGCCGCCCAGATCGTGTACTCGGACTCCAGGTTGGCGCGGAGGTTCCCGAGGAACGAGAGCTTGAGGTCGATGCCGGAGTCAAAAAACGCGAGATCCTTCGCGCCGGTGAACTGCGTGAGCGCCGCGTGCCACCCGCCGGGGAGGCCATTGAGCAGCGTCCAGATCGCGAACCCCAGCCCGCCGAACATCACGCAAGCCTGGATCACGTCAGTCCAGACGACCGCCTTGATCCCGCCGAGCGTCGTGTAGATGGCCGTGGCGACGGTCAGGAAGGAGAGCGCGGCGACGTACGTGGCGAGCTGCTGCCAGAGCGTGAGCGTCTGCCCGGTGAACATTTCGTAGCCGATCACCAAAATGATCGCCGCGACGTAGAGCCGCGTGCCGCTGGCGAGCGCGCGGGTGAAGAGGAAGACCGCCGAGGCCCAGTTCTTCGTCCGCTCGCCGAAGCGGATGCGGATGAACTCGTAGATCGAGATCACCCGGTAGTCGTAGTACGGCTTGATGAAGACGTAGGCGACGATCACGCGCGCGAGGATCGTGCCGATGGCCATCTGCGCGTAGAGGAAGTTGCGCTTCTCGTACCCCTCGTTGGGCGCGCCCAGGAAGGTCGCCGCGCTGGTTTCGGCGGCGATGATCGACGCCAGCACGGCCCACCACGGGATGTTCCGGTCCCCGACGGCGAACGACTCCATGTCCCGGCTCCCGCGCCCTTTGTAGAGGCCGATCCCGATGACCGCCAGGAAGTAGGCGAAGATGACCGCGGCATCGAAGAACCAAGTGTGCATCGCGGGAGTATTGCTGATCTTGTTCCACAAATCAAAGCCGGAGCGCCGGGGGTGCCGAACGACTCCAGCCTGGTCTTGGTCTTGCCAGCGGGCGAAGGCGGGTTATCTTGCTCCAAGATTGAACGCGCGGGGCGGTCGCGGCGTCTGCCTTCCGTGGCGCGGGAATCCGCCCGACCTGTTACAGCCAAAACCCTTTCAAAACCCTTTCAAAACCCTTTCAAAACCCTTTCAAAACCCTTTCAAAACCCTTT
>CAZYVL010000128.1:0-3804 GCA_964651005.1 uncultured Chthoniobacteraceae bacterium | reverse complement strand
CAAAACCCTTTCAAAACCCTTTCAAAACCCTTTCAAAACCCTTTCAAAACCCTTTCAAAAACCCCTTCAAAACCCCTTTCGCCATCCCACCACACCCATGATGTCCAACTTTTCGCTCTACTTCATCCTGATCCTCGTCCCGCTGCTGCTCGGGCTGGCGGCCCAGTTCCGGGTCAAGAGCGCCTTTTCCCGCTATAGCAAGGTGCGGGGGACCGCCAACATGACCGGGGCCGATACCGCGCGGCATATCCTCGACGCCGCGGGAATCCGCGACGTGCAGGTGGCCGAGATCAACGGGATGCTCGGCGATCACTACGACCCGATGCACAAGCGGCTCTGCCTCTCCAGCGATGTCTACCACAGCCCCTCGCTCGCCGCGCTCGGCGTGGCGGCGCACGAAACCGGGCACGCCATCCAGCACGCCCGGGCGTACGCCCCGCTCAAGGCGCGGATGGCCATCGTCCCGGTGACGCAGTTCGCCTCGCAGATCCTCCCCTTTGTCATCTTCGGCGGCCTGCTCTTCGGGATGCTCGGCCTCATCAAGATCGGCATCGTCTGCTACACGGTCATCACGCTCTTCTCGCTCGTCACCCTGCCGGTGGAGTTTGACGCCTCGCGCCGGGCCAAGATCATCCTGGGCCAGATGGGGATCGTCCAGCCGGGGGCGGAGGCCCTCGGCGTCAAGCGGGTGCTCGACGCCGCCGCGCTCACCTACGTGGCCGCCTTCGTCGCCGCGCTCGGCAACCTGCTCTACCTGCTGATGATCGCGCAGCGCCGCAACTAACGGCTCTCTCCCTTCCCTTTTTTCCCAACCCCGTGCACCCCCTGGCCTCGAACCCCGCTGCCAATCTTGTTGCCGGGCTGCGGGAGAAACTGGTAGCAACCTCGGCGAGCATGGCCGAGGAACTTCCGCCCAACGAAGACGCCCCGCTGGTCGCCCGCGCGCAAGCGGGCGACCCGGAGGGGTTCGACGCCCTGGTGGTGAAGTATTCCCCGCGTCTCTACGGGCTGGTCTACAACATGACCTCCAACCACGAGGACACCAACGACCTGCTCCAGGACATCTTTGCCAAGGCGTACCGCTCCATCGCCGGGTTTCGCGGCAAATCGAGCTTCTACACCTGGGTCCACACGATCGCCGTGAACATGACGATCAACTTCCTCAAGAAGCGCGGTCGCCGCCGCCACATGAGCCTGGACGACACCGACTCCGGCGTGCAGAACGACAAGGAATTCATCGAACTGACCTCCAACAGCAACCCCGTGCGGGAGGCCGACCTGGTGGAACTCCAGAAGAGATTGAACGAAGCGATGAAAAGGCTGTCTCACGACCATAGAGCCGTGGTCACGATGTTCGATATTCAGGGGATGCCACACGCTGAAATCGCCAAGATTCTCCGCGTCTCCGAGGGGACCGTCCGCTCCCGCCTTTTTTACGCGCACCGGCAACTGCAAAACTTCCTGGAGGAGTTCCGATAAAATTTCCGGTTGGTCCCCCACCCCGCCACGAATCCCAAATTCCCATGCCCGAAGAAGACATCAGCCCGGTTTCGAAGCTCCTCCGCATGAAGCGGAACGAACAGCCGCCGCCCGAGTATTTCGAAACGTTTTTGCGGGAGTTCCAGCAGCGCCAGCGCGCGGAGATGCTCCACCGCCCGGCGTGGCGGATCGGGATGGAGCGGATGCAGGCGCGTCTGGGCGATCTCGCTCACGGGCTTGGCCTCCGCTTCGCCCCGGCCCAGTTCGCCTACGCGGGGGCCAGCGCGGCCGTGCTTGCCGTGGCCACTGTGTTCACGGTCCACATGCTCCGCAACCCCGGGGGCGAGTCGTTTCCCGTCGTCGCAGTGGCGACCGGGCCAACGCTACGGCTCCCGTCGCTCCCGTCGCTCCCGTCGCTCCCCTCGCTCCCGTCAGCACAAGGCCGCCCGTCCGCCGATCTCCCCGTGCAGATGGCCTCCGGGTCGGAGCCTGCGGTCGCGCGGTTCTCGCTGAACTCCGAGATCCGGTTCCCGGACCCTTTCTCCGTCGATGCCGCGTCCTTCAGCCAGCCCGTTCCGCGCGAGTATCCGCGCTACATCCTGGACACGCGGCCTGCCAGCTATGAGCCGCCGTCTAGTTTCTAGCCTCGCCGCCTGCCTCGCCGTGGCCGCCTGCGCCGCCACGCTCCCCTGCCGGGCGGAAAGCGTCGCCGACGCGCTCTCCGAAGAGGTCCGCGCCGTCTTCCGGGCGAACCGCGCGGCGGTGGTAAAGATCGAGGCTTCCGACCAGGCTGGCCAGCTTTGCGGCACCGGCTTTTTCATCGACCCGGACGGCACGCTGCTGACCTCCTATTCGGTCGGCGGAGAGAGCGCGGGCATCATCGTGACGGCGGGAGATGCCAAATATCCGGCGCGCCGCCTGGTGGCCGACTGCCGCAGCGGCATCGCCGTCCTGCAAATCGACAAACCCGCCAAGCCGACCCCGTTTCTTGCCCTGGGGAAATCGACCGCGCTCTCCGTCGCCGCGCCGGTGATGACGATCGCCTATCCGGCGGAGCTGCCGCTGACGCCGAACTTCGGCATGGTCGCCGGGTTCAGCGTGAAGCATCTTGGGCGCTACTTCGCCACCCAGCATATCCGCGCCAACGTCGCGGTGCAGCGGGGCGAGGGAGGCGCGCCGCTGCTTAACATGCGGGGCGAGGTCGTCGGTGTCATCATCAGCAGCATCGACGGGGGCACCTCCTGCTTCGCCCTTCCTGTCGAAGCCGCAGAAAAAGTGCGGCGCGACTATCTCCGCTTTGGAAAAATACGCCCGGGGTGGCTCGGAATCAAAGTCGCCAAAGCCACGGGCGACCCGGTTCACGGCTCGACGGCGCGGGTGGAGGACGTGCTGGAGAAAACTCCCGCTCTCGAAGCGGGCGTGCACCCCGGCGACATCGTTGTGAAAATCGGCGACGTACCCGTGGCTTCGCCCGATGATGTGATCCACGCCTCCTTCTTTCTCACCGCCGGGGACTCCGTCCCCGTCACCGTCTGGCGCGGAGACCGGGAGATGACCTTCGAGATCCGCGCCGCCGAACGCGACGCCCGCCGCAACGGGGCGAAACGGCCCTCCGATATTCCACTGAGCGCCCCCTTCAACCGCTCCCCGGGAATCCCCTTCGGCACGGAAGACATCACGCTCCGCCCGGAGCCGTGATGCGCGCCTCGGTTTCGAGAGTCACGGAGCACTCACGGCCTCGACAACCTGATTCCAGGCCCATTCGACTCGTGTGCCCACGCCGGTCAGCGTGACGATTACCGCCTGCGGTTTCGCCTCCAAGGCTTCCACCCGGTCTCTCCAGTACCCGCTCCTTCCATCCTCGTCGATTTCCGGGAGGAGGAGCTTGGAAACCGAGGTCAAGTCCAGCTCCCCTGGCTCTCCTCGCTCCCCTGGCGGTCCGGGAATTCTCGGCGTCACTGCAATGACGATCCGGCGGCCCTGTACGTCCCCGCCAAACTGCCGCTCCAAGGATATTACCTGACTTATCTCGCCGATTTGTCTCGTTCTGCCAATGCAAGATCGAATAAAGAAGCCGTTGAGTCAGACCTAGTCATTACGGGAGCAGTAAAAAAACCGCCTCATTGGGAGCAAATTGAAAAAAACGATAAGCATCGGCGGTTGGGCCGCACCTCGTTTCAAATTAATAACAGCAACATAAGAGTTTCCACCTTTCTTTCCATGCTCTTCGCCAGGATTGTTATCGGAATACAATAATATATTTGCAATCCGCCCCCCTTTTGATTTCATTATCAAACCTTTTCCTGCATCCTGAATGAATGACGC
>CAZYVL010000127.1:0-6731 GCA_964651005.1 uncultured Chthoniobacteraceae bacterium | reverse complement strand
CTCGACCAGATGCAGAAGCCCGATGTCGATTTCATCGAGGGGCTTTCCCCCGCCATCGCCATCGAGCAGCGCGGCTCGGCGAGCAACCCGCGCTCGACCATCGCCACCACGACGGAGATCTACGACTACCTGCGCGTCCTCTTCTCCGCCATCGGCCAGCCGCACGACCCGGCCACCGGCGAACCGATCTACAAGCAGACCGTGCAGACCATCGTGGACGCGCTCCTGGCGTTCCCCCCGGAGACGAAGGTGATGCTCCTGGCCCCGCTGGTGCAGGCGCAGAACGGGGAGTTCCGCGACGTGCTCGAAAAAGTGAAGCGTGAGGGGTTCATCCGCGCGCGCATCGACGGGGAACTGGTCGAACTCGGCAACCCGCAGCAGCCGGTCCGGCTCGACCGCGCCCGCGCGCACTCCATCGAGGCGGTGGTGGACCGCGTGGTCGTCCGCGACGGGGCGCGGCAGCGTTTCGCGGATTCCGTGGAGACGGCGCTCAAGTGGGGTGGCGGCGCACTGATCGCGCTCGCGCAGGCGCGGGGGCAGGAGGCGTGGAGCGAGCACCGGTATTCCACCGATTTCGCCAACCCCAAAACCGGCTTTACCATCCCCCGGCTCACCCCGAAGCATTTTTCCTTCAACAGCCATCTCGGCGCTTGCCCGGCCTGCCACGGGCTGGGAGTGGAGGCGGTGTGCGACCCGGAGCTGATCTGCCCTGACCCGGAAAAGACGCTGGAGCAGGGGGCCGTCGTGCCGTGGGCGCGCGCGGGCAAGCGGATGCAGAAATACTACGCCGGGCTGCTCGCGTCGCTGGCGCGGGCGTACAAAGCGCCGATGGATGTCCCCTTTGCGGAGCTTCCCGCCGCGTTCAAGGAGGCGCTCTTTCACGGAACGGGCGAGCGGGAGATCGAGATCGTCTGGGGCGATGCCCTCAAGCGGACGCGCGCCACCAAAGCGTTCGAAGGGGTCGTGCGGCAGCTTCACCGCCTTCACGAAGAGAGCGAGAGCGAGCTGACGCGGCACCGCATCCGCGCGTTCATGACGCGCCGCCCCTGCTCCGTCTGCCACGGCGCGCGGCTCAAGCCGGAGATCCTCGCCGTCACGCTGGGCGAGGAGGGGTCGGGCCTCGGCATCCAGGCGGTGTGCGGCCTCACCATTCGTGCCGCCAAGCGTTTCCTGAAAGACCTGCCGCTCACCGCCCCGCAGCAGATCATCGCGGAGGAGGTGCTGCGTGAAATCCTCGCGCGGCTCGATTTTCTCGATGAAGTCGGCCTCGGCTACCTGAACCTCGACCGCGAGAGCGGCACGCTCTCCGGCGGCGAGGCGCAGCGCATCCGGCTCGCCACGCAGATCGGCTCCGGGCTGGCGGGGGTGCTCTACGTGCTCGATGAGCCGAGCATCGGCCTGCACCAGCGCGATAACGACCGGCTCATCGGCACGCTGCGGCGGCTGCGCGATCTCGGCAACTCCGTGATCGTCGTCGAGCATGACGAAGACACCATCCGCGCCGCCGATCATCTGCTCGACCTCGGGCCGGGGGCCGGGGTGCGCGGCGGCCATCTCGTCGCGCAGGGGACGCTGGAAGAGGTGCTCGCCACGCCGGGCTCGCTCACCGCTGATTATCTCTCCGGGCGGTTGAACATCCCGGTGCCGCGTCGCCGCGTCACGCCGCCGGGCCGGCGCGAACTCGCCATCGACAAGCGGCGGCTCTCCAGCGGCTGGCTCAGCGTGGTGGACGCCACGGAGAACAACCTCAAGAACATCACTGCCTCCTTCCCGCTCGGCTGCTTTACGTGTGTCACCGGCGTCTCCGGCAGCGGGAAATCGACGCTCGTGGACGACATCCTGCGCCGCGCGCTCTTCCGGCATTTCTACCGCTCCAAGGACCGCCCGGGGAAACATGGCGGCCTGCTCGGGCTTGACCAGGTGGACAAGGCGATCGTGATCGACCAGACCCCCATCGGCCGCACGCCGCGCTCCAACCCGGTCACTTACACCGGCGCGTTCGGGCCGATCCGTGCGCTCTTCGCGCAGCTCCCGGCCTCGCGCGTGCGTGGTTACGGCCAGGGGCGCTTCTCCTTCAACGTCAAGGGGGGGCGCTGCGAACATTGCGAGGGCGATGGGGTCATCAAGATCGAGATGCACTTTCTCGCGGATGTTTACGTGGAGTGCGAGGTCTGCCGGGGGCGGCGCTACAACCGCGAGACGCTGGAGATCACCTACAAGGGGAAGAACATCGCCGACGTGCTGGAGATGACCGTGGACGAGGCGGCGCGGTTTTTCCGCAGCGTCGCGACGATCTCCGACCGGCTTGTGGCGCTGGAGGATGTGGGGCTGGGCTATGTCCGGCTCGGGCAGGCCGGGACGACGCTCTCCGGCGGCGAGGCGCAGCGGGTGAAGCTCGCCGCCGAACTCGCCAAAAAAGCGACCGGGCGCACGGTCTACATCCTCGACGAGCCGACGACGGGCCTCCACTTCGCCGACATCCACAAGCTGCTGGAAGTCCTCCTCAAGCTGCGGGATAGCGGCAACACCCTCATCGTCATCGAGCACAACCTGGAGATGATTAAATGCGCCGACTGGGTGCTCGACATGGGGCCGGAAGGGGGCGAAGAGGGCGGGGAGATCGTCGGGGAGGGGACGCCCGAGGAGATCGCCGCGCTTGAGATCAGCCACACGGGGCGGTATTTGAAGAGGATGCTCCCGCCATCATGAACGCCGCTTCGTTCCGATACGCCGCCGCGCTTTCCGCCGTCGCGGTTTTCGCCGCCGCTGCCGCCACGGCTGCGGACGCGACCAATACGACCAATGCGGCCAATGCGGCCAATACAGCCTTGGAGCGCGCCATCGAGCCGCTGGAGAGCGGCGTGCCGGAGGTCGCCATCGTGAAGCTGCGCGAGCGGCTGGCCGCGCCGCTCGACCCGGCGCAGGAGAAGGCGGCCCGGAAAGCCCTCGTCCAGGCGCTCCTCGCCGCGGGGCGTCCGGGAGAGGCGCTGGCGGAGTGCGAGCGTTCCGGCGTGCCGCCGCTGGACGCGCCACTGCTGGAGGCCCGCGCCAATGCGGCGCTGGGCAAGTGGGAAAAGGCGCTCGCGCTCTACGGGGCGGTGCTGGAAGCGCATCCCGGTGGAAAAAGGGAGCGCCTCGCCACCTTGGGGAAGGCGGAGTCGCTCCATGCCTTGCACCGGCTCCCGGAGGCGATCGCCACGCTGGAGAGCGCCCTGCAAACCGAAGCAGAGGCCCAAGCCCCGAATCCCGATCCCGGCTCCACCGTCCGCCTCCGGCTCGCAGAGTTTTATCTGGAAGGGGGCGCGCTGGAGCGTTGCTCCCGGCTGCTCGCCAGCCTGCGGGCCGGGACGCCTGCCGCCGCGAACTGGAAGCACTACGTCGAGGCGCGGCTGCTGCTCGCGCAGGACCGCCCCGCCGCCGCGCTGGAGCACTTCGAGAGCCTTCAGCGCGATCCCTCCTCCACCCCCGGCCTGACGATCAACCTCGTCACCGGCGCGCTGCTCGGCATGAGCGACTCGCGCGCGCGGTTGAGCGGGCTGACCACGGCGGATGACCTGCTCGAAGAGTTCATCTGGCGCTACCCGGAGAACCCCCGGCTGGGTGAGGTCTTCGCCCGGCTCGATGCCATTTACGCCGGGGAGGAGAACGCGTCGGATTCCGAGCTGGAGAAATGGGCCGCGCGCGAGCCGGAGGAGCGGGCCGGGTTTGCCGCGTACTATCTGGCGCGGGCGAAGCGCCGGGCGGGCAAGCCCGAGCGTGCCTTGCGGGCGCTGGAGGATTACCCCGGGCGCTTCCCGCGCCATCCGCTGCTCGCCGCCGCGCTCCGTTTGCGCGGAGAGCTTCTGGGCGAGGCAAAGCAGTACGCGCAGGCGCAGAAGGCGCTCGAAGCGGCCATGCGCGCCAGCCGCGATCCCCGGGAACGCGCGGAGATCGAGATGGCTTCCGCAACCGTTTCCTTCCAGCAGGGGGAGTACGTCCTTGCCGCGACGGTCTTCCGCGCGGCGGGTGAGCACGCGCCCGCGCTCTGGGAGCGCGCCCTCTTCAACTCCGCCCTCTCGTGGCTGCACCAGGGGAATCTCCCGCGCTTCCTCGCGGACTACCGGGAACTGAGCGCGCGCTTGCCCGGGAGCCGCTACCGGCGCGAGCTGATCCTGGAGGAAGGGCTGCTCCAGGCGCGGCAAGGTCCGGCGCACGCGGCGGAGGCCGAGGCGACGCTGCGGGAGTTTCTCCACGACTTTGGCGATAACCCGAGGGCCGCCGAGGCCCGGATCGCCCTGGCGGAGTTGCGCTTCGCCGGGAACGACGCGCAGGGAGCCTCCAGAATCTTGCAAGCGGTCAACCGCGTGGGAGCAGAGGAGTCCCCCGCTTCCGCTCCTTCACCGCAAGCGCGCGAGCGTGCCGATTACCTCGCCCTGTTCCTGGCGGACGCCGCGGACGCCGCCAAACCGCGTGACGACGCGAAGGTCATCGCGCTTTGCCAGGCGTTCCTGGAGCATTACCCGCAGACGGCCCGGCGGGCGGAAGTCTGGATGAAACTCGGGCAGGTCTGCTTCCGCACGGGCGATTTCGCCGGGGCGCAGACGCAGTTCGAGACGCTCGTGCGCGAAAGCCCCGCCTCGCCGCTCGTGGAAGCGGCCTATTTCCTGGCGGGGCAGGCTTCCATGAAGCAGATGAGCGAAGGGGCCGTGGACCGCGCCATCGAGCTGTTCGAGGAGGTCGCCAAGATCAACGGCCCGCTCAAGTTCCACGCGCGGCTCCAGCAGGCGGTGGCGTACAACCGCCTGGGCAAACAGACCGAGGCGATCTCGCTCTACGACGCGATCCTGCGCGGGGAGCCGCCCGCCGAAATCCGTTTCGCGGCGCTGGCCGGGAAAGCCGCCAACCTGGCCGAACTCGGGGAAAAGGACCGCGCCCTCTCCGAACAGGCGCTTGACCTCTACACACACCTCGCGGCGGAGCCGGACCTGGGCGCCCCGTGGCGCAGCCAGGCGCTTTGCGAAAAGGGGCGGCTGCTGGAAACGCTGGAGCGGCCCGAGGAGGCGCTGGCGGCGTACTACGACGTTCTCGCCGAGGGGCTGGCGCACCCCGGGGAGTATTACTGGTTTTACAAGGCGGGCTTCGACGCCGGGCGGCTCTGCGAGGCGCGCAGCCAGTGGAAGAGCGCCATCGCGGTCTACCGGAAAATGGCCGCCCTGGAAGGCCCCCGCGCCGCGGAGGCCGAAAAACGCGCCAGCGAACTGCGGCTGGAGCATTTTATCTGGGAGTAGGGCGGGGGTGCCGGGCCGAATAATTTCCGGGCACAACAATTAGAATTTTCCAAAACGCCCGGTTCCCGTTACTCTCCCTGCTCCGGCCCTTGGGGGACTGAGCCCGGGGGCACGGAGAAGATTCCGGGTCCATCCGAGTCTGTTTGAGTTTTATCCGAACCCATTTACCACATGCCTCATACCAAACTGTTCATTCCCGGCCCCGTGGAGGTTTCGCAGAAGACCTTCGCGGCGTTTTGCAAGCCGATGATCGGCCACCGCAGCAACGATTTCAAAGCCCTCTACGGAGCCATCCAGCCGCAGCTCCAGGCGCTCTTCGGTACCGCGCAGCCGGTCTTTCTCTCCACCTCCTCGGCCTGGGGCGTGATGGAAGGGGCGATCCGCAATCTCGTCGCCAAAAAAGTGCTCAACTGCATGTGCGGCGCGTTTTCCGACAAATGGCTCGACGTCTCGCGCCGCTGCGGCAAGCAGGCGGAGGGATTGCAGGTCGAGTGGGGGCAGCCTGTCCCGCCCGAGGCGCTCGACGCGAAGCTGGCGAGCGGTGAGTTCGACACCGTGACGCTCATCCATAACGAAACTTCCACCGGGGTGATGAACTCGCTCCCCGAACTGTGCGCCGTCGTGCGCAAATACCCGGATGTGCTCCTCATCGTCGATAGCGTCTCCTCCTTTTCGGTCGTGCCGATCCCGATGGACGAACTCGGCATCGACGTGCTGCTGACCGGCAGCCAGAAGGCGCTCGCGTTGCCGCCGGGGCTGGCCCTTTTCTCCGTCTCGGAGCGCGCCTTCGCCCGCGCCGCGACGATGGCCGACCGGGGGTACTACTTCGATTTCCTGGAATTCCGCAAGAACCAGGCCGATAACATGACGCCGAGCACGCCGTGCATCTCCCACATCTACGCGCTCCAGTCGAAGCTGGAGGAGATTTTCGCCGAGGGAGTGGAGGCGCGCCACGCCCGGCACGCGAAGCTCAACGCAATGGTGCACGACTGGGTGGAGCGCAACGGGTTCGAGTTTTTCGCGCCGGAGGGGTTCCGCTCCCGGTCGCTGACCTGCGTGCGGAACAGCCGCGAAATCGACGTGGCCGCGTTCAACGCGAAGCTCAAGGAGCGCCATCATGCCGTCATTGACGGCGGCTACGGAAAGATCAAGGGGAAGACCTTCCGCATCTCCAACATGGGCGACGAGACGCAGGAGAGCATCGGGCAGTTGCTCGGATGGCTCGACGACTGTTTGCCGTGCGCCTGATGGTAGCCTGATTCCCTTCCAAAGCTGGTGTCCGCCGCGCTTTGCGGCGGGCACGGTTTTGGAAAAGCGAGAGGCTGTGGAAAGGATCGGGCTACGCCCCGGCTTCGCCCGCGAGGCCAAACGCCTCGTGTACGACATTGGCCGCGTCGGCGGCCTTCGTCTCGTCGATAACGACGGCGATCTTGATCTCCGAGGTGGAGATCATCTGGATGTTGA